>JBEKLA010000333.1:0-3827 GCA_050010455.1 Binataceae bacterium (SeqCode) | reverse complement strand
GCCATTGGGAGCGCCTGCACTTCCGATGTCACGGCAGCGCAGACAGCGTGTGATACCACCCCGTTTTCCTCTGCATGTCGGAGCGCTGTGAGCGCCTTGGGCGCCTGCGCCAAGACGGACCTGCAAACGTACAACATGGCGCTCCGTGCCTGTAGCAGCGCCCAAGAGACCTGTCTCGAAGCGTGCGAACAGCCGCCCGCCGCGGATTAATTGCTAAACCCAGCGCTCCACACCGAGCGCCCGTAGCATCCTGAGCCGGGGCCGCCTCGTTCGAGCGGCCCCGGCCGCCATTTTACGCACCGCGAACCGTCGCTCGATTGCCGCCATAGCCCGCGTTATCGCAGGCCACGCTCCAACAGCTTTTGATTCTAGAACGCCCTCGGAAAGCCTAACAATCCGACAAGTCCCATGTTCGTTCGCGCCTGAAATCTCCGGTCGCGACGGGTTTCCCGCCTGTAGCGCTCCTGTGTTGAGTGCCCCTCCGGATATCAAACGCACATATCAAAATGATGCGACCCGTTTCGTTCTGATGGAAGATTAAAGCTCGACGCGAGGTGAGCGCTCCAAAATACGCTTATCGGCAAAGCTTTTTCTTCTGGTCCGAGAATTGCGGATAGGCGTTGGCATGAAGATCCGCAACAACGTCGATACGACTTCGGAGCGCTGTGATGCGGGCCTGCCGCACGAGCTCATGATCGGACCACCCTGCGACAGCGATCTGTTCGGGGGCAAAAAAGCGCGACTTTACTACTGCGTCGAGTGCGGATGGCGCTTGCTAGTCAGTGAGGGCAGAGTCGCGGTGCTGAGCGAAGATGGTAGCCCGATCGTAGGCGAGGAAAGCATTCGGCAATTCGACGCCTTCGAGGGCCCCTGTCCGGTGCTCGAAGAGTTTGCGTCGGCGGGAGCGCTGTCGCAAAGGCAGTTGCGATGAACTCCGCAATCACGTTTTTTGACAACTGCCCGTTTCTGCGTCCTGAAGAGGAGAAATGATGAATCTCGAGATCTGGCTCCCCGCTATGTTCGTGTTGGGCCTGGCAGTGATGGGGCTCTGCTACGCATTTCTGCTTGCCTGCGAAGAAATCTGAGGTAATTCAGATGATTTATCTAACCGGCGTGATCTCCGCTCTGCTGTTTGCCTATCTGTTGGCCGCGCTGATTCGTCCCGAGTGGTTCTAGTTTCCAGACGGCAGCGATAGCAAATCGAGGTACAAATCAATGTGGCTTCTTCCCATATCATTAATGGTATTCACCACGATTCTGGCTATACCGCTGAGCCGCTATATGGCCTGGATCATGGACGGCAAGTATACTCCGCCGCGTTGTTTGGCGTGGTTTGAAAAACGTCTCGATACCGGGCCGCAGACCTGGAAGCAGTATGCGGCCGCGTTGCTTATCTTCAACGCTGCGCTGTTCGTCTACGGATTTATCGTTCTGGCCGTGCAGCCGGTCGCGCCGCTGAATCCTCGTGGCCTGGGCATGCTCGCGCCAACCACGATATTCAACAGCGTCACGTCGTTCATGACCAATACTAACATCCAGCATTATTCAGGAGACGTGCATCTCTCGAACTGGAGTCAGATCTTTTTCGTCATACTCAATCAATACGTTTCCGCCGCCGTAGGACTGTGCGCTCTAACTGCGATCATCCGGTGCTTTCGCGCCGACAAGACGGTAGGCAACTACTTCGTCGATATGTGGCGGGTGGTCGCATACATGTTTGTCCCGGCAGCCCTGGTTATCGGGATCCTGTTCATGCAACAGGGGATGCCGATGACGTACGAGTCTGCCCATCAGGTGTCGACGCTGGAGCCCGCGGCGATGGGCACGGCGGACAATGGCCAGGCCAAGCAACAGACTATCGTGGTGGGCCCGGTCGCGGCGGTGATTCCAATCAAGATGCTCGGCACCAACGGCGGCGGATTCTATGGCATGAACTCGGCGCATCCGATGGAGAATCCGAGTGCGTGGACCAACTTCCTGACGACGTTCGCGATGATGTTGTTCCCGTTCTCGCTGGTGTTGATGTACGGACGAATGCTGAATCGCAAGCGTCACTCGTGGGTAATTTTTTCGGTGATGGCGCTGATGATGGTGGGTACGATCGTCTGGGCCATCTACTATGACACGCTGAAACCGAACCCCGGCCTCACCGCGCGGGCCGAGAGCCAGACGTTTTCGGTGCCGAGCGCGTCGGCGCCGAACGGGAAGCTTCCGGTAACGATTGCGACAGTCGCCGGTCTCCCCGTCGATCAGCATCTCGGCAATCTTGAAGGCAAGGAGCTGCGCTTTGGAACGTCGGCGGGCGCGACGTTCGCCGCGATCACGGTGGACGTGACGTGCGGCGCCGTCAACTGCGAGCACGACAGTCTAAATCCGCTCGCTGCATTGTCGCCGATGTGGGGGATGTGGGTGAACTGCATTTACGGCGGCAAGGGCGTGGGCATGATCAACCTGCTGCTGTTCCTGATCATCGGGATCTTTCTCGCCGGCCAGATGGTAGGGCGTACGCCCGAGTACCTGGGCAAGAAAATCGGCGCGAAGGAGATGAAGCTCGCGGTAATCGCTCTGCTGATTCATCCGCTGATGATTCTTGGACCGAGCGGGCTGTTCGCGGCGACCGACTGGGGTATCAAGGCTGAGAGCAATCCCGGCGCCCACGGGTTTTCGCAGATCGTCTACCAATTCTCGTCGGCCTCGGCCAACAACGGCTCGGCCTTCGATGGATTGGGCGTCACGTATGGCTTCAACAACAATCCCATTCCTGCTCCGGAAGCGCCGCAGTGGGACCTGGCGACCGGCCTGGTGATGCTGGTCAGCCGCTACCTGCCGATTATCGCTCCGATCGCGATGGCGGCGGCGCTCGGATACAAGAAGGAAACTCCTTTCGGCCTTGGAACATTGCGCGACGACACGTTCACGTTCGGATGCCTGTTGTTCGGCACGATCTTGATCGTCGGCGCGCTGTTGTTCCTGCCGGTGGCGGCGCTCGGCCCGCTGGCCGATCATCTCGGCCCGATTCCGTTCGGCGGGTGAACCAAGTGCGGTTGTCGCCTATTCGAATAGTCATCTAATCGAGGAAAAATTCCATGTCGAAATCCAATGTCGCGTTCTCGGCGCCGGAACCTCCGTCGATACCATCAGTGATGGTGCCGCCGCCTCGCCGCGCCAGGCGCGTAGCTCTGTTTGCGCCCGAGCTGGTGCGGATCGCTCTCAAGCAGGCGTTCGTGATGCTGCGGCCGGATATCCAATGGACGAATCCGGTGATGTTCGTGGTCGAAGTGGGGGCCGTCCTGACCCTGTTGTTCGTGGTTCAGTCGGCGATGGGATATTCCTCGAGCCAGGTCCCGACTACCTACTTCATCGCGCTGGACGTATGGCTATTCCTGACCGTGCTGTTCGCGAACTTCGCGACGGCGCTGGCGGAGGCGCGGGGCAAGGCGCAGGCCGAGTCGTTGCGCAAGACGCGCCAGGATACTCCCGCGCGCCGGATAAGCGGTGCGCAGATCGAAGAAATCTATTCGAGCGATCTGAAGCCGGGAGATCGCGTCATCGTGGAAGCCGGGAAAACCATCCCGAGCGACGGCGAGATTATCGAGGGTATTGCTTCTGTCGATGAGTCCGCGATTACCGGCGAATCGGCGCCTGTGATCCGCGAGGCGGGTGGCGATCGCTCCGGCGTTACCGGCGGCACACGAGTGCTCTCGGACCGGATCGTAGTCGAGATCACCGCCGCGCCCGGCAAGTCGTTTCTGGATCGCATGATCGCGCTGGTCGAGGGCGCTGTGCGTCAGCGCACGCCGAATGAGATCGCGTTGACGCTGGTGCTG
>JBEKLA010000332.1:0-3870 GCA_050010455.1 Binataceae bacterium (SeqCode) | reverse complement strand
GTGCTGGTCAAGGGCATGCCCAGTTCCTGGGAGCAGGCCGCCAAGACCATTTTCGAAATCAAGGGGCTCGACTATGTCGCGGCTCCGTGGCTGTCGGGCGAGCCCAACGACGACATTGTGGACCGGGGCGGCGAAGCCAGCGCGCCGATCGTCGCCTGGGCCGGGGAGAAGCCAATCCATCGTTGGATCGATATCCTCTAGTTGGCTGAAAGGCTCGCGCCCAAGCCCTCGCTGATTCCGAAGGACGCCTCGCAGCGCGCGCTGATGATTGGCCTGTCGCACTCTTGCCGCCTTATCCCCAGACTTGCCGCGCTAGTGCGCCTCAAATCGCCCCGCACGCAGGGCGCAAAGGATAACTCATCCTTGGTGCGGCCATCGCGTTCATGCGCGTCAAGTGCCGCGCCCATTTAAGCAGAGCGGCGCACTTCTCCGCGTCGTAGCTGTGCCGGTCATACACGGCTGTAATTCCGCTTTCGACGTGATTGAGTATCTTACTGACTACCAGTCTCGGAATGCCGATGCCAGTCATATGGCTTGCGGCCGTGCGCCGCAGATCGTGAAGCTGGAAATCCACGCTTAAACTAATTCTCAAAAGAATTAATTTGACGTCCTGCTCCGTTCGGTGCGAGCCTTCAATGAGGATACGTCTTTCTAGTTGGCTTCCCGTTGCGCTGGGTAACGCGCGGTTCGGGTAAGCGCACTGCTCTCCGCTGGCGGGCGTTTCGGAGCGTCGGTCTCAACGACGCAAAGGAGACGGCTATGGCGGCAAAATTCTTCCGACCACTATCGCAGTTCGAGATTAACCACAGTTGCGGGAGCGCAACCAGCCGGGGCAGACACATGCGAGTGCCTATCGTGCTGTTGCTTCTTCTCGTCGGTCTGGTTTGCGCGCCGTGGCCACAGGCACAGGCGTGGCAACAGCCTAAACCTTCAATTATCACGTTCGACCCTCCAGGTGCGGGCAAGGGCGCTGGCCAGGGTACGACTCCCAACGGCATCAACCAGGCCGGAATCGCGGGATGGTATGTGGACGAGAACAATGTGAATCACGGGTTCCTGCGCACTCCCAACGGGCGGATCACCACGTTTGACGCTCCGGACGCAGGCAAAGGCGCCGGTGAGGGCACGCTAGGCAATGGAATGAACTCTGCGCAGGCGATCACCGGATACTATTGGGACGCTCGCGAGGTAGCGCATGGCTTTCTGCGAACTAGCGACGGCGCCTTCACGATCTTCGACGCTCCTGGGGCAGGCTCGGGCACCGGGTTCGTTCAGGGCACGTCCGGCGATTCCATCAACGACGCGGGAGAGATAGGAGGCGATTACGTCGACGCGGCGGGTGTGGGTAACTGCTTCTTCCGCGCTGCTGATGGCACCATCACAACTTTCGTTCTTCCAGACTCTCAGTTGACGTACTGTGTAGGTTTCGACGGTCTAACTCCGACAGGGGACTACATTGGGTCTTACGCCAAGGCAAACGGAGTATTCCATGGCTGGTTACGCGCTCCCGATGGTTACATCACGACGTTTGACGCTCCGGGGGCAGGTACAGGCAACGGCCAGGGTACTATTGCCTATAGCATCAACCCGGCCAGAGTGATCGTGGGAACGTCCACGGACTCGGAAAACGTCAGTCACGTCTTCGTGCGTACTCCGTCGGAGACTTACACGATGTTCGATGTTCCAGCCGCAGGAACGGGCGCGGGCCAAGGCACGACCCCTGTCGCCAACAATCCGGCAGGAGCCATCGCGGGATACTACATCGACACTAACAATGTGTATCACGGTTTCGCCCGCGCTCCGTGGGGCACCATCACGACCTTCGATGTTTCTGGCGCAGGCACCGGCGCGGACCAAGGCACAGTAGGATTCGGCATCAACCCCGCAGGGGCGATTACTGGATATTATATCGACGCGAAGGGCGCGTCGCACGGCTTCCTGCGCACGCCGTAACACAATCGAGGCAGCGGAACTGGTTTTCGCCGCCTCGTTCAATCCCCTCGCGCACAAAATCGTCGAGGCGGCGCGACTTTGTCGGGTGCACCCCTGTCCGGAGCCGACGGCGTGATCATCGCAACTCTGTCTTTCCGCCGCATGAGACACGCAGCGCTCGCACGATTTTGTTGATGCAAAATGGGAGCGGAAGTGCAGATGCCCTTTATCTCCTAACCCCGCCAGTGCTTGACGGGTTACGGGATAATGAAAATTTCGGGTAAATGGTCACACGCTTACGGTCCGCCTGATTACGGTGGCCTAGTTCGACGGGTCGACTGGCCCAATCAGGCCAGTACCGACGCCCTGCCGAGATTGGTGCGAATCCGCCTGCCGTGCCCCTCAATTCGGTCGATGTTCTGGTCCGGCCATGGTAGTCACCACCGCCATGGCCCGAGTTAAGGTGGATAGTCGCTGTTCTATTGCTCCGATCCGCTAGCGTTGCGTGAGCGTGGGTGGACCGACTCCATTTAGGTAATCGCACGGACATTTGAAGCCATCGCTTCAGGATCGTTCTGAAGCGGCCTGCAGAATCGACTGGAAAAATGATATTTCCGGGTGTGTGGGGCGAAATGCAGCTCAAGCGGCGGCCGGGGTCTGAAAGAGGCCGTTGCAGTGTTGTCGCCAACGGTATGAGTCAAGGTCTGCGATTGGATGTGCAGGCGCGCCACTGTGGTGAGCCGGCGTGATTCCGGCCAGTCCGGTGTGGCAGCGATGTCGGTTGTAGTAAGCCTTGTAGCTGTCGAGTTTCCGTTCAAGATCGCCTTGGTTCCAAAACAGAGTCTGATCGAGGTACTCGCGCCGTATGCTCCCGATCAAGCGCTCGATGAAAGCATGCGAACGGGGTGTGCCGGGAATCGGCTTGAGCTCATCAATCTCAAGGATCCGCAGGTTCGCCTGCCCGCGCTGAAAACGAAACAGCGGATCGTGATCGGAGGAAAGATGTTTTGGCATGGTCTGTTTCGCGACCGCGCCATTGAACATCCGGCAGACGCCGGGACCGTCGAGATTGGCGGCGGCGACGCCGAAGCCCAAAGTACCAGCCCTCAAGCGGTCAACTTTGCATGCCCGCTCAAAACACGCGGGAATCCTCTCCAAACAGGCGGAAATCGTGCTCAAATCGGCGGAAAACACTCGGAAAACAGTTGACTGGTTGGTAACCTTCGCGTCAATCAGCCCATCACAGCGTCTCTGTGCTTACGCCGGATACGCTTCAAAAGGCTCACCGTCCCAAAAATCGAAATTCGCGGTCGCGCGCGCGTGACTAGCGCGCGGTCTACCGTCGGCCGAACGTGGAGATTTGACCGTCCCCCCCACACTTGACCCGGCCGCTTTCGGTTCCGCATATGCTTTTGGGCGCTTCTCGTGTGTGGGCGAATTGTTGAGCCTGGCAATAAGTAGCAATTCGCCACACAGGCAGGCGCGGTGGGTCAGCGACGATGATGTTCGCAAACAGAATCAGTTCATCGACAAGCTGTTCGATATGGCTGCCTGAGACCTCTCCGCCCAGTTCCTCTCGGGATCTTTTCCGTCACCGTTTTCAAAGTTACAACACTTCCCGAGGTCAGGCTTTACCTGGAAGTCTGACCGAATCGAAGATAGAACGAACCTGCAAGCCAAACTCGCTTTGGCGAAGACGGTACTACTACGCTAGCGGCTCGGCAGTAGTAGTGGCCGCACGAATCATCCGAGGCGTTCGTAAACTCCGCGAGCCTTGCGTTTAACCAATCCGCCTTCGATCCATCGGGTGACCGCAGCGAAGATCTCAGACGGCCGCTTCTCCTTGAGTCCGCGAATGCCACGAATATCGGCGGCTTTGAACTGCTTTGGCAGATCGGAAAGAATCGTGCGCCAATTGATTCGGCCACTGCGGCCACT
>JBEKLA010000331.1:0-3907 GCA_050010455.1 Binataceae bacterium (SeqCode) | reverse complement strand
CAGACGTGGTTACGGAGCATCAGTTCCTTCGGATGCGGCTCAAGATAAACCTGTCCGCGCAAGTAGACGACGTTGAACTCGCGCACGTAGTGCCGAAAGAGAGTGATCGGCACGACTAACGGCACCAGGCCGCGGCGGTAGTCATCGGTCAGCGTAACGAGTTCGCCGCGCGCGGTCCCATCAAGATGTTGGCGAAGGTAGCCAAGCATGTGATGCAGCACGTTGGTGTGACGCGCCGGCACGACGAGACTCCGATTGTGATCGGTTCGTCGCTGGCGTAAAGAGTTCGCGCGGGTGTTACGCGTTCCATCGTTGGATATGAGCGCGGCTGTTGAACTTGCGCGAGGTGCTAGTGAACGACATGTAGCGAATTTTGCCATAGACTGGACGCTCAGGACCCCACGCGCGGTCGTGCTTGCCACCAATTGCCCATGCGACGCCAGCGTATCCGTCGGGATCGCGGCCGTCGAGCTCGTAGCGATCGTTGAGCCTCACACAGATATAGTATGCCTCGTCGGCAACCGGGCTCCACTCCAGGATTTTCTTCGCCCAATACATGCGCATATATCCGTGCATCCATCCTGAGCTGACCATCTCTCGCTGTGCAGCGTTCCAAAGGGGGTCGTGCGTCTCGGCGTTCGCCAGTTGCTTTTCCGTGTAAAGATGAGAGCGCGCGTCGCGGGCATGCTCAGCGAGGGTTTGACGCGCCCATGGCTCGATGCTCGCCAGGATCCTGAAGCGCGGATTGTAGCGGACGAAATTAACCGCAAGCTCGCGCCGCACGATCATCTCTTCGAGAAACGCCTCGCGGTCGCGAGCAGGTGCCGCGTTATTTACCAAGGAAATGCGAGAGGGGGGACTTGAACCCCCACGGGTTGCCCCACCGGATCCTAAGGCGTGTGCCGCAGGTCTTCCAGGGTCAGGTCAGGTTACGCAGCGTAGGAAACTCGCAGGTTTTCGCAGGTCGAGGTTACGGCAGGTTACGCTGTAGAAGCTGAGAGTGGGCACTCAGTGGGCACTCGGCTGTAGCTCGAAGGCCGGGACCGGCAGTTCAAATCCCTTTCGCTCCGCCAAGGCTAAGCTCTTCGTCTTTTCCCAAACCAGTCGAAACCGGCTCCATCCTCATCCGGCAAACACCTTCCGCTCGAAGCTGGGTTCATATAAAGGGCAATAGGCTGAAGCGATCTGCTCGATTTCGTCCAAATCTACCGGCTTGGATAGCACGCCGGAAATTGAAATTCAGATTGACCCGGATCGGCTATTCATCGTCGCGTCAAAGCTCGATGCGGCAGGGATCAAGGACAAGGGCAGGACTAGCCGCACCGGGCTGTCGCTGAAGTGACAGCCTGAGTTCACGTATCTGCTTTCACGCACCCTGATCGCTTCACTAACTTGTCCGAAAGGTGCTGACGACATACACTCCGACTATCTATCGCGGACCAGAAGTACCGACGCACTATTCTACGTTTGTAGCCGCAGGCCTGGGATGAGAACGTTCCTTGTGACCGGCGCTGATCGAGGAATCGGCGAGGCGCTGTGTCTGGAGCTTGAGGCGCGGGGCGAGCAGGTAATCGCCACGTGTCTCGGGGATTCCCCAACTCTCCGCTCTCGCGGCATCCGAATCGAGCCGGACGTAGATGTCACCTCTGATGCGGCGATTGCGTCTCTCGCCGAACGGCTGCGTGAAGAGCGGCTCGATATCCTGGTGCACAATGCAGGCGTGGTGCACGGTGGAAAGCTGGGCGGCCTTGACTTCGCCAAGCTCCGCCATGAATACGAGGTGAACGCTCTAGGGCCTCTGCGTGTTACCCAAGCGCTACTCGGGCTGCTCAGTCCGGGCTCGAAGGTGGCGATCATCACCAGCCGGGTCGGCTCGCTGGCCGAGAACTTCGCGGGGGGACTTTACGGTTATCGGATGTCGAAGGCGGCGGCAAACATGCTCGGAATCTGCTTGGCGCGCGATCTTGCCAAACGCGGCATCGCCGTTGTCTGCCTGCATCCGGGAAGCGTGCACACCGAGATGACACGCGGGATGGCCGGCGGCGTAATTGGCGATCTGGTCGAACCTGCCGACGCGGCTCGCGGGCTGCTCGCGCGAATCGAAGAACTTACTATCGAGACGACTGGAACCTTCCGCCACGCCAACGGCGAAATGCTTCCCTGGTAGCGACGTCGCGACTAACTGCAACGGGGGGTGGACGCATATGATCACGTTAATCGGTTACATTCCTGCCTGGGGGCTTCCCGACGTGAGCCCATTCGTGACCAAGGTCGACTGCTACCTGCGCATGGCCGGCCTGCCCTACCATCTGGTGAAGCTGCCGGGCGGTGACTTGACCAAGACACCGAAGGGCAAGCTGCCGGTAATCAAGGACGGCGGCAAGACGGTCGCAGACTCGGATTTTATCATCCGGTATCTTAAGCAGACCTACGGTGACACCCTGGACGCGCTTCTCAGCGCACGTGACAAGGCGGTCGCGGTTGCCTTCGGTCGGATGCTCGAAGAAAGCTTCTACTGGTATTTGGTGCAGATGCGCTATCGCCGCGACGAGGACTTCAAGATCTACGATCCGGTGTGGGTCGAATTCCTCGACTTTGTTCCGCCTGAGGCGCGACTCGTGCCGGTGAAAGAGTTTCGCGAGCGCATCCTGCACGAGTTCTACTGGAGCGGCAAGGGTAGACATACGCCCGATGAAGTCGAGCAGCTTGCCCGCGAAGAATTCGACGCTATCTCGACCTACCTCGGCGACCAACCGTACTTCATGGGCGAGCAACCGACTTCTATCGACGCTACGCTCTACGCCTGGCTCATCCATGCGATGCGCGTGCCGTTTCCCAGTCCAATCGGCAAATACGGCAACGCGCTTCCCAATCTTGCGGCCTATTGCGATCGTATGCGCGATCGGTACTACGCCGAATTCGCTCGGACCGGACGATGACGATGGGGCGGTTAGCCGAGCGCCCGGTTTTGATCACGGGAGGTGCCTCGGGAATTGGCGAGGCCACGGCTCGCCGATTCGCGGCCGAAGGCGCCAAGGTGCTGGTCGCCGACATCCAGGAAGCGGCTGCGGAGAAGGTCGTGAGCGAGATCCGGCAGGCGGGCGGAATCGCGCACTTCCGGCATACTGACGTAACGGATCGCGCCGACGTGAGACGCATGGTGCACGACGCAGGACGGATTCTTGGTGGCCTCGCCGTGCTCTTCAATAATGCAATGGCCGATCCGCGCGACGACTACACCGAGGACCAGCGATGGGACGCGATGCTCGAGAGCGGGCTTGCCGCCTACTGGGCGGCGGCCATGGAAGCCGCGCCTCTGCTCGAGCGCTCGGGCAAGGGGGCGATTGTCTCGAACGCCTCGATCGCCGGAGCCAGGGTCGGCATCGACTTCGCCAGCGAGGCATACAGCGCCGCCAAGGCGGGAGTGGTCGGCCTCACTCGTAAACTCGCCAAGCGCTTGGGGCCGCGCGGCGTCCGCGTCAACTGCATCTGCCCGGGCATCATCGAGACGCCGCGATGGTGCCGGCCGGGCGACCCGGAGCCGCAGTTCGCGCGGCGCTGGCGCAGGATGGCACCATTGGGACGCTATGGCCGTAGCGAGGAAGTGGCAAGCGTCGCGCTGTTCCTCGCCAGCGACGACTCTTCTTTCGTAACCGGACAGGATCTCGCGGTCGACGGAGGCTTTACTACCGCATTCCGCTTCGAGTCGATCGACTTCAGCGACGATTAGTGCGCGGGTCGCGCGCGCCGGAGCCGCGGATTTTCACCGCCCGGCCCGTCGATTGAGCTGTGTGTGGCGCCATGCGGAGTGTGGCCGACACAGCCAATCGCCCCCCCCCCGCCCCCCCCGCGCGAACCACAACCCAAACACCCCGCAATCCGGCCCGCGGGTCCCCCCCGCTCCCGC
>JBEKLA010000330.1:0-3913 GCA_050010455.1 Binataceae bacterium (SeqCode) | reverse complement strand
TGGTTCGCGCGGCGTATGAGGCGCGGGTGAAAGCCGATGCGTTGTGGAACAATCGCTCAATGGAGATTGAATAATGAACGAGCACCACGACCTGTCGTCGATCATCGGAACAAATCCCTGAGCCAACCAGGGAACCCGTGAATAGTCACATACCCCACGGCGCTCAAGGCCGCCACCACCACGGCGCCGACCTTCGCCAGAGCCCATACCGCGCCATCCTTAAATGCCTCTGATTTGAGGCGCGCGGCTTCGGCCGCGGATTGGGCTAGTATTCGAGCGGCTTCTTTCTTATCGTGATCCCGTTTCCACTCTTTTAGGTTTTCTATTTCGGCACGGAGTTCGCCGATAGTCTCGAAGCAGTCATCAGTCGGCATTTCCATGCTACAGCCCTATGTTGGATCATTCGTGCTGGACTGAGCGACAGACTCGGCGACGGACTTTTCATTGGCTTTCACAGTGGACTGCTCGACCTGCGCGATGGTGCTGTGAACAACGCCATCCTTGGCGAGGATAAGCCCAAAGCCGCCAGAGATAAGAGTCCAAGGATCGGTTGTGACCGCTACTCCTTGAATCTGAACGTGCATCAGCGACATGAGCCCCGCTATAATCATGATCGCGCCGACAGAAGACGTTCGCCAGTTGGTTATCGGGGGCCAAGTGATGATCGAGGGGATTGTGATGTTCATGGCGTCAGGCTTTCGAGTTGGCCGATAGTGGCGGCAGGGTATGGTGCGTTAGATTTCGATGACGGCGGCGTTGATTGGTGGTTAGAAGTCGTCAGTCCCGGCAAGGATTGGCGACTTCGTCATTATACTATATTTGTTCGCTTTTTCTATCTATATTGTTCTATTTAGCCCTCGAACAAATGGTGGGCGTCATGATCGCAACGGTCTTGGTCCGATCGAAGTGGAGGACGTAGCACGGCGGCTTTTCAACGCGCCGTGCTACGATGGCGTCGATTTCCGGGACCGCGATCCCAGCGACGCCGAAGATAATCGAAAGCAGCGCAGCCGGAATCGCGAGCATGATCGTTGCTCCGTTACGAAATGTGGGCGCCAGCGGCGAGAACCGAAGCCTGCTGCGTTGGCGTCAGCGAGGCGAAAGCAGCGGCGGAGATCGTCGGAGTCGCAGTCGAGGTGACAACGGCCGGAGCGGTCGCGGTGGCGGGCGTCGAGGTGGTGGTGTTGGGCTTGAAGATAAGGTGCAACGGGTCCAGAGCGTTCTGTCCGCCTTCCGACTGCAAGCCGGAAAGGATGACGGTGCCGGCGACGCCGGTGGCGACCTGAGCGGCGATGGCCGAAGCGGAAGGCATCGCGCCAAGGATAGAGCTGAGAGCTGTTACTGGGTTCACGGTATTTCCTTTTGTGGTATGGTGGCCGGCAATTAACGCCATCGGGAACGCCGGCCGAAAGAGGCCCGATGGCGATGGGGAATTAGGGGCGGTCGAAGCCGGGATGGCCGAAGCCAACATGATCGCCGACCCCGCGCATCCAGTCGGCGAGATGGGCTAGCTTCTGTTCAAGGTCGGCGCCGCGCGCGGTTAGCGCCGAAATCTGGGCTTCCTGCTGCTCGAAAAGCAGTTGCTCTTGCGGGTCCATGTTTAGCTCCTTAGTTGACGCAGATAAGGTTAAGCGCCCGTGGCGGGCGCGGCAGCCGTGGTGACTGTTGCGGCAGGCGCGAGGCTAGTGGGCATCGCCGGAACGATGCTCTGATAGGCGGCGATCTGCGCGTTGATCGTCTCGATGGCTGCGGCGATGGTAGTTTGCAACGCCGTCAGGCTAGCGAGATCGGCCTGCAACAGATTTAGTTGTGCGCTCGCCGCCGTCGTGTAGCCTGAAACGGTGGAGGGGATTTCGGAGTTTAGGGCGTTTAGATCGTCGGTAAAAGCCATGATTTGTGCTCCATTTTGCTGCGAGAACCGCTCGCGCGCGGATTACTGTACGCAGACGATCCTACCGCTCGGGCAATTGCCAATCGGAACCGGCGCGCAGGCTGGTAGCGTGAGAATGAGGATGATGGCAAGAGCGCGCATTAGATCGGCCACCAGCATATCATAGCGACCCGACGAGCGTTTCTGGACGGCGGTATTGTGACTTGCCACCAGTTCAGCCCGCGATCAAATAGGCCGGAGTTGTGGCCTTTATAGTTCCAGATCAGCCTAAATGTTTGCATCATCGTCCCTCCCGCCAAGCCTGAACCGTTCTCTCACGGACATCAGGATTAACCGAGCGCATGTAGGCGTCGCGCGTGGCGTCATCCACGACCGCGCAAGAGAACCGATCCGAGCCATCTCCGTAGGTGCGCACGGTATCCTCGCATACGTCCTTCAGCATCAACGCCAGCGTATTGCATGGCGCCGACCCTTCCGCATCGCATAAGGCATAGAGACCGCCGTTTTTAGGATAATCGCAGTCATCGGCGGTCGCGCCAAATGTCCCGCAATTGTGGTAAGCCTTCGCCCACGCGGGAACGTCTGACGTCTGAGAGTGAGCTTCTCGTGTCCACACAGCGAACGCGAGGCCGGTAATCATAATGATGGCGATTAGGATGGAACGCATGGTTCATGCCCCCCAATAGACGAATTGAACGTCATCGGTCTCGTATAAATCCCACAGTTGCGGGTATGTGATTGTCTCGAACTCGGCCCCGTGCGGCTCTTGCGCTGCGGCGATGGCGGAGTAGAATTCCTGAATCGCGTCCATATCTCTCCATCACCGTTTGTAGTCAGCAGCCTCGACGACCATCTTGCGCCATTCGGCCCACGACATATGGATTTCAGCTATCGGCCCCGGATAATCGCGGCCATTCGCATCATTGCGAATACGCTTTCCGCGCAGGGTTATGCAAACGTCGTCGCCGTGGTCATGGATGGAAATTAATGCCGGGAGATGGTCATCCGCATCGGTGAAAGCGGCAATACCCTTGCGCATGTCAGGCTCCCGCGTCATAGTTGATATTCGCTGGAGGAACATCGCTGATGTCGATACGAATTGTGCGTGAAGGCCAAATGGTATCGCCATCGGTCGAAGTGGTCGTGATGATGAAAACAAAATCATCCATGTCAGGCGGCTTTCGCGGTTGCGGCGGATTGATGAAGTTTCAGCGCTAGTTCCGCCCAACGCAGCCGGTCGGAGAATTCAGGAACCCCCGGACGCTCGTAATAGTTCATGAAGGCGCGGGTAGCTTCCTCAAGCGTCTTTGCCTCGCGCAAATGAACAATGACATACGCATAGCTGTTGCGCGGGTCCGCCCCGGAAAGCTCGTGAACGAGGTATCCCCAATTCGCGGAAGGCGTGCGCCAATCGAGATGGTTGGCCGCGCACCAGTTCAGAAACAGGATGTGACGCTGGCCTGTCCATTGCCCGTAACCATAGCCGCCGCGTCCAGGCGGCTGGCCAATCTCTCGCAGTTGAGTGAGCCCAGTGCTTTCGTGGCCAAAGTTGCCGACCGGGCCGGAGGCTTGGAAATCAGCGAGATGGAACCACCGCATGAGCGCATCGACGCCAGCGGGAGCTTCCTCCTTGAATGTCTCTTCAGCGTTCATTAGTTTCTCCTGTGTCGCCATTGCATTGATCACAGCGGCGTGGGCGCGTCTGCCGGTTCCGATCACTGCATCCATTCCCGCAGATCGAAGTCATCCGAACACGGTGAGTTCACGTCACGCTTATCGGCGTATGCTTTCACGATCTTTAGATAGTCGCTTGGCGTGAGGCGAATTCCGAGGAATAATCCCTGCATTTGGATTTGCTCGAAATGATGCTCCAACAGCCATCGCGAGATAGCGAACGATACCACTTTTTTAAGCTCTTCCTCGTCGGATGGCAGAGCCATTCTCGCCTCAGTAGCCGAGCGCTTCGGAGATACCCGGCCAAAGATCGTAAGCAATCTTTAGCACAAACGTCGCGACGAAGAA
>JBEKLA010000329.1:0-3927 GCA_050010455.1 Binataceae bacterium (SeqCode) | reverse complement strand
CTTTGGGGCCTTTCGTGTCGTTTCGAGTTGCGTTGCTGCGCACTCCAAAAGACGCGCCAGAGGCCTCTTTTCTTCGATCAAATCGTCGAATCGACCCGAATTATTTTCGGTTCAGGGCTAACACCGTAGGGAGGAGTCGATGACGAAGAAAATGCTTGTGATCGCCGCGGGGCTGGCGCTGACATCGGCGGTCTCCGCACGTGCGTGGGCACAGGCTGGCAAGTCGATTTACGACGACAAGTGCGCTTCGTGTCACGGCACCACCGGCGCTGACGGACCTGCAGCTGCGGCGCTGACCCCCAAGCCAAACCCCTTCTCAAAGACGCTTGCGGGCAAGGGTGACGACTGGATCGCGAAGGCCACAAAAGAAGGCGGGGCGGCAGTCGGAGAGTCGCCAACGATGCCTCCTTTTAGCGACCTGACCGACGATCAGGTCAAGGGCCTCGTCGCGTACATAAAGGGCTTGAAGTAAGCGCGCGCTCCAGCGAGCACAGGCTCTGTGGGGAGCTGCCTTGGGACAAACGTACAAGGCAGCTCTTCTCCGACAGAAGAGATCGTGAGCGCGCGCAGAGGTATTCGGCGCGCCGCAAGATGAGGTGAACCATCCAATCGGAGGCGACGGATTATCTCAAACCCGGTTACAGCAGGAGAGCGAGTATAGCGGCGCGTCGAGGCGCCGGTTTTAGACGTTTTTGTTTCTCGACGGCCGCGCCGCTAGCGATGCCGGAAACGGCGGTACAGGTGAAATTCATGTTTGGTCTCCCCATTACCGCAAGAGCGTTCTCGCGCAAATCTTCGAAGCCGTCGGGGGACCACGGCGTGCCCAGCTTCGGCCCGCGTGGCGACGAGAAAAAAGAAAACGGGCACTTCACAGACTGGCCCGAAGGACAACAGATCTTGAGGGCCGTTGGCACGATCGTGATCGCTTTCCTCGTTCTCAGCGGGATATGGTCGCTCCCGGCTGCTATGGCTCAAGCAGGCGGGCGAGAGCCTTCTTGCATGGACTGTCACAAGCCGAACGCGGTCACTATCGATCCGGCGCGGTTCGCCCAATCCGTGCACGCCCCCTTTGATTGCGCATTCTGCCACACGACAGGGTTCAACAAGTTTCCTCACTCAGGCAACCGTGCTCAGATGCGCGACTGTACTGATTGTCATAGAGGGGGCCAATTTACCAAGATCGAGCAGGCGGTGAAGTCGAGTGTACATGCCAAAATGGTAGATCCGGCTTTTCGCTGCACGAATTGCCACTCGCCACATTACTTCATCCCAGCAAGCCGCATGACCGATGCTTCTGAAGCCATTCTCGTGGCCAACCAAAGCTGCCTGGGATGCCACGCCACTGGAGATACACTAGCCGACAAGGACCGCGATCTCGCTAAAAAACATGGGTATCTTTTCCATGCTGAGTTGCACCTAAAGAGCAATGAGTGTGTTGCATGTCACACTGCCCCCGGACAAGAGACCCTGCATCTCATCCTCCCGAAGTCGGAGGCAGTCAAGGATTGCGCTACATGTCACGCACAGAACTCGATGTTGGCTAGCAAGCTATATGCGCATCTTGCCCTGAAAGAACGCGCCCAATACGGTTTCGTGAATGCAATTCTGTTCAATAACGCGTACCTGGTAGGGGCCAACCGGAACCGATGGCTCGATTGGGGAGCTTTTGGACTCATTGGGCTAGTCGTTCTTGGAGTTGCGGCTCATGGCTTAGGCCGCTGGGTATTCGCCGCTTTCAGAAGGCGTAGGAGGAGATCATGAGACGCGACCTCGGTCCATATCCTCTCTGGCTCCGGCTCTGGCATTGGAGCAATCTGCTGCTCTTCGTGATGTTGCTTATTACCGGGTTCAGTATGCATTTCTCCAGAGTTGGCCCGCCACCGGTTGCGTTCCGAACCGATGTACTAATTCACAATACGGCGGGGATACTTCTGACTCTGCTCTACTGTTTATTCCTGTTCGGAAATTTGCGATTCGGGAATGCTCGTTACTACATAATCACGGCTGACGATATCGTACCGGGGATGTTCCTGCAGGTCGGCTACTATTTGTGGGGCATTTTCGTTAGGTCGCCTCATCCTTATCCGCACGACCCTCATAACGAGGAGCGCAAGTTCAACCCTATGCAGAAAATGTCCTATCTGACCGTGATGTTCTTGCTCTTTCCAATCCTGATAGTGACGGGCTGGGCCTTGCTTTTCCCCTATCTATTGCCGAACGAAACCTTTGGCCTGCCCGGCGTAGCCTCGTGGGCTCTGATCCATACGTGCACCGGATATTTTCTTTTTGTTTTTATGATCGTTCATACCTATCTGGGCACTACGGGGAAAACGCCGGGCGAACTTTTCCGCTTTATGTGGTCCGGTGTTGGTTCTGAACCGGCCTCCACGCTTCGCACGCCGGATTCAGAGGAGCGGGCCGGAAGCCAGGTTGTAGCCCGAAAGCAATAGTATGAATGCCGCGCTGGCTCGGCCGTCAGGCTGTGGCTGCCAAAAACTAAACAACGTTGAAAAGGCTAGCGAGTTTTAGTTACGGGCTGTAGTGGTCTCTGTGTGTTTGGCGTTCGCGCGTCCCAAGTTCCATGCGGTCGTTCCCACTCGAAACTCAGCGCTGCGACCACTCGGTTCCTTGCTTAAGATCTTCAGTAAGAACAGGTTTGCATCATCAATATGTGCGGGTGAGAACAGAGCATTTTGGGCTGTTCTAACGGTTGGCAAGGTCACCGAGACTCCGAGCCTTGGCGGGCCGCATCATTACTATCTTCGGGTTTAGGTTTTCGGCGGAAACAGGGTCATCACCCCAATTTTTGCGGACCACAACACGCATAACTCAGCCCACGTTTCGCGCTAAGCCTCATGGCCTGCGCGGCTGATAGTGCGCGAAGCCGTTCTGGGCTGCTGCCTCGAGCTCACGGCAATGATTCTGCCACGATTTCTGCTTGGCCAACGAGATTCCCCCCGTTGCGATGCGCGGAGGATTGGCAGGCTTCGCCGAGCGACGGGAGTCATCGCCGCGAATCAGGCCGTAGATGAATAGTCGATAGAGCTCAGCGTAGGCCTGCGACATCGTCAGGCCGCACGAAGCTAGCACGTGCGGATCCGACATCCTGGCCACCGCATGAATCATGAAGTCGGCGACCAGCTTGGAGTGAATTTCGCCGAATGCGCCTTTGCGGACGCCCTCCGCCAGGATCGCTTCGAGCCCCGCAATACGCAGGCGCTGATGATGCTTAAGCCGGCGGCGGCCGGGATCGAACCGAGCCAGGTCGCGAACGAACTGCGCGCTCACACCGCGCGTAGCCTGTACCGCGACGTCGAGGTAACCAGCCACCGCAGAAACCCAATCCACGGCGTGCTCAGCGGCCGTCTTTCCCTGCTGGCGAATTCGGCAAAAAAGCCGCTCAACAATAAGCTCGAACAGTTGCTCGCGACTTGGCGCCAGCGTGTAGAGCGTTTGCTTGGAGCATCGCAGCCGGCGCGCGAGGTCTTCGGTCCGGAACTGGAGAAAGCCCTCGTCGAGCAGAATGGCCTCAAGATTGTCGACGATCCGCTGCAACCGTGGTGAGAGCGCTTTCGCGCCGTCCGGCGAGCGTTGGGCGAGGGGTGCGTGTGCTATTCGCTCCATGGCTTGTCAGTTAACGCCTGGCGGATGAACGTTCCGGCCCCATGCCGAGCGCATAGAGCACGGACTAATAGATCCCGGATTAGCCGATAAGAATATTTCGGTTGACAACATCTGTACGATTGAAGTACCTAGCGTACACAAGTACCCATGGTACGGAAACCGTACCATAAGAATCGCGCGGAAGGAAATGAAGGAGGTGCAGGTATGAGCGACACGCCCGGCACTTATGCTCACGGAAGCAGTCCTGTAACGCTCTGGCGTTACCAACCCAATCCACGCCTAGCGGCCGCGCTTCGCAGGTGG
>JBEKLA010000328.1:0-3965 GCA_050010455.1 Binataceae bacterium (SeqCode) | reverse complement strand
CGCGGGTGATCGCTCGCCGGCTCTGGGACACCACACCCCTCCAGGCGACGCTGGCCGAGCTGGGGCCGCTGGAAGTGCGTGAGGTGAGCGGTGAGGCGGAGGGGCGCGAGACGTTGGCGGCGGCACTGGCTGAGTTCCATTACTTGGGCTACAGGTCGAGCGTGGGCGAGAATGCCCAATATCTGGTCACGCAGAGTTCGGGCCGCGTGCTGGCGGCGGTGTTGTTTGGTTCGGCGGCCTGGAAGTGCCGCGACCGCGACCAGTTTATCGGTTGGAGCGTCGAGGCGCGGGCGCGAAGCCTTTCGTTTCTCACCAACAATCAACGATTTTTGATTTTGCCTTGGGTGGGCGTGAAGCGGTTGGGCAGTTGGATTCTGGGCCGGGTGCTGCGGCGGCTCTCCGCCGACTGGCAGGCCAAATACGGACATCCGATCTTGCTGGTCGAAACCTTTGTGGAGCGCGAGCGGTTTCGGGGCACGGTCTATCGAGCTGCCAACTGGCAGCATGTGGGCACCACACAAGGCCGGACGCGGCAGGATCGCAACTCCACCTTGCGCGTGCCGGTGAAAGACATCTATGTCTATCCGCTGGCGCACAAGTTTCGGGAGGTGCTCGCCCATGACCTCGCGTGAGACCTTGCGCGCATCGCTGGCGGAGCTGTCGCGGGAAGAGCTGGTCGAGCGCGCGTTGGATTTGGAGCAACGGCTGCGCGAGACCGAGGAACGGTTGGCCGAAGCCCAGGCCCAGATCGCCGAGTTGCGCCGTCAACTCTTCGGCTCGAAGGCGGAAAAGCTATCCCCCGAGCAGCAGGCGCAGATGGACGAGTTGGCCTCCGATCTTCAGCAGGAAGCGCAAAAGCCCCCGCCCCTCAGCCAGGAGGTGCTGGAGGAAGAACGTCGGGACCAACGCCGGCGGCGGGCCGAGCGTCGTCCGCCACGTCATCCCGTGCCCCCGGTGCTGGAAACCGAGACGGTAACGCTGGAGCTGGCTGCAAAAGAAAAGCTTTGCCCTCACTGCGGCCGCCAGAAGCAGCGGATCGGCGAAGAAGTCACCGAAGAGACCGACCTGATTCCAGCCAAGTTGATCCGCCGTCGCACGGTGCGCCCCAAGTACGCCTGCCGCTGCGGGGAAGCGGGCGTGGTGATCGCCCCCTTGCCCCCTCGCCTGATTCCGCAGAGCCAGCTCGGGCTGGGTCTAGCCGTCCATCTCCTCTTGGCGCGCTATGACGATCACCTTTCCTTCTACACGCTGGAACGGATCTTCCGCGAACGGCACGCGGTCGAGATTTCCCGTCAGCAGATAGTGCAGTGGGTCGAGCATATCGCCGGCTGGTTGCAGCCGGTTTACGACGCGATGTGGAAGACGATGAAAGCCGGCGGCTACGTGCAGATCGATGAAACGCCGGTTAAAGTCTTGGACCCGGAAGTGAAAGGCAAAGCCGCGCAGGGCTACCTGTGGTTTTTCGCCGCGCCCCGAGGTGACGCGATCCTGGAGTTCTCCCGCAGCCGCGGCCAGCAGGTGCCCCGCCGAAAACTCGAAGGTTTCGTGGGCACGATTCAGACCGACGCCTATGGAGTTTATCAGGCCTTGGAGCGCAAAGATGCCGCCTTGCGTCGCATTGGATGTCTCGCGCATACGCGCCGGGGTTTCTACCAGGCGCTGAGGGAATCGGTCAGCGAGGCGGTTTGGTTCATCGCCCAGATTCGCCAGCTCTATCGCCTGGAAGACCAAATCCGGCAGCTTGAGCCCGCCGGGCGCTGCCGCCTTCGCCAGCAGTGCGCTCCCGAGATCTGGGAAGCGATGAAGGCCCGTGCGGAGGAATTACAACCGAAGCTGTTGCCGAAGAGCACCTTGGGTAAAGCCGTGAATTACTTTCTGAACGAGTATGCTGCCCTGGTCGGGTATCTCGCGGACGGGCGCTTCGAGATCGACAACAACCTAGTTGAGAATGATATTCGCCCGACGGCGGTGGGCCGCAAGCGGTGGCTCTTCATTGGTCACCCCGACGCCGGATGGCGCAGCGCCGTGATCTATTCGATCCTGATCAGTTGCCGGCGGCGAGGCCTGAACCCGCAGGAATATCTCACTGATGTACTGGCTCGCTTGCCCGCAATGAAGATTACTCAAATTCACGAACTGCTCCCCGCCCAATGGAAACCCCCGTCGGCCAGCAACTCCCCACCACTCTCCTAACTGATGATGATCCGTCATTTGAATCGTGAGGGCGGTTGGGATAAATTGCATTGACTGCGAATCTGAACGATCAACTAAGTGGAGCCTTGCAGTTCGTTGGGGGGCCTAAGATGGAGCCGAGCGGCGGTCCTATGAATCCATCGCCCAGCAACTGAGCGGCCTCACTCAAGCTGGGCACGGCATGGCGAGTATGGCTGAGCACCTGCCGATGATAAAAGACCAAGCACAGGGTGTAGGGGAAACTATTTTAAGAATCGGCGCCCCAAATTAACCCCTAAGCGCGGCCGGGCATGATCAAACACGCCAACGCAAAGTCTACTTCTGCCGAGACGATTTCGTGTCCTCCTGTCAATGAGTGCAGATGTCCCCGCTGTTCGCAACCGGAGGACCATCCCGACAGGCAATTACATCACCAGCTGAATCTTCTTCTATCCCACCTCAGCGAACAACAACGTCGCTGGGTCGCAGCTTATGAGGCAAAACGCCTCGGATGGGGTGGCCAGACACTCGCATCGCTTATTACCGGCTTGAGCCGTAAAACAATTATCCGTGGGCAGCGGGAATTGGACAAGGAACTTCAGGAGCGTCCCTCTGGCCGTGCTCGCGTTCCGGGTGGAGGGCGACATCCAAAACTGACAGAAGCACAATTGAAGCGCCTGGAGGACTTGCTCTCGGAAGGGGCAACCGCATACGGTTGGCAGAATAACCTATGGACGGCCAAACGCGTAGCACAGGTCATCCGAAAAGAGCTAGGAGAAGACTTGTGCATCCTCTCTGTTCGCAAAGTATTAAATGAACGACTTGGCTGGACTCTCCAAAAACCAGCACTCCAGTCTCGAGATCGTGACGAGGACGGGATCACCCGGTGGAGAACTGAGGAGTTCTCCCGCATCATGACCGAAGCGCGCGACAGGCATGCATATCTGGCATTCATCGACGAATCTGGCTTCATGCTCGCTCCAACTCTCCGCCGGACCTACGCGCCCAGTGGTCACGCGCCAGTCGCAAAAATCACAGATCCACATGGACGAATCTCTGTCATCGGCGCTATCACACTGAGTCCGGAATGCCGGCAAGTTGATCTCACTTTTCAACTGTCGGCGGATAACGCGAATTTTAATGGACAATCCATTGCCGCCTTCCTCCGTCTTCTGTATGAACGGGTAAGAAATCCAATCACTGTTATCTGGGATTCAGTGCGCATACACTTAGCGCAACCTGTGGCCGACTATCTTTCTGGAAACGGGCGGATTGTTTCGGGGCTGTTCCCTGCCAACGCATCGGAACTCAATCCGGCAGACGGTGTGTGGTCGCACATCAAATATGGACGTTTGCCCAACTATACACCCTTTGACTTATCCGAGTTGCGGAACACGGTCACAACTGAGTTGGAGCGTCTGCAAAGAGAACCTCATCTGCTGCGCGGTTTCATCCGCCGAACAAGGCTAAACGTTGAGCAATGACCGTCTGAATGCTCGTCGGTGAACGGGCGACAGCGTCGCCTGCCACCAGGTTGTTTCATGCCGCCAGCTTGCCACAGCCGACCGGCATCCGCCAGATGTACCCCCCTTGACGCTTACTCTTGATGCTTCCTGCAACACTCTGACGCAAATTGAAAGTCTTGCAATAGGCTCGTATTTGCTCTGAGAGGCGCTATATTGGGTGTTAGATGTGACCGCTAGAATTGGAGAGGAGAACAAGATGAAGACGCCATCTCGAATCGAGCGCGACACCATGGGCGAAGTTTTGGTTCCCGAGGAAGCACTTTACGG
>JBEKLA010000327.1:0-3982 GCA_050010455.1 Binataceae bacterium (SeqCode) | reverse complement strand
TGTAGCTAGTGCCGGTGTTGGCGTGGTCAGTTGACTGTTTAGCGTATCCTCTCCAATCGACTTGGGGCTTGTCTTTGTTCGGTTTTAAGATACGGATTTTCAGTTCGTGCTTGCCGTGCCTCAGATGCAAAAAGTGTTTGATAAATCTGTCGTGAACGAGTTCGGCATCGGCAACGATCTCGTCTCTGGCGAACTCTGCATAATTGAGGATCACACCCGGCAACGCATCTATGAATCGGAGGGCCTTATCATTCGGTTTGACGACGACCAGGGGCTGGTCGAGATAGCCCTTCATATGGTTTAAGCGGAAAGGCAGCCAGCGCAGATCGCGCTGGTGTTTCTTGTCGTGCAGGCGGAGCATAAACGCGGCTTCGCAATTTTTGCGAAGGTATTTCCATTGTTTCTCGGTGAGCCACTCGGTGATGCGCGAGCGGATTGCATGCACGAAATAATATGGTCCGCCGAACGCCTTTGTTGACGCTCGCAACGCTTGTAATTTTTTGGCTATTCGGATAGGACGGTGATGTTTTGGAAGTCCAACACCATCGTCCTTAACCCTGGTGCTGGCAGCACCAGGGCTAGGGCTATTTCTTTGTAACATGACACATCAGCCGATTTTTTGGCTCATCCTTTCCGTTGTCGTCGCGACCGGCGGGTAAATTAGCGGAACGCGCTCGCGGACGTGTTTGCTCGGCGGCGGCCCGCTCTTTTGCATGACCGGCGTGGCGGACTCGCGCTTGACGGAAAGTGGAGTAGGCACAATGTGAAACCGATCAACGGTCTCCACCGTAATGCGACGAGTTCGCGCGCCGTTTTCGTTTGCGCCTGCATTTTCTGCCGACACACGCCGCAAGAGTCGGTTATTTACATGATCCCACGCCGCTTTGGCTGCTCGCGCAGCGCCGAGTATCTCCTCATCGATCTCGTTGTCTGAGGCTTTGTCGAAACCGTTCTCAAGAGCGTGACGTTTTGCCTCCGCAGCGTGATGCAGGAAATTTTGCCTGCGGTGCTCCGGGTCTTCGGGTTGTGAGTCAACATAACGTTTAGTTGACTTTTTAGCTCGGCTTTTTCTCATCCCCGCTTTCGCTTTGGCGCGAACCTCAACGACAGTCGTTTTGCCGTCCGCGATGCGGATCAGTTCATCGGCACGTTGCTGACTCAGATTAAGACCCAAATTGTCGCGGAGATATTCTGCAAATGATCCCTTCCCTCCATTAGCCTTCCTTTGCTCCTTCAGCTTTTTTAGGCGTAGTCCAGCTTCGCGACAGTGCTTCTCCGCGTCAGCGATTGATCGCCCCGCCATCTCCAAGTGCGACTGGATTTGTTCAACTAGTGTGGCGGTTGTCATCGGTTTCCCTCTCTCCGTTTTTTGGCCCATTTGCTTGATCATTTGCTGCTCCTTTTCTGGGAAGTTCCATGCCTTATCATACGCTGGCGCTGGACAACCCCTCGGCCAACTCGGTCCCTGTTGCAGCAAGACCATGAAATTGCGTGGGAATTCACGTACCGGCAAACGTGTCGAGCCATAATGTTCGAGGGCCGCCGTTCCCGAGCCGGACGGGCTTAGGAAGAGCGGCTTCGGCGTCTTGATTTCCTGCAAATGCGCTTGTTGGTGCTTCAGGTGCCGCTGGTAAGTTGAAGCAGTGAGTGGTGCTGACCCCAACGCATCGAGCGCCGCCGCCTGAGTTGCCGCCGACGTGCGGTGGCTGCGAGCGTGCTCGATCCCGGAGCCCGCAAATCACAGCGTATGATATGGGCAGGCAACCGCGCATCGGCTGCCTGACTGGAGACATTAAATGGTCAAGTTGCCGACGCTCAATCCCGACGGCGTGTCCGTCAAAGGGTGCAGTTATATCTACCCGCCGAAGGGGCAGGCCGGTGAATATGCGGCGCTTGCCGCCAACTCGTATCGTGGCTGTGGTCACCGCTGCCTTTACTGCTACGTGCCCAGCGTGCTCCACATGCCGCGCAAAGAGTTCGATGCCGGTGCGGTACCGCGTCCCGACTTCCTCGCCAAACTCGGCAAAGACGCCGCGAAGTATCAGGCGCTCGGTATCACCGAGCAGGTCATGTTCAGCTTCACCACCGACGTTTACAACCCGTTCGACACGTCGCTCACCCGGCCGAGCATTGAGATACTGATCGAGCACGGACTGGCCTTTTGCGTTCTCACCAAGGGCGGCACGCGCGCCCTGATCGACGCCGATCTCTACCGTCCGGACCGTGACGCCTTCGCATGCACGCTGACATCGCTCGATGACCGCTTCAGCAAAAAGTGGGAGCGCAATGCGGCGCTCCCCGGCGACCGTATCGACGCGCTCAAGGCGTTTCACGAGCTTGGCATTTTTACCTGGGTCTCGCTGGAGCCGACGCTCGATATCGAGGCGTCGCTGGCCATCGTTGAGGCGACGCACAGCTTTGTCGATCTCTACAAGGTCGGCCGTGCCAATTATCTGAAAGAGATTACCCGCACCACGGACTGGGCCGACTACACGCACCGCATGGTCGAGCTACTCAACCGCCTTGGCGCGGCCCATTACATCAAGAGGGATTTGCAGCCCTTCCTGCCGCCTGGATATCCGAATCCGTTGCGTGTGCCACAGCACCATTGACCCCCGCTAGGAATAACACCACGCCGCCCGTGCGGAGGTCCCTGGTAAGCGTTCGTCGGGCCGGGCCCCCCCCCAAACCCGCTAATCGTCCGGCGTATGATAGTGGAGGCACGCGCATTCGCCGGGCCGCCGATGAGCATTAAAAATGGTCGTCAACTCGATGTCGGTCCTGTTCCACGAGAATTTGCCGGATGGAGCAATCGACCGCGTGTTCGCCGTCATGGCGCTCTGCCCGCAGGGTGTGCCATGACCCGGCCCGCGATCATACCGGCTGGTTCGTGGCCCCGCCGAATGGGGGCAGAACTCGCGGCTGCCTATTGCGGAGAGTCCACAGTTGACGCTTTCATAAAGCGCGTGGGGCGCGAGTATCCGCTACCGCGAGTAAGCGACGGAAGACGACGGTTATGGCTTCGCGACGACCTCGATCAGGCAATTTTGCCACCAGAATTGGTGCACGTAGCGGACGTGGGGGAGGATTTGTGACCATGATAATGCCCCTACCCCGCTATGTCCGACCAAGATTACTAGCCGGTGGTCAGGTCGGTCTCTACTGGATTGTGCCGACACACTTTCGGAAGCTCGGGTGCACCATTCCGAACGAGCCGCTTGGTTGTAATTACGCGGACGCGTGTGGAGAGAATGGCACAGGCGGACGCGCTGCCGCGCTAAATGCTTTGTTTGACGAATGGACTGCGCAGCGCGACGGTGAGCCAATTGCTGGACTTGTCCGTTACGGTACCGTCGATTGGCTATTCCGTGAATACAAGCAGAGCAAAGCCTATCTCAAGAAAGTTGCCTCACGCTCGCGCCCTGATTACGAGCGGACCATGCTGTTAGTTAGCGACATGGTGACAAAAAAGGGCGACAGAATCGGGGATCGAAAAATCAAGGCAATTACGCCAATAAGCGCGGACAAGATTTATGAGCTAATAGTTCAAGGTCCGCGTGGGGAGCGACCGCGTCAAGGCGAAAAAGCAGTTGCTCTTTGCCGCAGAGCATGGCGCGTTGTTCATCGCCTATACCCAGATCAATTTGATCGCGCCGTACCGAATCCTTGGGACGGCGTAACAAAGCAACCTCGAACGAAAAAAGCTAAGGCTGCCGTTACCCGCGAACTCGTTTATCGCTTCGCTTGGGGCTGCATAGAAAATGGCCAACCGGGTGCGGCAGCGGCGGCGGTAATCTGTTTCGAATGGTTGCAGCGCCCGGAAAACGTCCTAGCTGGTTATATCCGCTGGACCGACTACCGCAGCGCTGACTGGCCAAACGCCATCAAGATTGAACACCACAAGACCGGCGCGGTTGTCTGGCACCCGCTGGAAGAAATGACTGATACCGGCCCAGTGAAATTCTACGAAGAGGCTGAGCGA
>JBEKLA010000326.1:0-3988 GCA_050010455.1 Binataceae bacterium (SeqCode) | reverse complement strand
ACTCCATCCGCCAGGCCGAAACACGCGCCGAGTTGATGCGCAGCGGCCACCATGGTTCCCTCTACATCATCCGCAATTTCGGCCCACGTTGCCGCACCGGCGGCCCACCACGGCTCTTTCGCCCCAGTCCCCGCAACCACCCCGCCGATGGGGAACGATTCACCAGGCTCGTCCGGCCGCGGTGGCCCATTTCGCCTCAAGTTCGGCTGGCCTGTCGTTGCGCACCGCAATCTCGACCACTGCCGGCGCCGATCAGGTGCTTGCGGTCTACAACCATCGCTTAGCGCAAGCCGACTTTGTGATGCCGGCGGCGGCCACGCGCAGCGCCTGGCCGCGCCGCAGTTGCTTTCGCGCTCGCCTCCGCGGGCATCACGCGCGGGTTCCTTGCCCAAACTACCAGCCCTCAAGCGGTCAACTTTGCATGTCCGCTCAAAACACGCGGAAATCGTGCTCAAACGGGCGGAAAACACTCGGAAAACAGTTGACTGGTTGGTAACCTTCGCGTCAATCAGCCCGTCACAGCGTCCGTGTGCTTACGTTGGGAAGGCTGGAAGGCTCATGTGACCCAAAAATCGAAATTCGCGGTCGCGCGCGCGTGACTAGCGCCGCGGTCTACGTGGGCCCCATTCTAGGGATTTTGACCCCCTACCCAGCCGCTTTCGGTTCCGCATATGCTTTTGGGCGCTTCTTGTGTGTGGGCGAATTATTGAGCCTCGCCAAAAAGTAGCAATTCGCCACACAGGGAGGGATTTGAACCCCCGGTGCCACAAGGGCACACGTTGATTTCGAGTCAGAGCCAGGGCGTGAAGCCAGCCTAAAACTGCTTAAACGATAAGGCTTTTCAGTGTCTGTCCGTCTACGGTTTTGACCGCTTTAGGCTGGCTGACCAGCACAGTTCATGCACAATCTTGAAATTGCGGTAGCCTGCTCGAATTTCCATTACGATTCGACCGATGATTTGGTAAATTCACCGGCGGGCGTTGCCTACAAAATCGAAGTCCTTTAAGGGGGAACGACAATCCATGAGTAGAACAATTTCTGTTGAAGAACTTCGCGGCCTTAGAGATGAGTTAAGGCGTCGATTCGAGCCGTTCGGCGCCCGTGTCGAAGGCTTCGAGTTGCAGACAGATGATACCCTCTTCACTTGGATTGGTTGGGCTTACACGACCGAAGCAGCAGAGGGTCTTTTTCATGAGTGGCGAAGCAAGGATCGGTCGCGCCAGTTGACGGTGTTCATTGTACGAGATGATAAGCTCGTGACTAAGGACAACAAGAAGTTACAGCGCCATCTCTTCGACAGGGGCGACGTGCCGACTCAGATCACGCAAGATGGCATTTGGGATCTACTCCGTGAACTTGGCCTCGAACAGACTAACCCATTGATCATTCAGCGCAAGCTCTGAAAGACGAATGGCGCCCCGCCACGCCGTCGCGCTTGCGCTTGTTCGTCGAGTGCTGGTGACAAAGCTAGGACTGGACTGGGACGAATACGGACTACTCAGAAAAACTCCGGAAACGCCGCATCGAGCTAGGCTTGACGGTGGAAGAGGTCGCACGTCACGCGGAGATTCTCGTCGAAGAGTATGCCTGGATGTGTTGCAACTTTGGCGGGGGTGGCTGGTAATCTGAAAAGACCGTGAAGAACGCACCCCGATCGGCGATCTTCAAGTGGCGGCAGACGGCACCGGAGCTGATTGTTTGTGCCGTTCGCTGGTATCTTCGCTACGCGCTCTCGCTCCGCGATGTCGAAGAGTTGTTCGTCGAGCGCGGTCTGGAGGCGGATCAAACGACGATCTGGCGTTGGGTACAACGAGCGAAGGTAGCTCTCATTCTTATTCTCCTTTCGAGTCCGGACTGGGACCTGCTGACAGGCACACGTAGAGCACCGCGACGAGCAACGCCTGACCGGGCGAAGGCGGTTGACGCGCTCCTCCTCCAGCGATTGCGCACTCGCAGAACGGGAAGTTGCTTCGAGCCACCATCGCGACCAGAAATTCTTCTTGGTCATGGCTGCCTCCATGACTGGCGACGCTCACAGGTGGGGCTTCAGCTTGACGGGGAGGCGGACGGAAGTTGCCGGAGTCGCCGCATGCGCGTAGCCCAGCATCAAGTATCTGCGCAACGTACACGACAGGACGAATCCTAGCTGTTGAGAAAAGGCTGCGACTGGGCAGCCTCATAGCTGTTGGGATCGGATCCAGAGATGATGAACCGACGTGGGCTGTAAGCTCTACCATAAATGGCTTTCAGGTGATCCAGATCTAAACGCCATCAAAGGGCGATCGGCAGACGGTGTGGTACCGGCCACAGCGCAACCAGTGGCAAACACTAATTGTTCAGATCGATCTTGAAGTGATGAAATGAAGATGCAAGGGTTCATATAGAGAAATCCCGGATGGAGAAATATGCATGCTACTCGATCCGCAAGCCCAGAACCTTCTCGATAAAATCGCTGCGCTGAAGGGTCCGAAAATTCATCAGCTGACCCCGCTCCAGGCGCGCCAGATGGCCCTGATGATGTTCGGGACCGCGCCAGAGAAAATCGAGCCGGTGGCAAAAGTTGAGAATCGAAGCATCCCCGGTCCCGCCGGCGCAATTCCGATCCGGGTTTACACTCCGTCCGGAGCGGGGCCGTTCCCGGTGCTGGTTTATATTCACGGTGGGGGATTCGTGATCTGCGATCTCGATACACACGACGCGCCATGCCGCGCGCTGACCAATCAGGCGCGATGCGTGACGGTGTCGGTCGATTATCGGCTGGCGCCGGAACACAAGTTTCCCGCCGCAGTGGAGGACTGCTACGCGGCCACCAAATGGGTTTCAGAACACGCGGCGGAACTGAACGCCGAATCGAATAGGCTCGCGATAGGCGGCGACAGCGCAGGCGGCAACCTGAGCGCGGTAACTACGCAACTCGCGCGCGATGCAGGCGGGCCGAAGATCATTTTTCAGTTGCTTGTGTATCCCGGGACTGATTTCTCACGGGATAGCCCCTCGCACAAGGCCTTTACCAATCACTTTCTACTGCCGGAGGACATCCAGTATTTCGTCGACCATTATCTGCCCGCCGGAGCGGACATCAGTGATCCGCGCATCTCGCCGATCCGCGCGAGCAGCTTCGCGGGCCTGCCTCCCGCTTTGATTATCACCGCCGAATACGATCCGCTGCGCGACGAGGGCGAGGCCTACGGCGATAAATTGCGCGCCGCCGGCGTGCCGGTAACTATCACGCGCTACGAAGGGATGATCCATGGATTCTTCTCGATGAGTGATTATCTCGACAAGGGAAAACAGGCTATCGCCGAATCCGCCGCGGCCCTTCGCGTCGCGTTTTCGAGGTGAAGCATCGGGTTTCTTCGTTGCGCGCAGAATGACGGAGCAGCATCCTCTCCCGCGGGGTCACGGCGCTTGCGGAAAAGAATTTCTCAAAAGTAACGACAGGATTCGAAGCTGACGTCCGCAACAATTCTGCGACGTTTATGCAGCGCGTAATAGAGGGAAAAAGAGAGAGATGAGCGTCAAGAAGGAAGCAATTTTCCCATCTGAGATGGCCAAACCGTGGGTCGCCTATTCGCCAGTCGTGAAAGCAGGACCGCTGGTGTTCGTATCCGGCCAGGTCGCCTCGGACTTCGTTACCGGAATACCTAAGAGTGTAGAAGTAAATACCAACTTTCCCCATCATGGATCTCGGATAGAGCGGCAAACCAGATTTATTTGCAACAACTTAAATCGCTGCCTGAAAGCGGCTGGCTCGTCACTGGAACGGTCACTCTTTATGATGGCCTTCTATACCGATGCTCGCGAGTTGAACGATGCTGCTCGGATACTCGAGTCAAGCTTTGGCCGGGAAAAACAGCCGCCTACCACTTCAGTAATACTCGAAGAGCTGCCCGTTCCCGGCTGCTCTCTGGAAATCGACATGATCGGGTTGGCTCCGGAGAGCGAGCACAAGATCGAGACGCTGCGACCGGCATCGCTCCCTGCTCCG
>JBEKLA010000325.1:0-3996 GCA_050010455.1 Binataceae bacterium (SeqCode) | reverse complement strand
GGTAGTGGAGACGCCATTCTGTGCGCGAATCAAACTGCCCTGGACCGGGAGCGTCAACGCGGTCTCTGTCTCAAGCGTCATCGAGACTGGCTCTCCGGCGCTGCGCGGGAATACGACGATTTTGGTCGCGGGCTTGAATCCAGCCTTCACGACCTCGAGCGAATAAACGCCCGGCTTTGCCGGAGCGATTTTGAACCGTCCGGCTGGGTCGGTGGTCGCGCGGGCGATCGCGCTGCCATTTCCGTTGCGCAATTCAACGTTCACCTCGGCCACTGGCCGGCCGAGTGCATCGGTAATGGTCCCGGCTATTTGTTGCGTGCCGGCCAAACAAGGAGATACAAAGCCAAGCGCCAGCGAGAATGCGAGCGTTACCCAGCGCCATATCGGCGTCGCAGGCTTCCCTGCGGGTCGATCCGCCAGCAAGTAATCGCGACGCGACCGCACGGCCGGTGCATCGCGTCCGTGGCGCCGCTGAGCTGACCAAAAATTCGCCGCGTTCATCGTGTGTCTCGACACTCCTGCCGGCAGACCACCATCCCGGCTTGGACCGCAGTCTGCCGCCGCGCTGTGTGGACCATCCGCTCGGCTGATAATGAAACTTATTCTCAATATCTGAAAAAGAAAAGCCTTGTCAACCGATCGATGGGTCCAACAAGGAGTGGATCGCCAGCGCGAGCTGATAGCGATGGCAAGCCCGTGACCTTCCGCAGCACGCTCCTATGCCTCGAGGGGAACCAAGGGTGTGGTTCGCCTTATTCCCCTCTTCTTTCGCGAGGAAAAGGCCGGGAGCCTAGACGGCTTAGATCAGCTTCTGCGATCGGGCCCAGGCCTCGGTCTTAGCTAGCGCATTAGTCAGCCGCTCGAGCAGCAAGTCGATCTCCGACGCCGTGATCGTCAGCGGCGGCGACATGCAGATGCTGTCGCCGATCGCTCGGATCAGCAGTCCGGCTTCGAGCGCCGCGCGGCGGAACTGAGCGCCCACCGCCGCCGACTCAGGAAAAGCCTCGCGGGTCTGCTTGTCGCGCACCAGCTCAACCGCCGCCATCAGGCCAAGGCCGCGGATATCGCCGACGATCGGCGACGAGCGCATCTTGTGCAATCCTTCGTGCAGGCGCTTGCCCATCTTCGCCGCGTTCTCGATTAAGCCGTCGCGTTCGACGATCTCGAGCACCTTGAGGCCTGCGGCGCAGCATGCGGGATTGCCGGTGTTGGTGTATCCGTGCCAAATCGCCGTGCCCTTGGGCGAGCTGAGCAGCGTTTCGTAAATCTTGTCGTGAACGATCACCGCGCCCAGCGGCAGATAACCGCTGCTGATTCCCTTGGCGGTCGAGATGATATCGGGCGTTACGCCCCAATGCTCGATCCCCCACATCTTGCCGGTGCGTCCGGTGCCGGTGATCACCTCGTCGACCACCATCAGCACGTCGTAGCGATCGCAGATCTGGCGGATGCGCGGAAAGTACTCGGGCGGTGCCGGGATTACTCCACCCGCGCCCATCACCGGCTCGGCGATAAAGAACGCGACATTGTCGGGCCCCTCTTCGAGGATCACTTTTTCAAGCTCGTCGGCGCACACGACGCCGCACGACGGGTAATCCTTCTTCCACGGACATCGGTAGCAATACGGCGGACCGATATGGCGGACCTTGGGCAGCATCGGCTCGAACAGTTCGTGGAAATGCTCGATCCCGGTCAGGCTCGCGGCGCCGCACGACGAGCCGTGATAGCCGCGAATGCGCGCGATCGCGGTGGTCTTGTTCTTGTAGCCCTTGAGCTTGAAATAAAGCCGGCTCAGCCGAATCACCGTCTCGTTTGATTCGGAGCCACCACTGGTGAAGAAGACGCGGCTTAGCCCCTTGGGCGCGAGCGACGCTATCTTTGCCGCCAACTCAATCGCCGGCGGAGTCGATATGTTGAGCAGTCCGATGTGGAACGAGAGCTGCTCCAACTGATCGCGCACCGCTTCCGCGACTTCGCTCTGGCCGTAACCCAGATTGACGTTCCAGATCGCCGAGCTACCATCCAGATATTGCTTGCCGCGCGCGTCCCAGACGAAAACTCCCTTGCCCCTGACGATCACGAGCGGGCCCTCGCGCGCATGCTCGTCGAGCGAGGCGAACCCTGGCAACTTGTGCTTGCGGTCGAGCTCGATCAGACGATCAGCGTTAATCTCGAAGCGGGTTTGGGGCTCGCGAGGCCCTCTTTTCGTCGTTCCTTCGGTCAGCGCCATCGATAGCTCCTCGTATTGGTGCGAGTATCGGATTCATAGCAGGACGCTTGGCATCGGTACAGTTGCGGCCTTACAGGCCCGACAGAGCGGACGGCTCTATTCGTCGCGGTGGATTGGCAATTGAGAAGAATTGATATGCAATAGGGAGGGCGCGAGGCAGGGGCAAGTCGTCGTTTGGTAACCGCGGTCAAAACTAAACCGGAACAGGGTACGGTTGCGTTCGAACGCCGCGGTGATTCGACGCTGCTGGTGCGTCTTGCCGGTTCGTGGCATCTGCGCCGCGACGTCCCGTCGGCGGCCCAGGTTTCGCGCGAACTGGAAGCGTCGCCTGCGCCCAAGCGGATTTCGTTCGATGCCTCGGGCCTGAGCGGATGGGATAGCGGATTGGTGTCGTTTCTCGCGCAGGTGAGCGAGGTTTGCCACGGGCGAGGCGTTGCCGTCGATCGCGAAGGCTTGCCCGCAGGCCTGCAGCGGCTGCTCGCGCTGGCGGATGCGGTTCCGGAAAAGGAAGGGGCGCGTGGCGCCAAATCGAAGGCTTCGTGGCTTGCGCGAATCGGGGACGCAACTATCGGCTATGGCTTATCGTTGCGGGAATTCTTCAGCTTCCTGGGCGAGTTGACAATTGCACTCGGCAGGTTTGTGCGCGGCAAGGCGCGTTACCGCAAAGTGGATTTCTTGCAGACCGTCCAGGATTGCGGCGTCAACGCGGTTGGTATCGTTTCCCTGATCGCGTTTTTGGTCGGCGTGATCCTCGCCTTCATGGGTGCGGTTCAGCTGCAGAAGTTTGGCGCCGCTCTCTATGTGGCGGACCTGGTCGCGATCGGAACGACGCGGGAGATGGGCGCCATGATGACGGCGATTATCATGGCCGGTCGCACCGGCGCCTCCTTCGCCGCGCAACTGGGTACGATGAAAGTGACGGAAGAGATCGACGCGCTGACCACGATGGGAATCGCGCCGGCCGAGTTCCTGGTGCTGCCGCGAGTGCTGGCGTTGGTGCTGATGATGCCGCTGCTGTGCCTGTTCGCGGATTTGGTGGGGATACTCGGGGGCGCGTTCGTTAGCGTCACCGCGCTCGATGTGTCGGCTCTGAGCTACTATCGCGAGACGATGGCCGCGATGAACCTGGTGAATCTGTTCGGAGGCCTGTTCAAGGCGACGGTTTACGGCGGGTTGATCGCGATCGCGGGCTGCTTGCGCGGATTCCAATGCGGCAAAAGCTCGTCGGCGGTTGGCGACGCCGCTACGCAGGCGGTGGTGACCGCGATTGTCATGATCGTGCTGGCGTGCGGGCTGTTCGCCTTCCTCTTCAACATACTGGGGATCTGACGCCGATGGCTGAAACGCTGGCGGAAGGGGACACGCGCGAGGGGCCGCCGCATATTGAGGTTCGGAATCTCACGATGGCCTATGGCAGCTTCGTGTTGATGCGGGACCTGAATTTCGTCGTAAGGCGAGGCGACATTTTCGTCATAATGGGGGTCAGCGGATGCGGCAAGAGCACGCTGCTGCGTCATCTTATCGGGCTCAGGGAGCCAGCAACGGGAGAGATCTTCTACAGCGGCGTCAATTTCACGCGCACCGAACCCAACGAGCGGGAACTGATACTCAGGCGGTTTGGCGTCCTCTACCAGGGCGGAGCGCTGTTCAGCTCGATGACATTGGCCGAGAACGTCGGGCTTCCGTTAGGCGAGTTTACCGACCTGACGCCGCAGCAAATTCGCGAGGTGGCGTCACTCAAGCTGGCGCTGGTTGGCCTCAAGGGA
>JBEKLA010000324.1:0-3999 GCA_050010455.1 Binataceae bacterium (SeqCode) | reverse complement strand
CGGACGCTGTGCGCACAGTTTCCGAGCCTGATCGTGGTGTCGCTGACCTTCTTCGGTAGCGAATCGCCCTACAGCGAAGTTCGCGGCGGCGACCTGATCGCCACGCACATGAGCGGGGTGGGCTTCGAGACCCCGCTCAATCAGGTGGTCGATTTGGCGAATCAACCGCCGCTCAAGGCCGCCGGACGCCAGAGCGATTATCTGACCGGCTACACCGCGGCGGCGGCCGCGATGTGCGCGCTGTTCCATCGCCGGACTATCGGCACGGGGCAGCACGTCGATGCGAGCCAGTGGCTGGCGATGGTCAATATGGTGCGGACGAATCTGGGCGTCTTATCGCACGACGCTCCCGGCGCGCCGTTCTACGAGCGCCTGCGCACACGCCTCAAGACGAATTTGCCGTGGGTTTACCCGTGCCGTGACGGATGGGTCAGCTTCAGCGTGCTGACCGATCGCTCGTGGATCGGGACCAAGAACATGCTCGGCCGCCCCGAGTGGGCCGATAGCTGGATGTTCGACACGCTGCCCGGGCGGCTGACCAACGCCGACGCGCTGGAAGCGGCGCTGATCGCCTGGATGGCGGATCACGATAAGCGCGATATCTTCGAGCGTTCCCAGGTCGAGCACATCCCATGCTTTCCGGTCTATAGCGCGGCCGACGTGGCGGGTGACGCCCAGTACCGCGCGCGGCGCTTCTTCGTCGAACAAGAGCATCGCGGGGCGGGCGAAGTGATGCAGCCAGGCGCCCCTTATATCCTGAGCGCAACGCCATGGCGCCTTCGCCGCGGAGCGCCCAGGCTTGGCGAGCATAATCGCGACGTCTTTGGTGCGGATTTCGAGAGCCGTCCGCTAAAGCGCGAAATGGACGCTGGCGGCGGCGACGCGGCCCGAGATCAGGATCACGCGCGAACAGCATTAGCGGCGGCCTCGCCACCATCGCTGCCGTTCGCAGGCCTGCGGATTGCCGACTTCGGCTGGATTTTTTCCGTCCCTCACGCGACTTCCTGGCTCGCGGCGTTGGGCGCGGACGTTATCCGGGTCGAGAGCACGCGCTCGCCCGATATCGTCCGCTTCCTTAGCGGCACCGACGGCACTCCCGGATTCAATCGCAGCGGAATCTTCAACGCGATCAATTTTTCCCGCCGCAGTATCACGCTCAATCTGGCCCATCCCGAAGGCGCCGAGGCCGCGCGCCGGCTGGTGGCGGCGAGCGATATCGTCACTGAGAATTTCACCGTCGGTACGATGGCGCAATTCGGCCTCGATTACGATCATCTCAGCCGGCTCAAGCCCGGGCTTATCATGCTGTCGGCGACGCCGCTCGGGCAGACCGGGCCGTACGCGCATACGGTCGGATGGGGGCCGACGACGCAGGCCTATGCGGGAATCTGCCATCTGACCGGCTATCCCGACGGGCCGCCGAGTGGAATTGGCGGCACTTGGCCGGACTTCGTCGTCGGCGTGGCGGCGGCGTTCGCGCTGATGGCCGCGCTGCGCTATCGCGAGCGCACCGGCGCGGGGCAATATATCGACCTGTCGATGGCCGAGTTGGTCAGTTCGATGCTGCCCGAGGCGTTCATGGATTTCTTCCTGAACGGACGCGACAGCGCACCGCTGGGTAATCGCGACGAATGCCTCGCGCCGCATGGTGTGTTTCCAACCGCCGGTGATGACCGCTGGATCGCGATTGCGGTGACCACCGACGACGAGTTTCGCGCGCTGTGCGAGACGCTGGGCAATCCTGCGCTCGCGCGCGACGCTCGCTACCAGAGAATCGCGGCGCGGCTGCAAAACGTCGAAACGCTGGAGTCAGAGATTGTCGCACTGACACGCAAGTTCGAACGCGACGACCTGGTGGCGCGGCTGCGCGCGCGTCGGCTCGCAGCGGGTCCCGTCTATCGTTGCGACGAACTGATGAACGATCCGGCGTTCCAGGCGTCCGGCATGCTGACGAAGGTCGTTCACAAAGAGGCTGGCGAGCGGACGATTTGCGGCCTTCCGGTTGGCTTCAGCGCGCTTAGACCCGATTATCGCGCGGCGCCGCTTATCGGTGAGCATACTGAGCAGGTACTTGGCGAGCTGCTTGGCTACTCGAACGAGGAAATCGCGCGGCTGCGCGAGGCTGGCGTTCTGTCGTAGCTGGCTTATCGCTGGTTGAGACGGCGCTGGCCGGAGATGGCAGAAGCTGGGGCAGTTTCAGATAGCAAAGCCGCCCGCCCAGGCGCGGTCGCGATCTGGCTCCAGGCGACTCGTTCATACTCGCTAACCGCGTCGGCGACTCCGGTTCCGGTCGGTACGGCGATGGCGCGATGAGTTGCAGATCGTTTTCAATGAACACGATCCCGAGAAACTCAACGTCGCGCTGCTGCGATCGGCCCAGCTTCATCTCGAGTTTGGCCTGGTCCTGTTCGCCGCGATTCTGATTCCCTGATGGCTGGGATGGTATAGTTGCGCGGTCGCCAATTTAATCGCGGACGGGCGCTCGAAACGTAAGAAAAAAACCGGCCGGAGTGACAAAAATGCTCCTCGCCGGAGGTCGGTTGCAATCGAGTTGGCGATGTGACTTCTATTACCCATGCAGTTGATTATTGATGATGTCGTGTGGCAGCGTCTGAACGATGAAGTGGTGATACTTCATGTCGCGAGCGGCACTTACTTCGGGCTCGACGGCGTCGGCGGCCGGGTGTGGTGCCTGATCGCCGAACACGGATCGCCGCAAAAGATCGTTGAGATCCTAAAGACCGAATACGACGCCCCGGAGGAGCAAGTCCGCCAGGACGTGGACGCTTTAATTCAGCAACTGACAGAGAAGCGGCTAATCCGGATCAATGCTGAGGAAATTCCGCCGACTGACTGAGCTTTCCGCGGCCGACTGGCTGGTTTTTCTCCAACTTATCGCCCTTGCCCTCGCCTCGCGTGTCGGCCTTAAGCTCACGACGCTGCCGCGCCTGAGCAGGTTTATCGCTAGATGCGCAGGAAATAGTCTGCTAAGGTTTCTGCCGCTGCTTAATCGCCGATACGGAGTCGAGCGGCTGTGTGCTTTCGCAGATCTTGCGGCCAGAGTGACCTATGGTTCGGGGCGGTGCTTGGGACGGTCGCTGCTGATTTTGTGGCTGCTCAAGATTCGCGGCCAGCCGGCGGAGCTTCTGGTCGGCGTGAACAAGGAGGACTCGCTGTTCCATGCGCACGCCTGGATCGAAACCGAAGGACGCGTTATCGGCGATCGTCCGGAGATGACGGGCCAGTTCGCGGTCCTGCTTCGGACCTGAAGCGATGAGCGGTATCAGCGCAATCTTCAATCTCGACGGCAGGCCTATCGATCGAGAGCTGCTGCGCCGGATGAATGACGTTATCGCCCATCGCGGCCCTGACGGCAGCAGCCTGTTTGTTGACGGCCCTGTCGGCCTGGGCCATCAGATGCTCCGCACTACGCCGCAATCTCTGCACGAAGTGCAGCCCCTGGCCGACGAGACGGGCGGCGTCGTGCTCACGTTTGACGGTCGCGTCGACAATTGCGAGGAGCTAAAGGCCGCGCTCGAGGCCAAAGGCGCGGTACTTCGTACCGACTGCGACGCCGAGTTGGTGTTGCGAGCCTACCAATCGTGGGGCGAGGATTGCGCGCGGCGGATTATCGGCGATTTCGCTTTCGTGGTTTGGGACAAGCGCGAGCGCCGGCTCGTGGCTGCGCGCGATCCGCTGGGGATTCGCCCTTTCTACTATTACCTCGACGATAAAACCCTGCGCTGTGGCTCCGAACTTCGGCAGATTCTCGAGGATACCACCATCCGGCGCGAGCCGAACGAGGGCATGGTCGCTGAGTATCTCACCGGATCTATCGTCAATACCGAGGATACGCTCTACCGAGGGGTCGTTCGCCTCCCCGCTTGTCATCTATTGGTCGTACAGCCGGGAGCATCGGTCCGCAAGAGACGTTATTGGGATATCGATCCCGGGGTCGAAATCAGGTACCAAACCGACGAGCAATACGCCGAGCACTTT
>JBEKLA010000323.1:0-4004 GCA_050010455.1 Binataceae bacterium (SeqCode) | reverse complement strand
TGAGCATTGCCGGGGTGTGTCTTAAGCACCACCAGGTTCGATGCCAGGCTGACCTCGCGCAGGAACTCCTTCAGAATGACCTGCAACGTCGGCTGCACGGGAACGGCAGGCTCGACCGCTTCCGGAAGGCGGTAGCCGGTACGCGTTTTGATCAGGCCCAGTTCCCCGAGGTCGCGCGACACGGTGGCCTGCGTCACCTGGATGGCGCGCCGGGCCAACTTTCGACGCAATTCTTCCTGGGTCACTTCCGGGTCGGAGCGCAGGAGCTTCAGGATCTGTGTGCGGCGATAGAGATTGTCCATGTAAGTTTATGCAGGCAACTTATAAATATACCAAAGCACGTTCGTCTTGGCAATGAAGGCGGGAGACAGAGATCGGGTGATCGTGAGATCGGGTGAGCCAACGTCCAGTTCTTAGCCTGCTCGACGGGAGGCCGGGTGAAAACGTGGCTAGCATGTCAGGAGCTCAAGGCGACGAACAACTTCGCGCTGGCTTGAACACATTCCGAGCGAGATTCCTCGCTTCGCTCGCCGGCGGCGGCCTCGTCTTCAACCCATCACCCACTGCGCATTATTCCCCGTGGCCGCCATAGGCCATGAAATTCTCTTTCTTAAACTCTTCCCACTGCGCCTGAAGGTAGTGCTCCTTGGGGATGAACCGTTTCGTACGGAAGGCGATACCCAGGTTGCTTTCCTCGATGTCGGCGCCCTTCTGAGGCAAGAAGTCGAAGACGCTTCGATTCGCGCCATAGTAGGCGCAGAGCCAGACGCCTTCGGCAGATTCCACCGCATAGAGCGCGCACACCAAAGGCAAGGGCCGCGTCGCATCCACGGAGACTTTCACCTGCGCGTCAATGATTTTCCCTTTTATGGACTGGGGAATGCTCGATAGGACCGTTGCTGTCATTTTGCGCCTCGCTTTTGCTAACGTACCACGAATTGGGAGAGCGGGCGAAGCTTGCGGCGCCCGCTCTCCCGATCTCCCGATCACCCCACGAACACCGGCTTTATGTGGCGCTCGTAAAGGTTCTCGGTTACATTCCTGGCAATGCTGGTCTCCATCGCCGACAGGAGGTCCAGATATCGGTTTCCCAATCTTGCGGCCACCTTAAAAGCCACGTGAAGAAGCTGCCGGAAGCTGGAGTTGTATGCCGGACAGTTCGGGTCGTGCCGCAGCGCCGGTACGAATTGCTCCGCCGCCCACCCCGCCACCAGCGTCGGATCAGGCAATCGAGCAGGATCGATGTTGACCACGGCGGCATAAGGCGCGCATAAATCCTGGCGCTGGCCATAGGCCGAAGCATAAATCTCCTTGGCCAGGTCCAGCCCGGCGCCGCCGGCCTCCGCCAGGCCGATCAACTCTTCCAGCCAAGTGGTTCCGGCGGTCTTCAGATGCACGCCGGCATTGAATTTTCGGAGGGTTTGGTGGATCGCCCCATAAATCGAGAACTTGTCGCTACCGGAGTGTACGCTGAGTTTCAAACCGCCAGGCAACCCAAAGCGAGTGACGGCATAAGCTACAACTGCCACGTCATCCGAAAACTCCCGGCTGAAAATGGAAACATCGCCCTCATAGTCCACGCCCTTGTCAAAGCGCCCGCTAAACTTCGGCGCTATGGTCTGGATCGGAATCCCTGCATCCGCCAGGGCCGCAAGGATGATCAGCAGTTCGGCCGGAGTCTGAGGGGAATCGGTTTCGTCCATTGACACTTCCGCAATAAATCGTCCCCTTCCCTTCTTTTCCTCGATGCAGCGGTAAACACGGGCCGCTTCCTCGACCGCAGCAAGGTACTTGTTCGCAACCTGGGCCAGGAAGGCGCGGTCGATACGAAACGGGTGGGCGACGCCGGGTACGGCCAAGTCCGCCAGCAATCCCGAGTGACCGTCCACGAAGCCCTGCAAGGCCGCGGGCTCGCAGGGACGGCCAATCAAGTCCGCCACGTCGATGGTAAAGAAATCGCAAGCGTCGATGAACTTGTCCACCGTCTTGAGATTAATGTGGTCAGCGTCCACGTGGTACGGCATATTCCAGCCCAATGCCTTTACCGCCTGGTCGGCCGCCGCTCGCGTCTCGGCTGGAGTGGAACCTATGATCGTGTGTTCCCGGTTCGATTTGTTCCAAACCGGAACCACCTCCACACCTTGCTCGACTGCCTTCCGGCAAGCCTGCAACTGTGGCATGGCCTGGTGTGCAAACCGGTCGCCTACTCCGATCGAATACTTGGCAAGCGAAAGCGTGCCGCTCATGGGTGTCGCTCCTGCCTAAGCCGGGAGCAGATTCATAGGCCCCACTCCCGAAGAGCCAGTGCCCTGATTTCAAGCTGGCACCGACCAGAACCTGTCCCGACGGCGTAGTCGGGGGCCCGCAATTGCCCCGACAGGTCAGGGCGCTGCGCATCAAATTAGGATATTACCCCCGAAGAAAAGACCTTGACACATTAGCGTATTCGAACTAACTTTAAGCGGAAGGGTTTTGGCATCGTCATGGTGCTGAGACTCTCTTTGTCTAGCAAATCGGTTGGATTATTTCCCTCTACAGGATGTCGGCGCGTAATCAGCTCATTTTGTAAAGACCGAGTGCTCCGAACCCGCGCCGACGTCCGCCATTCCGCGACGGTCGCTGAGCCATTTGTCATACCTCACGTGACTCGCCGTCCCCTTATTAGTTCGGCCTAGCAGGCTGCGCAAAACCCCTATTGACTGTCATCCTGACGGGCGGCAGGCGGTCCTGAGCGCAACGAAGGAAGGATCTCTGCAGTTCGTTGAAACTACCACGGCGGAGATTCTTCGCTTCGCTCAGAATGACACGGTTCAAGGGTCTTTCCGCAGTCATCGAGATCACGGCTATTACCCAGCTAAAGCGCAGGTCAATGCGAGGGCAGTGGTTGAGGCTGCGCCGGGGACTCGGTTTTCTTATTGCCCTGGTTCGCAGAATCCTTCGACTCCCGCGCCGACTTCCGCTCCCCCGTCCGTCCCTCGGGGGATCGCCGCCCATGAAACTCGACAAAAGTGTTCTTCATTGGTTTGGCCGGGCCAGCCTGCCCATTTAGAGCGCTTCCCAATTGCCTCTGGCAGCCAGCTAAATTAGTTTGGGCCACAAAGAGGACTTGATCCGGGCTGCGCAAGAGATACGCGATGTAAGGCTGCAGCGTTTGTTGCAGCTCGAAGAGCTGGTCGCCGGCCTGGCTGTATTGAGCGCCCAAACTAGGATTCTCATACTGGCTCACGGCGTGCGCGACGCCATCCAGACGGGGCAATGTCGCGTTGATCGCCGCGTAGGTCTGGAATCCGTAGTAGATGCTGTCCGGCCGCTTTTCAAACTCCGAGCGCCACGCCTCGAGTCCGTCGAGCGATTTATGAAGATTTTCCAGAGTCTGGCCGAAGGAATTGCGGATTATGTTTGAGACTATCCATTTTTCCGGGTGTAGCGCCTTGAGCAGGTCTTGAATGTGAGACTCCGCCGCCCAGATCTTTTGCGCCAGAATCTCAACCTGGGCACGATCCATGTATCCTGGAGCGTTCCCGGGCGGGCTAGCCTGGGCGAGTTGGGGAGAAGGAATCGTTACGGTCTCAGGGGACGCGCCGGCCAGCGCAGCCTGTGCAGGTTGGTTCTTTGCCGGCTGTTGTGCCGGCGCCGAACAGACGCACACCGCAATCAGGAGAGGAGGGCTCAGAAACTGCTTTAATGGTCGCATAATACTTTAGAGGCAGCTTCCCCGAAGAAAGATGGCAGGCTCCTGCTCGACTCGTCCACAAATGCCCCGGTCGCGGCGTGACGGCTCATTGTGGGACGAGTTCTTGAATCTCAATGCCGAACTTAAAGAGCGGCCGCGGGTCGCCCCGCCCCCAGCGGTTGACTTCCCATCTGGCCTGGAGAAACTTAACCCCCGGCAGCTGCTTCAGATCGAGAGCTGCCGGCGAACTCCCCGCGTAAAACTTCTGAGGGAACCAAATAAGGGCCTGCTGCCCCCAGTCTTTTCCGTCCGCCGAGCCCCATATCGATAC
>JBEKLA010000322.1:0-4014 GCA_050010455.1 Binataceae bacterium (SeqCode) | reverse complement strand
TGAAAAGGGTCAACTTGACCTTGACCCATCGTACCAACGTCGAAGTGTTTGGTCGCCGCGCGACAAGCGGTTTTTTATCGACACGGTTTTGAATAACTATCCCGCCCCCCCGGTCTTCCTTCACAAGACATTGGACGACAGAGGTCGCTCCACCTATCACGTCGTTGACGGAAAACAACGCATTCAGACGATCATCGAGTTTACTCAAGGGAAAGTGCGCATCCCGGACGACTTTGCCGATGTAACTCTACAAAAAAGCGATGGGAAGATTTGCCACGGCCGGTCCGGGAGAGTTACTGGAATTACGTGCTAATTGTCGAAATGCTGCCGGACGTAAGCGATGCAGCTGTTCGTAATATATTCGACCGGATCAACCGCAACTCCCGCAAATTGACCCCGCAGGAGATTCGACACGCCAAGTATGACGGGTGGTTCATTACAACTGTAGAAGCCGAAGCTGATAAACAGGAATGGAAGGACTTTGGCCTTTCAACGACTTCTCGGGCCAAGCGGATGGCTGATGTCCAGTTCGTCTCTGAGCTGTTCCAAATATTGATAAATCAGCGGATCGAAGGCTTCGACCAGGATGCGCTCGATGACCTTTATGCACAATACGAAGACACTGCCGACCAATCTACGTTCATAGAGGAAGACCTTCTCGCAGAGATTGAACGTGTTAAGGCCTATATCCACGAGGCGTTAAAGATTAAACCCGTCCTACGCGAGTACACCAAGGTTCAAAGCCATTTCTATTCCCTCTGGGCTTACCTCGCGCTCGAGAAAGCCAGACTCCTTCCCGTGCAGAACTTCGCTCCAAAGTACGCGGCCTTTTTGGATCATGTGAATAAGGCTATCAAGGGCGAATTGCCGCAAGACCCCGATGCGTCCGTAGGCGCATTTCTCCAAAATATTATCGATTACGCGACGTCTGCACGTGGAGCGAGCACCGACCTTAACCCAAGGAGCAAGAGACACGCGGCGCTCATTGCGGATCTTCATGGGACGCATGGTGCAATCCATGAAGATCATTAAACAACTACGCGACCTACACCAAGCATCCTCAATAAAATATGAACGTCTCGCTGCTGAGGTTCGGGAAACTCTTAAACCGAAAGTAGAAGACAACGACTGGTTTTTTATTTCACGCCTCAAGGAACTGGAAAGCTTCGCATTAAAAGTTGAGACGGGGCGCGTTCCAGATCCCAGCAACATGGAGGATTTCTTCGCCTGTACAATTGTGGTCCCGACGGTCCTAAAAATTGACGATGCAGAGGGACTGGTACGATCGCTCTACGACTTCCATGGCCGCCGACCTCCCGATGACGCCGCCACCCAAAAAGCGTCTTCGAGCTTCGCTTTCGACGATCTGCGCCTTTACGTTAAACGTCGTACACTCGCGAGCGGCAAAGACCAAGAATTGGACGGTCTTATATTCGAGGTCCAGATCAAGACCATCCTTCAACATGCATGGAGTACGGCCACCCACGACCTCATTTACAAGACCGATACGTGAGAGCGCCAGAGAGAAAATCCCTCACTGAGCAGCCGGATAGACCGGTTGCACCGGAGTAAAAATCCGGCAGCAATAGCCCATTTGCCGGAGAGCGGCAGAGGTGGGCGGAGGGATGAAGCGGGTGGAATTATACGGACAGGTTCGACGAGCGGTGTACGTGGAGGGGATGAGCCGGCGGGAAGCGGCGCGGCGATTTGGGATCGACCCGCGGACGGTGGCGAAGATGCTGGCGTTCTCGGTGCCGCCGGGGTATCGGCGGAGCCGGCCGCCGGCGCGGCCCAAGCTGGATCCGTTTGTCGGGATCATCGACCGGATCCTGGAGGAGGATAAGGGTCAGCCGGCCAAACAGCAGCATACCTCGAAACGGATCTTCGAGCGGCTGCGCGACGAGCACGGGTATGCTGGCGGGATCACGATCGTAAGGGGCTACGTGCACGAGCAGCGCCAGCGGCTGCGCGAGATGTTCGTGCCGTTACGCCATGATCCTGGACACGCGCAAGTCGACTTCGGTGAAGCGCTCGCGGTGATCGCAGGTGAGGAGCGCAAGATCCACTTCTTTGCGATGGATCTGCCGCACAGCGATGCTTGTTTGGTGCAGGCCTATCCGGCGGAGACCAGCGAAGCTTTCTGCGAAGGGCACAACGTCAGCTTCCAGTTCTTCGGCGGAGTACCGCACTCGATCCTCTACGACAACCTCAAGCTGGCGGTGGCGCGCATCCTCGGGGATGGCCAACGCCAGCGCACCCGGGTCTTCAGTGAACTGCAGTCCCACTATCTGTTCGCCGACCGCTTCGGGCGGCCGGGCAAGGGCAACGATAAGGGCAAGGTCGAGGGGTTGGTCGGCTACGCGCGGCGCAACTTCATGGTGCCGATCCCACGGGCGGCCAGCTTCGCCGAGCTCAATGCGCAGTTGCTGGAGTGCTGCCGCCGTCGCTTGAACGACCGGCTGCGTGGTCATGATGACACGATCGGCGAGCGGCTGGTGCGAGACCAGGCCGCCTTGCTGCCGCTGCCGGCGACTCCCTATGAAGCTTGCGAAAAGAACGCCGCACGGGTCAGCTCGTTGTCGCTGGTGCGTTACCGCGGCAACGACTACTCGGTGCCGACCGAGTATGGCCACCGTGAGGTGCTGGTCCGTGGTTACGTCCATCAAGTAGTAATCGCCTGTGCGGCGCAGCAGATCGCCCGTCATCCCCGATCTTACCAACGCGAAGACTTCATCTTCGATCCGCTGCACTATCTGGCCTTGCTGGAACACAAGATTGGCGCGCTCGACCAGGCAGCTCCGCTAGTCGGCTGGGAACTGCCCGAGGAGTTCACCACCCTGCGCCGGCTGCTCGAGGCCCGCATGGGCAAGCCAGGCAAGCGGGAGTTCGTCCAGGTCCTACGCTTGCTGGAGGTGTTTCGCCTCGACGATGTGCGGGCCGGGGTCAGGGAAGCGATCGCCCGCGGCGTGATTAGCTTCGATGCAGTCAAGCATCTGGTGCTGTGCCGGATCGAACGTCGCCCGCCGCGGCTGGACCTTAAGGTTTACCCATACCTGCCGCAGGCCACGGTGGCGACCACCCTCGCCAAGAGCTACCTGAGCCTGATGGCGGGAGCGGCGTTATGAGCGACAGTCCGCAGGTTCTGCTCGCACATCACTTGAAGGCCCTTAGGCTGCCGACCTTCCTGCGTGAGTACGACAAGCTGGCCCGCCAGTGCGCCGCCGAAGGGCTCGACCATCCTCGCTACCTGCTGAGACTGGCCGAACTGGAGATGATCGAACGCGAACGCAGGAGCGTCGAGCGGCGGATCAAGGAAGCCAGGTTCCCGGCGGTCAAGAGTCTCGATAGCTTCGAGTTCGCCGCCATCCCTTCACTCAACAAGACCCTGGTGCTAGAGCTGGCCCGCTCGGAGTACGTCGCCCGCCGGGAAAACATCATCGCGGTCGGCAACAGTGGCACCGGCAAGACTCACGTGGCCCTCGGACTAGGTCTGGCTGCTTGCCAGAAGGGTCTCGCGGTCGGCTTCACCACTGCCGCCGCCCTGGTCAACGAGCTGCACGAAGCGCGCGATGAAAAGCGTCTGCTGCGCCTGCAACGTCGGCTCGCCGGCTACAAGCTTCTAATCGTGGATGAACTGGGCTACGTTCCGCTCTCGCCGACCGGCGCCGAGTTGCTATTCGAGATCTTCAGCCAGCGCTACGAACGCGGCTCGATCATCGTCACCAGCAATCTGCCCTTCGATGAGTGGACCAGTGTGTTCGCCTCCGAGCGCTTAACCGGCGCGCTACTCGATCGCCTTACCCACCACGTTCACATCCTCGAGATGAACGGCGACAGCTTTAGGCTCAAACACAGCAAGCGCCGCATCAGTGACGATCAACCGCCGCGAGACCCTGGATAAGACCGCGCCGCTCGCGGCTCGACGACATTAGTTATTCGCTGTATTAGCGAGGGGGCGATCCCCCTCGCGCTCCCCCTGTCGGAAGCCAACCACCATTCCCATTGCCCCCTCCA
>JBEKLA010000321.1:0-4044 GCA_050010455.1 Binataceae bacterium (SeqCode) | reverse complement strand
TCGACGAATGTCATCAGCGCGGCATGACCTTCGCCGCGCCGATCAAGGTCAAAATCCAGCTCGTGATCTGGGACGTCGAAAACGGCCGGCGCTCGATCAAGAACGTCAAGGAGCAGGAAGTCTACTTCGGCGAAGTGCCGCTGATGACCCGCAACGGCACGTTCATGGTGAACGGCACCGAGCGGGTTATCGTCTCGCAGCTCCATCGCTCTCCCGGCGTGTTCTTCGAGCACGACAAGGGCAAGACCCACTCGACCGGCAAGCTGTTGTACTCGGCTCGGGTGATTCCCTATCGCGGAAGCTGGATCGATTTCGAGTTCGACCTGCGCGACGTGCTGTTCGTGCGTATCGACCGCCGGCGCAAGTTCCCCGCGACCGTGCTGCTGCGCGCGCTCGGGATGACTACCGAGGACCTGCTCAACTACTACTACAAGAAGGACGTGATCCTGCTCGACGGCAAGCAGCTTGCCAAGCGCTTCAATCCCGAGCTGCTGGCCGGCACGCGCGTCAGCCGCGAGGTCAAGGATCCGCGCAGCGGTGAGGTGATCGCGCGCGAGGGCCGCAAATTCAACAAGGCCACCATCCGCCAGATGGAGCAGGCCAAGATCGACGAAGTCCCGATCGCGCTCGAAGAGCTGCGCGGGCGGGTCTCGGCCCATGACGTTGTCGACGCTTCGACCGGCGAGGTGCTGCTGCAGACCAACGAGGAGCTGAGCGACGAGATCGTCGAAAAGCTCAAGGCCGCCGGTATCAAGAAGATCGAAGTGCTGTACGCCGAGGATCAGCCCGGCGGCGGGCCGCTGCGCCTGACGCTGGCGCAGGACAAGCTCGGCACGCCTGAAGAGGCGGTGATCGAAATCTACAAGCGCCTGCGTCCCGGCGATCCGCCGACGCCGGAAACCGCGACCGCGTTCTTCCACAACCTGTTCTTCAACCCCGAGCGCTACGATCTGTCGCGGGTGGGCCGCCTCAAGCTCAATCGCAAGCTCAAGATCGAGGCGCCGCTCGAGCAGGGCACGCTGCGCCGCGAGGATATCCTCGAGGTGGTGCGCTACCTGCTCGACCTGAAGAACGGCATCGGCCAGGTCGACGATATCGACCATCTCGGCAATCGGCGGGTGCGCGCGGTCGGCGAGCTGGTCGAGAACCAGTTCCGCATCGGACTGGTGCGCATGGAGCGCGCGATCAAGGAGCGGATGAGCCTGCAGGATATCGAGACGCTGATGCCGCAGGAGCTGGTGAATTACAAGCCGGCGGCGGCGGTCATCAAGGAGTTCTTCGGCTCCTCGCAGCTCTCGCAGTTCATGGATCAGACCAATCCGCTGTCCGAAATCGCACACAAGCGCCGGCTTTCGGCGCTCGGCCCGGGAGGACTCACACGCGAGCGCGCCGGATTCGAGGTGCGCGACGTCCATCCTACGCATTACGGCCGGGTATGCCCGATCGAGACCCCCGAAGGTCCCAATATCGGGCTGATCGCGGCGCTCTCGACCTATGCGCGAGTCAACGAGTTCGGGTTTATCGAAACCCCCTACCGCGAAGTCGAGTCGGGCCGGGTGACGGACCGGATCCTTTATCTCTCGGCGCTCGACGAAGAAGAGAAGGTTATCGCCCAGGCCAACGCCGCGCTCGACCCTCACGGCCGCTTCCTGAGCGAGCTGGTCTCGGCGCGGATCGGCGGCGAGTTCACCTTGGTGCCCGCCGACGAAGTCCAGTACATGGACGTCTCGCCCAACCAGTTGGTGTCGGTGGCGGCCTCGCTGATCCCGTTTTTGGAAAACGACGACGCCAACCGCGCCCTGATGGGTTCCAACATGCAGCGCCAGGCGGTGCCGCTGCTCAAAACCGAGGCGCCATTGGTCGGCACCGGGCTCGAGAAAACCGTCGGCCGCGATTCGGGTGTGACCGTGGTCGCCAAGCGTGACGGCGTGGTCGAGAGCGTCGACGCCGAGCGGATCGTGGTGCGCGCCGACAAGCAGACCCGCGACGTTCGCGACGCCGGCGTCGATATCTACAACCTGATCAAGTACCGGCGCTCCAACCAGAACACCTGTATCAACCAGCGCCCGGTGGTGGTGAAAGGCGAACGCGTGCGCGCCGGCGACGTTATCGCCGACGGCCCGGCCACCGAGGTCGGCGAATTGGCGTTGGGCCGCAACGTGCTGGTCGCGTTCATGCCGTGGGGCGGCTACAACTTCGAAGACTCGATCCTGATCTCGGAACGGGTGGTAAGAGAAGACCTGTTCACCTCGATTCATATCGAGGAGTTCGAGTGCATGGCCCGCGATACCAAGCTCGGGCCCGAGGAGATCACCCGCGACATCCCCAACGTCGGCGAAGAGGCCCTCAAGGATCTCGACGCGAGCGGCATTATCCGTATCGGCGCCGAAGTCCGTCCCGGCGATATCCTGGTCGGCAAAATCACGCCCAAGGGCGAGACCCAGTTGAGCCCGGAGGAGAAGCTGCTGCGCGCGATCTTCGGCGAGAAGGCGGGCGAAGTGCGCGACACCAGCCTGCGCGTGCCGCCGGGCGTCGAAGGCACCGTGATTAACGCGCGCGTGTTCGCGCGCCGCGGCGTCAGCAAGGACGAGCGCACGCAGGAAATCGAGAGCAGCGAGGCCGAGCGTCTCAAGCAGGACGAGAGCGAGGAAATCCGCATCATCCGCCAGCAGACGCTGCGCAAGCTCAAGCGCGCGCTGGTCGGCAAGGAGACCGAGGCGCGCGTGCTCTCCGACGATCGCCGCGTGGTGATTCAGAAGGGTCACACGCTGACCGCCGAGGACCTCGACGATCTGCCGCCGCCGCTATGGGCGCAACTGCGCGTCGATAACGAATCGGCGATGAACGAAGTATCGCAGGCGCTCGAAGCGATGGAGGAGAACGTCGACGCGGTGCGCGCGTTCTACGGCGCCAAGATCGAGCGGCTCAAAGGTGGCGACGAGCTGGCGCCGGGCGTAATCAAAATGATCAAGGTTTTCGTCGCCATCAAACGCCGCCTGCAGGTCGGCGACAAGATGGCCGGGCGCCATGGCAACAAGGGCGTGTTGTCGCGGATTCTGCCCGAAGAGGATATGCCCTATCTGGCTGACGGCACGCCGGTCGATATCGTGCTCAACCCGCTGGGCGTGCCTTCGCGCATGAACGTCGGCCAGATCCTGGAAACCCATCTGGGCTGGGCGTCGCGCGAACTGGGCCATCAGATGGAGCAGGCGCTGCGCGAGTCGATGAGCCCCGCGCAGCTCAAGAAGAAGTTGCGCGAGCTGTACCCCGAGAAGGAGCATCACGAGTTCATCGACGAGATTCCCGACGCCGACGTGGCCAAGCTCGCGGCCAAATGCATAGCCGGCATCCACCTGGCCTCGCCGGTGTTCGACGGCGCGCGCGAAGAGGAAATTTTCCAGATGCTCAAGCGGGCGGGCCTGCCCGAGTCCGGGCAATGCACGCTCTACGACGGCCGCGGCGGATTGCCGTTCGAGCAGCAGGTGACCGTGGGCGTGATGTACATGATGAAGCTGCATCACCTGGTGGAAGACAAGATCCACGCCCGCTCGACCGGTCCCTACAGCCTGGTCACCCAGCAGCCGCTGGGAGGCAAGGCGCAGTTCGGTGGCCAGCGCCTGGGCGAGATGGAAGTGTGGGCGCTTGAGGCCTACGGCGCGGCCTACACGCTGCAGGAGATGCTCACGGTCAAGTCCGACGACGTTGCCGGACGCACCCGCATGTACGAGGCGATCGTCAAGGGCGAGAACACGCTCGAGCCCGGATTGCCGGAATCGTTCAACGTCATGGTCAAAGAGCTCCAGTCGCTGTGTCTGAATGTTGAACTGCTGGAGGAGCCGCAACGCGCGTAGCACGCAGCTTGGCGAGTCCAGGGAGTCATTAGGATGGAAGACCTTTTCGGTGTTTTTGAAAAGCCCAAGAATCCGCTCTCGTTCAACTAGATCCGGATCGCGATCGCGTCGCCCGAGATGATCCGGTCGTGGTCGCACGGCGAGGTCAAGAAGCCCGAGACCATCAACTACCGCACCTTCAAGCCGGAACGCG
>JBEKLA010000320.1:0-4060 GCA_050010455.1 Binataceae bacterium (SeqCode) | reverse complement strand
AGCAGACTACCCACACTCTACTGGCGTGCCACTACTCGTTTCTGTATAGCCTCTTCGATCGAAGGGGCGTGAACTTCGAGCAGGTATCGAAGGAGCTATTGCCGCATCTACCGTCACCCGCCAGCGAGGTGTGTGACCGCCTCTTGGAGCATTGGGCAGTCATAGCTCAGCCGGTAACCCTCATCCGAAACAACATCGGGTTCCATGGTTCGTCAAAGAGAAAGGGCGTGGGGCATGGCTACGCCGCATATCGAAGCCTACATCCACAATCTTCAGAATACGTGATGACCCTGATGCGGGTGTTCTTCCGACTCGTCGACCAGACCTATCAGGGAGCCGAGCGCCGAATGCGTCCAGCGGCGCCGGGCGAGATTGATTCCTTGATGAGAATTGCAAGCAAGCTTAGATCTGAAATCGAAGCCACGCCTGGGGAAGACGTACTCAAGGAACTGGCGCGAGTCTTTGGGTGGGCAAAGTGAAGGCGACGCTAGGCGCAGTGGGACACCGATAAAATGCCGCATTGGCCATTGTGGTAGTTCAGCACTTCCGAGGGCCAAAGCTAAGGGCGACGCAAGAACGGATTCGATTCAAAATTTGGCACCTATTGGCGCTAGCGCGTGCCGTCGAAATTGAAGTGTCGGTCCAACTCTCTTGATTTCTTTGGTGGGCGGTGCGGGTTTCGAACCCGCGCCCCCCGGCTTGTAAGTTCGATAGTGACTATTCGGCCGATTTCTGTGTTAGTCCATTTACTGACTAAACCTGAGCAACTTGAGCAGTAAATATCGGCTATTTCGTCCGCCCGCTTCCGTATGGGGTGGTCGTCAAAACGGTCGTCAGCGGATCGCCGGTTGACGTATTTCGCGCGGCCTGGTCGTCAAATAGTCAGTTGCACGGTGAAATAAAAAAGTAAACCCAGCTATATGTATGCAAAAAAACCCGAGCAACCTGAGCGAAGTGATCTAGGTGCTCGCTTTTAAAGGCAAAGTCGCGCTCAGGCTGGGTGTTCTAACCTGTGCAAGCTGAGCAGCTCACCTGAGCGATGGACGCCTGCGAAAAGCGGCGGAATGGCTATTTAGGCGCCGCCGAGCATGGCATCTATCTTCGCGGCGGCGGCGCGGCTAGCAGGCGCTTGGCTTCATCCGGGCCGAGTGGCTTCGCAGGTTTGCGCTCGAGGTCTGGCAGTTTGGTAAGCCGGGCGACGTTGCGGCCGAGATCGTGGTCGACCATGGCGCGGTTGAGCGCGATGGAGAGCACGGTGCGGATGTGCTTGACCGACTGCAAGGAAAGGCCGGACTTGAGCTTATTGTTGAGCAGGGCCTGGACCTGGGCCGGTTGCAGCTTCTCGAGCTGGTAAGGGCCTAAGTCTGGAATCGCATGTAACCGCACGACGCCCTCGAATTTTTCATGAGTGCGCGGGCGCACGAGGATCAACTCGAGCCAGTCGGCCAGGTATTGCGCGACCGTCTGGCGTTGACCGCGTACCGGTAGGCCCTGTTGGCGCTTACGCAGAAGTTTGGTGAGCTCGTCGGCTACCTCGGCGCGAGTCCTGCCGTAGACTGAAGGCCGATGTCGGCGGCCATCCTGCCAGGCGAGATCTAGTTTGGCCTCCCATCTTCCATCCTTGCGCTGATAGATCGCACCTTCGTGATTTCCTCGTCGTTTCATAGCTCGACCTCATGTTCACGTCTTTGGCGTAGCTTCTCGAGTATGGTTTCGCGACTCCTGTGGTAGTAGGCGCTCGCCGCCTCGCGTCCGGATGCCGCGATGCCGCAGCTCGGGCAGTAGCGCTTGGGCGGACCGGCCGATCGGTGCTGCGTGAAGGCTTTGCAACAGAATGGGTTGGCGCAGAAGGCGAAGCGACCGCGGCGAGCTCGTTGCGACCCATACCTACCGTGATTTCAACGTTGACCGTTACTAAAAGCGGATTACGGCGCCAGACGGTAGCCGCAAAAAAGAGAAATAGTTTTTCCAGGGGCACTTGGCACCTGATGGGACTCGTATTAACCATCTGGGTCGCGGGAAGCAAAAATGTGAATGTCATCCCGCCGGCGTTCCGTTCAGCCTATACCAGGGCGCCGGCAAGTGGAGATCTGAGGATAACGAGACTCTGCGTAGCCGCCGCGTCCCGATTTTTCCTGACAACGATGAAACTGGGCTACGGCACAGTTTGACCGTTGCGCGCAGCCTGATCGGCGTCGCGGCCGAGATCAAGATCGTTGAGCTGCCCGAGTTGCCCGCGAAGGGTGACATCGTTGATTTCGTCGCAGCTCGCGGCGCCCAAGGCAAAACTGACATCGAGATCGACGACGAAATCCGTGCGCTAATCGAAGCTGCTCCGGTTTTCACCGTCGAGAGCGCGCCAGCCGCGGCCGAAGTAAATGAGACGGGTCTTTACCGGGCTTCGGAGCATGGGTTCACATACGTCCGACTCACCGACGAAGGCGCTGAGATAATAAAGCCGATCTCGAATTTTACCGCTGAGATTAAGAGGGAGATTCTTCGCGACGACGGCGACCAGGTCACGCGCCACTTTGAAATTGAGATGGCCCTTAAGGGCAGGCATTATTCCGGCACGGTTCCTGCGAATGAGTATTCAGCTATGAGTCGGGTGCTCGAGATCGATCTTAGTGTTCATTTTCATGGCCAAACTGGCCGATTCAAAACGGCGCTGGCAACGCTGGTCCAGCAACATTTCGGTTCTGGCTTCGACGCACGTCACCTGCCGGCCGCATGGAGCCCCATCGCTTATTCGTTGCAATGGCTTTGCTTCCTAGCAAAGGATGCCGTCCTTGTCGTCGATGACTTTTCTCCGACGGGATCCAGAACTGAACGCGATCGCCTAAATCGGGAAGCCGATCACTTGATGCGCGCCCAAGGGAATTCCGCTGGGCGTAACCGGCTGCGAGCTGATGCGACGCTTAGGCAGAGCAAACAGCCACGCGGATTGCTCATCTCGACCGGCGAGGATTTGTTCGCGGGACACTCGCTGATCGCGCCCGTGGCCAATATCGAAGTCCGCGGCGGCGACGTTGACATGGTGAAGCTTACCGCTGCACAGACTGCCGCTGCTGCGGGGCTCTATGCCGCGGCCATGTCGGGCTATCTTTCTTGGCTCGTGTCCCGCTTTGATGCGATTCGCGGCGAGCTGCGATCGCGCGTGGCCGACCTCCGGGCTAAGGTTTGCGGTAATCGAGATGTTGCCGCGCGAACAACGCGGGCCAGCGCTCTTGCGCTTCTATGAAAAACACAACATCCTTGTTCAACTCGGCCGCGACGGACGGTTGACTATTATATGCGACGTCTGGGGGAGGTTTATTCCGTTCTTGGAACGAAACGCCGCAGAAATTGCGCTCGCTCTGCCCGGCGGGATGCTGACTTCGGACGTCGGCAACCTTCGCATCAAAAGGGCGGGTGCTCGATCGACGGCCGCTGCCGTTCAGCGATGCCGAGGCCCGCGCGTCCACGCGGCTTATCCTGCGGCACGGAACCACGGTCAACGACGCGTTTTCAGTTCTCGCCCAAAACTACTTGCGCTACCTATGCCGGGGCGAGGAGGAGATTGCCGCCGCGAAGCGAAAGCTCGAAGTCGCAAAACCTGCTCGATCAAAGTGCGCTCGCAGCCGGCGCTTCGCCGAATTTCGTGTCTATTAAGACTGCGAGCGTGATAATCGAAATCAACAAGCTCGATGGCTGACTGTAGGGGGTCCTACGAGGAGAAGGCTGTGGTGGTCGAGGATATGAGTGAGATACCGGAGGTTGAAGCGCGAGTAGTAAAGTGTCGCGGATTCGACCAGCTAATTGTTACCTGCCCTTATTGTCGCAAAAAGCATTATCACGGTTCTGGCGGCGGCAGAGCCCTTCCTGGCGTCCGGTCGCATCGAATCGCCGACGGCGTAACGGAAGGAGCGTCGAAAGGTTATTACGTAGTAGTTCGAAGCCCCGCCGCCGCGACCAATTCGCGCGGCTTGGCTTCGTTGACCCTGAAATTTTTGTCCTTGAACACACCATCATTGAACTACGCAATGAGCCTTCGAAGCTTCCTCTGAATTCGCCATGTCGC
>JBEKLA010000319.1:0-4085 GCA_050010455.1 Binataceae bacterium (SeqCode) | reverse complement strand
TGCACGTCCGCCACACGCGCCTGAGCCTGATGAAGCTGCCGACGAGGCCTTTCCGACAATCCGAAAATAGAGGCGTGTCGAGGCGGGCGCCTCCGGTATTGGACCGGGGCGGCGGTTAACGTCACTTTGATGTTGCGACGAAGATCAAGAGGCGTGCTATGGATTTCGACTATTCCTCCAGGACCAAGAAGTTCATCGCGCAGGTCAAGGCTTTCATGGACGCTCACGTCTATCCGAACGAAGCGCGTTACTACAGCGAGTTGGAAACGTGCGGCGTCCGGGAGACGCCCAAAGTCGTCGAGGAATTGAAGCTCGTCGCCAAGGCCGCCGGGCTGTGGAACTTGTTCCTGCCCGAGTCGGATGTGGGCGCCGGGCTCACCAATCTCGAATATGCGCCGCTCGCCGAGGAAATGGGCCGCGCGCCCTGGGCGTCGGAGGTCTTCAACTGCTCGGCGCCCGATACCGGCAATATGGAGGTGCTGGCGCGCTACGGCACGCCCGAACAGAAGAGCAAATGGCTCACGCCGCTGCTCGAAGGGAAAACGCGCTCGTGCTTCGCGATGACCGAGCCGGCAGTCGCATCGAGCGACGCCACGAACATCCAAGCGACGATCAGACGCGAGGGCGATCACTATGTGATCAACGGTCATAAGTGGTTTTCCTCCGGCGCTGGCGATCCGCGCTGCGCATTGTTCATCTTCATGGGCAAGACCGCTCCCAATCATCCCGATAAGCACAAGCAGCAGAGCATGATCATCGTGCCGACCAAGCTCCCCGGAATCACGGTTGTGCGACCGCTACCGGTTTTTGGTTTCTCCAAGATCGACAAGGTGGCGGAGGTGACGTTCGAGAACGTGCGGGTGCCGGCGGCGAACATGCTACTGGGCGAAGGTCGCGGGTTCGAGATTGCGCAAGGGCGCCTCGGGCCGGGGCGCATTCATCATTGCATGCGTCTGATCGGCCTAGCCGAGCGCGCGCTCGCAGCCATGTGCGTGCGCGCCAAGAGCCGCGTCGCTTTCGGCAAACCGATTGCCGAGCAGACGGTGACGTTGGAGCGCATCGCCGAATCGCGCATTCTCATCGACCAGGCTCGGCTGCTGACGCTACGCGCGGCCCATATGATGGACACGGTCGGCAACAAGGCGGCGCGGGCCGAGATCGCGATGATCAAAGTTTCCGCGCCCAATGTGGCCTGCCGAGTGATCGATTGGGCGATCCAAGCGTTCGGTGGCGCCGGCGTTACCAACGATTTCGGATTGGCGGAGGCGTACGTCATCGCACGGTTCCTGCGCATCGCCGACGGACCGGACGAGGTGCATCGCAATCAAATCGGCCGGCTGGAATTGAAAAAGCACGCCTGAGCGAGGACGCAGGCATGCGGATGGCGTCGTGTCGATCCTCATCACCGGTGAAACCAAGGGCCCATCGCCAAGGCGTTCGCGCGCGACGCTCGCGAGGTGTTTCTCAACTACCACAGCAACGACGCGGCGGTGCGAGATGCGGCAGCGCTATATGGCGCGATGCCAAGCTCTACGAGATCGGCGCCGGCACGTCGGAGATCCCGCACATACTGATCGGCCGCGAGCAGTTCGACGCGACCGCCTGAGACAACTGACAAGGAGCAAGCACCATGATCGAATTCGGTTCCGGCAATCTGAGGGTGCCGAAATGGACTCGTCCAGTTTATCTCGTGGCCGCCGGCATGTCGGACTTTCGCAAACGTTATCCGGAAAAAAAGCTCGAAGAGCTGTGCATGATGGCGTTCCGGATGCTGCTCGAAGAAAATAATCTTAAGCAGGACCCGCTCGCGGTCAAAGGGCTCATCAACTTCGCATGCTACGGCGAATTCGCCGATCATTTCCAGGATCAGCTTCTGTGCGAAGCGAAGGTGCACGACTACCTCGGCCTGGACCCATTACCGAACATCGGCGTCAAGACGGGCGGCGCGACAGGTGGGTCGACCGTTCTTGCCGGCGCCACGACGGTGGCGAGCGGAATGAGCGACTGCACGCTGGTCCTCGGTTGGGAGCGCATGGACGAGGTCAAGACCTGGACCGGCAACTATTATATCGCCACCGCCGCCTGCAAGGACTTCGAGACGCGCCTGGCGCGGAATTATGCCAGCTATTACGCGCCGATGGCCCGGCGTTTCCAGGAAATGTACAACGTCGACGAGCGGGTGCGCGCCGAGATCGCCGTCAAGAATCGCGGCTACGCCCGGTTTTCGCCGTTCGCGCAACAGCCGGGCAAGCACACAGTCGAGGAGGTGCTGAAGGGCGACATCGTGTCCGATCCGCTGCGTTTCCTCGAATGCTGTGCGATGAGCGTGGGATCGGCCGCCATGCTGCTCTGTTCGGAAGAACTGGCCTACCAATTGACCGATCATCCGGCGCGCCTTTACATCGCCGCCGGGTCACACACCCTGCGCACCGGCGACCGGCGTCCCATGCGGATCCCGCTGCTGCCGAACGAAACGGAAGAAGACTACAAGTGGCTGTACGAGGAAATGGCGAAGCACGACGGCCGCTGGCCCGGCTTTGAGAGCTTCGCCGCCGCCCGATTCGCCGCGTATATGGCCTACCGGATGGCCGGCATCAACGTACCGATCGACGACCTCGATCTGGTGGAAACCCACGATGCGTTCACCATTTCCGACCTGCAGACATACGGCGATGTCGGTTTGACCCTTTACGGTCGCGAACAGGACTACGTCACCTCGGGTGAGTGTTACCTCGAGAACCCGCGCACGGGCAAGCAGGGCAAGTGCCCGGCAAACCTGTCGGGCGGGCTGCTCGGCACCATGCATGCGGTGGGCGCCACTGGAATATTCCAGGCCGGCGAAGTCTTCTGGCAGTTGCAGAACAAGTACGACCAGTTCCACGGCGATCCGAAGCTGTGGCAGCGCTATGGCAAGACGAAACCGGCCGACTGGCAAAGCTTGCAGGTCAAGAATCCGCGCCGCGGTCTGGCGATCTCGCACGCGGGAGTCGGTAGTCATGTGACCTGCGCTGTGCTCGAAAAGGCTTGGTAGGAGGACCGTTATGAGCGAGAACGCCGTTACCGCGATAAAGGCTTCGACGATCGACGAGGAAGGCGATGCCTGGATCCTCCACGTGCCGCGCTTCGGTGCCGAGGGGATGCACTACCACACCTATGGCCTGCTCACCCCCTATTTCAAGGGATTGGTCGAGAAGCGACTGCTCGGTACCCGCTGCGTCAACCCAGCCTGCCCGATCAGCAAGGGCAAAGGAGAGCTGTGGTTGCCGCCGCGGGCCGACTGCCCTGATTGCCATCAGCCGATGGAGTGGGGCGAGGTGAAGAATCCCCGCGGCTATATCTATTCCTATACCTACGTCGAACGCGGTGGAACAGGACTGGAGATTCCCTGCCCGTATTATCAGATCGACGTCAAGATCGAAGGCGTCGCGACGATCCTGAAGAGCTACTTGGGCGGACCCGGCCCCGTCAAAATCGGCGACAAGGTCGAGGCCCGCTTCAGGACAGGCACCGCCGCCACCCACACTTGCCTCGACATCTGGTGGGTGCTGGAGTAGGCGCCGCCTGGCTAGCGCAGCTTCAGTCACGACAGTTGGGCTAGATGTTTCGAGTTTCAAGCGGCGAATCGGGTTTGGTTGATCCATGCAGTGAGCTGCGCGTCGCATTTGTGGAAGGCGCGCTGGAGCGGGGTATCGATCGCTTGGAGACCGGGCGTGGCGGCGACGCCCGGGCGCAGGATGCGGGTTGTAGGCGCGGGTGAAAAACAGGGCTGCCCGCAAGCCGAATGTGCTGACGCGGTAGCGGAAGCTGTTTGGCATTGCGGGTCGCTCTGCTGACCGACGTCGCTGGGTCGTCGCGCCCCTCGCGCGCACGCGCGAGACGTGTGTGCCATTAAGATGAACGCCGACCCCTTTTCTGCTGATCTTTCAGAGCCGCCTGTTTTTCGATGACCCGGTAGCTGAACCGCGCTGCGCGGCCGGCGGCCGCAGCAGCAACATCATCATCAGCGTTCGCCGCGAACGCCCGAGCTCCATCGTCGCCCCCAACCAGATTCACTAATCTCGACGGCGCAGCCGTCGACCTCACCA
>JBEKLA010000318.1:0-4094 GCA_050010455.1 Binataceae bacterium (SeqCode) | reverse complement strand
GTGCCCGACAGCGTCTTCGGTGTCCATACAGAATTCGGCAGCCACCCGAAGGCCGCCACCCAAGGATAGATTTCGCCAAGGGCGATACGCCCGCTTCCGGCGCTGACGTCGATGCTCGCCAGCGCCGCGACCGCATCGGCGCGCACCGAGATTCCGGATAGGACTGAGTCGCCGGTCGTGACCTTGAGACCGCTCGCGGCGACGGCATCTGCATCGTAGTGGAACGTCCCGCCTTCGATCCGCACGGGCCGGTCGAAATCGCGCACTTTTGCCGACACGCTCAGCGTCGAAACCTCCACCTCCGCCGTAGCAGCGTGGGTCGTACCGCGGAGCGTCAATTGTCCCTCTGCCCTGCCCCGTACCTCGGTGAGCCGCTTGAGCGTGCGTGTCAGCGTCTCATTTGCGACCACTCGGTTCAGCACCGCCGGCAGGTCGCTCGCATCCGCTTGCACCGCGGTGGTCACCGACAGCTCGTGCGACTCGTCAGTCAAGCCAACGCGCACGCTGCCGTCGCGCGCTTGCGTGTTGCCCAGCCGCGCGGAGGCGTGCTCGCCAATCAGGACGCCCTTGACCACCGACACCTCGCCATTGACGTCTTCGAGCTCAAGACCGTTCCCCGGTATTCGCACCTGTCCGCCAACCAGTGCACCGCGGATCAGCATCGTCTCCAGGCCGGCCAGCTCCCCCGGCGTGCGCCCCTGCGCCTGCAGTATGAGTTGCGGCACCTTGCCCGCGCGAAGAATGTTGAAAATCGCCTGGGCGGTCGGATTGTTAGTGGCGAAGAAGACGGCGGCTTCATGCGCATTTGCCACGTCCAGGTCCTTACCCTCCAACTTTAAGCGCACTTGCTGCGTGCGGCGCTCCAGCATCAACGTCCCGGAAAGCTGCAGCGGCGGGGCAGCGAGACGCGCGTCGTTGAACGTCACGCCTGTGGTCTGGTCATCGACCTTGACGCTGGCGCTCACGTGAGCGCCCTCGAGTTTCAAGTGCTTCGCCGCTCGTTGCGGGCTCTGCCCAGCGTCTTTTCTATGGGCCACTTCGGTTGGTCGTTCCAGACTGCCCTCACGAACTTCACTCAAGCGCGAATCGTTTCTGCCCTCGAAGATATCCAGGATGGGAACCGTCGCCTCGACATCGGCACGCAGCGCGTCGAGCCCGTCGGCGGTCAGGTGAACATCGAGATCTGCCGTGGCGTTCCCGATCTCCAGGTCCGCCGGCATCAGGTAGCGATTCATTGCCTGCGGCCGCAGCCCCGTCAACATGATTCGTCCGTCGCCGTGCACGCTGGCGGGATCGATCGCAGCGCGCAGCGTGGCCTGCTCCCACACGTTTGATCCAGAGGCGAGATCGATGCTGAGCCGGTCCGGTGGCAAGTGGATGGCACCGTGAATGTCGGTGAACGCGAATGCCTCCCCGTCCGCCGCGGTGACACTGAGGACACCGTGCGTCAGGCGCACCGCCAGGCCGGGAGCGCGCGCTGCCGCCACGGACGACACCATGGCAAGCCCCGCCGCTAGCATCTCTTGCAGCCCACGCGTCGCGGTGGGATTGCCGGTTGTGGGCTCGATGGCCAACTCGCGGCGAAGGTGCAGCCGCACACGCGCACCAGCGATGCTGACTTGAGCGGGCTGCTGGTTGCCGGTGAGCAGGGCCAACACTCGGGGATACACCGCGGCGGACTCGATCGTGATGTCGAGCGTCGGTGCGACCGAGAGTCGCAGTTGATCGAGAACCAGGTGGGGGAGCGGAAACAGTGAAACACGCAACGATGCGAGGCCGACCTTGGCGTGGAGCTGCGCGGAAAGCTGCGTCGTCAGTTGCTCACGCAGCGGGGCAAGCTTGATGAACTTGGGCGCGACTAAAGCCGCAATCGCCGCAAGGACTAGGATCACTGCGATGCCAACGCCGGCGGCGCGCACGGCCGCTGAGCGGTTGAAACGGCGCACTGCTTCACCATAGCGCGGCGCTACGGCAGGCGGTAGTCAAGCCGAGGAGATTGCTGCAGGCCGTCTGGGTCCGGCAGCCTGTCTGGTGGCGAATTCTTGATCCCCTGCCAGAATCGGCAATTCGCCACAGACCGGTCAACTTTGCATGCCCGCTCAAAACACGCGTAAATGCTCTCCAAACAGGCGGAAATTCTGCTCAAACGGGCGGAAAACACTCGGAAAACAGTTGACTGGTTGGTAACCTTCGCGTCAATCAGCCCGTCACAGCGTCCGTGTGCTTACGTTGGGAAGGCTGAAAGGCTCATCTGACCCAAAAATCGAATTTCGCGGTCGCGCGCGCGTGGCTAGCGCCGCGGTCTACGATCGAGCGACCGTGGAGATTTGACCGCCCTCCCCACCTTAGTCCGGCCGCTTTCAGTTTCGCAGATGCTTTTGGGCGCTTCTCGGGTGTGGGCAAATTGTTGAGACTGGCAATAAGTAGCAATTCGTCACACACAGCGTTGTGTTCGCACAGATAGTCGAACAGGGCGCTGAATACTGGATGGAGGGCGCGTGCTCTGAGATGCTTGCGCCAGGCGATGACATGGGCGCGGGGAGTGAAGCGACCGAGCCTCGATCGTGTCGATTTCGCTCACAGAGCGCTTGATGGGACTTGTCCCTAAGCTAATTCTTCTGTGATAGGTTTGGCATCGCCCCATGAAAATCACGCTTGCCGCCGCAGCTTTTGCGATCTTTATTCTTCCCCTTGCCGTGCCGGCTCCCGCCGCCCCTCAGCATCAACCGCCCGGTGCCCCCAATGCGCAAAACGGCCTGCAAGCCATTCCCCCCCGCCTGGGCAAGGCCCCCCGCCTGGGCAAGGCCTTTTACCTGGTTCCGAACTTTCCGACTGGAACGCTCGATATCCTGACTCTGAAGAATTCTGTGGTGATGACGCAGCAAGCCGCCGCATATGTCAGCCCAGCGTCAACTTTTCGCAGACAATGGCGGAGCAAATGTGCCAGTCGTATCGCGCCGGTCGGCTGCCCAATATCGGACTCGCGCTAGGAGGTATTATCACTGTTGAGGGACTCGATATAAAGCATTTCTGCGCCAACTTTTCACCCTCGACCGGAACCTCTTGCCAAATCGGCGGCGCCGAATGTGAGTTGTCGACACCCGCGCCACTCGGCTCTAAATGCGAGTGTGACCTCCCATCGGGACCGGTCCCCGGCACGGTTGGGAACAAATAGGCCGGTCATGCCGTGGCGGCCGCATGAATGACGACCAATAAAAAGCGGATTTCGCGTTCTGTTTACATTGCTGGCGTCGATGAGCGCGCGGTCCATACGCCGGATGACAACGCCAATCTGTCCGCGAACAGCCAGAAGCAGGGTCTGCCCATCGATGTTGGTCCTGGCTTGCGGAGGTCGCGCGAGATGGCTACCATCGGCAATCTCGAAAACATGTCTTCCGTCCTCTTCAACCTCTGGAGAAAATAATGGCCAAGAAGAAAGCTGGTAAAGCCGACACGTCCATCCGTGTGATCAAGGAAACCCTGACGAAATCAGCGCTCATCAATCTGATTGCTGAGCAGAATGACATCCCGCGCAAGACAGCTATTGGCGTTTTCAATACGCTTGAATCCGTGATGTTGGGATCGGTGCATCCACGTGGCGTGGGCGAGTTTACTTTGCCTGGCCTTTGTAAGATAACACTGCGCAAGGTTCCGGCTCGCAAGGCCGGTACGCTCATCCGCAACCCGGCTACGGGCGAAATGATGAAGGGGGCCGCTAAGCCCGCCAGTGTGAGAGTGAGAATCCGCGCATTGTCAAAGTTGAAGAGTGCGGCGATATCCTGATCTCTGGCGCCAGCAAGGAGTGATGATTTGTGGAATGTCGTGACGGCAACTAGCCGGGCGTGCCGGATTTTGCCTAGCCAGTGATTGTGCCGATAAGTGGCCATTATCTGGATAGGAGATTATTCGCGTCCGATCCAGTCGCCGCGCAGCGGCCAAGTCATCGCCATCCCTCAAGTCCGTGGTCTGCACCACCGCTACCAACGTCTCGCGGCGTGACCCACATTGACCGTTGATTTCCGTCGGAACGACCGTTGCGGCATGGTCCACACATCTCTTGATCGAAGGCCTGTTCCGTCGTATTGGCGCGCCAA
>JBEKLA010000317.1:0-4125 GCA_050010455.1 Binataceae bacterium (SeqCode) | reverse complement strand
CACCACACCGCCGCGCTCGCCTCGGCGAGCGAAACCCGCCCAGCCCAGCGACTGACTCGCTTACCATCTCCACAATGCCGATAACACTGACTATTCAAACCCCTTCCTCAACAGCCTGCTAGGGGTGGATGCGTATCCGTTGGATGGCCTACGTCTGTAGTCGAAGTATCGATTTCTGCGATGAAATTCGGTTGTCTCTGCACGCCTAGAGCGACCTTCGAGGCCCAGTATGAGCTTGCGTTGATCAACTGTTTGTTCTGCTGAAACAATTCTTGCATTTCTTCTTGGAGATTCGTCCAAAGAGGCGCGAATGCGTGAATTTTCATTAGGGCAGATGCACACGCCCGAGGGGTGGTTGCCTGCGCGCCGACAGCGTCAGCTGCAATTTCGCGCTCGCGGCCTAATCGGCTCTCAGCGGTTGCGAAGCGGTCCAAGAAATAGCTGAGGGCGAATGCAGCGGGCAGCAGCGCGAAGCTCCGAGCACTCCCACCCCGTGCGACCTCTTGTAAACCCGTGAGCGCTTGGCCAGTTCCGCGATAAATCGGATAGAACCAGCGGCTGAATTTGGTGTCGCTGCCCTTGAAGTGGCCGAGTTCGTGTCCAAGTACTGCCCCAAGCTCGGGCTGACTGAGGACCCGCGCAAGCGGTAACGACAGGTACAGAGTGCGCCCGGTCAGAACTCCGTCGAGGCAGCGAACATTAGCCTCAGTAACAAAGAAGTTAGGAGTGAATCCGACGACGACGTTGTCGGGCATCGCGGTTCCGATCTGTTTTGTGAGATGCTCAAGAAATTCGCGAAGCGGATCGCCAACTTCGAGTTTGCGGCTTCTGCCGAGAACCCTGGTCTCAGCACGACGCACCGCACTAAACGCAGCCTTAATCATTACCCAAATACCGACGATCGCGCCCAACCCGATCGCGCCCATGATTCCAACCGGAATTCGCTCGAACAGTTGCGCGCAAATAAAGTAGAGCGATGCGATTAACAATGTCGCATGAAGCGCGATCAACGCTACTAAGACCAGAAGCGTCAGATAAAGGCCCGGCAGAAACAACAGCACCAACATCGTGCGGCTTGATTTTGCCAGAAATCCACACATCGCAATTGCGAAAATCAGACCGACGCCGACGATGCCCGCGATCTCAGCCCCGGTTCCCATCATCGTTAGGGGATCGACGGTCTCGCTGCAGACATCCTCGAAGCCCTTAGACTGCCCTCGGAGACTCGGATTGCCACACAATTGCGGAAAGCTCAAATTCTGAAAGAAATTATTGATCCTCTGTTGGTCGGGAGTGGGATTCTCAATTTTCGCAAATTCCTCGGCGCGTGCCTGCTCAAACTGGTGGTTTGTGTAAGAAAGCATTACTTGGGCAACACCCAGCGCGATGCCCGGAATGGCAAGCAACGCGATTAACAACCCGACTATTGGACGGTTCTTCATGAAAGCCCCTTGAGTTCCGCGTCGAGAAGGGTGTCGTTGTCGTGTTCAACCACCCCGGAAAAAGGTTCGAAGGGCTCGCGCGCTCGCAACGGGAAGCTACTTCAAGCCACCATCGCGACCAGAAATTCTTCTTGGTCATGGCTGCCTCCATGAGTGGATACACTCACAGGCTGGGGCTTCAGCTTGACGTATAGGCGCGAGGAAGTTGCCGAGTCTCCGCATGCGCGTAGCCCAGCATGAAGTCTCTTTTGCGAAATGTCCTATGGAACTTGTCTCGCCGTCAAATTAGTTTTCTTAAGTTTAATTATAAGTGATAAAACCGGTATCCGGTCTTCGCCGGACCGAGCGAGCGAAGCCGCCTTCTACCCACTACTGTCGGCGGCGCACCTGCCCCGAGGGATGCGTGGCAGTAGTATGTTCGGCAAGCACCTCGGGTGCTCAGATAGGAAGCAGCAGGACGAGCAAGAGTAACCAAGTTCAGCAGAGCATCATCAATGAGCAGCAAACGATCTCGTGTCCGCCGGAAGCCTCGTTCGGGGAAGATCCTCATCGTCGAAGGCAACGATGCAGAGCGACAGATAGCGGCTGAGTTTTGGCGCAAAGATGGTTATGTCGTCCTTGAAGCCAGTACCAGATGGGACGCAATTCGAATCCTTGAAACCGAGCCATCCGACGCGGAAAGCACCACGTGGCGGCCTGTCGAAGCCGTGGTCACTGCTCTGACGGTTCCTGAACTGGAGGACGGGTTCGCCCTGCTCGAATGGATGCGGGACTACGGGCCGGATGTCCCGGTGGTAGTCGTCAGTGCCGCCACGACCGAGGAGGCGGTGAACAGAGCACTTGAGCTTGGCGCATTCGAGTATGTCATGAAACCGTGCGGCGCCGAGGAGCTGCTGTCAGCAGTGAAAAATGCGATCGCTGGAGTAACCCCGCCCGGCTACGTCCAACCTGAGCGCCACTCGGTTTCGCGCAGGGGAGTTCGTTGGTTAGATTGGCTGAAGGAGAAGCTCATACACGCGCCTGATACCGAGTTCGATGCGGATACCCGGTCCACGGATGCGGCGAAACTCAATTTCAGCGATTATGACCTGACCGACGAAGAGCAGCGCGAGATAGAGGGGCTCTTCAACCTTATCTCCACACTACCGGAGGGAGAAGAAGGAAGCTGGTACGTAAGACAAGAAGACGCTGACACCATCTTTCGGAGTTTGGCCGCTACCGCTCTGTCAGAGTTCGCTGCGCGCCAAGTCCTGCTTGCTATTTCCGTTTCTGGTCAGGAGCGGATGGGGTTACTGTCCAAGGCCCTACATGCCGGCATCCAAGCATTCTCCATGCATCACCTTCCGATCTATCAATTTGACGCCGCGAGATACGCCGAACTTCTCGGTAACTCGGACTTGGCACGTCGCTACTACCAGGAATTTCTCGACGCGCAACGGACCTTTCAGCCGAGCGAGATTGATCGGTCGGCCCTTAAGCTGCGCGACGCTGGGCCTGCGATTCAGGAAGCGAGCGATAGGCTCTCCAAGAAGCCAACCGCCGCCGACAAAAAAAATCTGCTGCTTCCGATTTTCCAGACGTTTCGGCTCGGTTCGGTCGTTTTCGCCTCAAAACGTCGAGCCGCCCTGCCCGTCGCACTGCCCGGCCTTGAAGACAACGGCGAGAAGTTGGCGATGGTCGTTGTATGGGGGGCTCACGCGTGCACCGAGTTCTTCGCGGACGCCCTGAACTTTTCGAAGGAAGACCGGAACAAGGAGCGCCAGAAACACGTGATCTGGTGGTCGGTGCTCTCGGAGTTCGTCTACTGTTTCCTGCATCTCACGGACCGATTCGCCTTTCAGATGCTAGGGCCGGAGAAGCGTGATCCCCTCGTCGATCGGCTTGGGCCTTTGGTAGCAGAAAGGTTCGTGGAGAATTACGTCGGACATTGGCCCAAGGACCGCAAGGACCAGATAAAGTCAGATTTTTACGATACCCTAAATGTCGCGACGCAAGAGTATGCGCGGTGCCGGGAGCTGGTGGCAGAGCCAATATATTCTCAAGAGGGAGTCTGCGGGAAGCTTGCATGGAGAGTCGGCGACACAGCAGAGTGCTTTGACCCGCTCCCGATGGTGCAGATTGCTGCTGCCGCAGCCCACTTTCTCGTAGAGCTGGACTTACCCCAACTCGTTGAAGATGCGGCGAGCGCAAGCGAGGCAGCGAGCAAACTCTAGGCTCAGGTGACGGCGCGTACTTGAAGTCTGATTCCCCCTGCTAGCTTCTGCCGCGACGCGCCCCCTTTTTTGACCAGATTTTTTAATTTTTGAAATGGTGGGTGCTCGACACACCGTCTACTACTATCAATTCGCCGATGCCTACCCGCCAAAGGGACGCGGCTAGTATTTTCAAACACTCACGCGACGTGCCCGCCGAGGGCGCAACAAATTGTCGAGCGGCGCCGAGACGATGCCAAGGGACTGTTGGCGGCTGCCGTAGACTAGGAGTAGAGAGAACGCATGAAGCTACGTCACGCCGCTGCGCTTGCCTTGGTTGGGTGGTATCTGATGGTGCCGCCGCAAACCAGAACCTGGTGGATCGGCCCGGAACGCTACGATGATGCCGCCCCACTCAGTAGGTGGACGACTGAGCGGTCATTCGACAAGGCGGAAGCATGCGAGGCGGCTCGGTTGGCTACTCAGGAGCA
>JBEKLA010000316.1:0-4133 GCA_050010455.1 Binataceae bacterium (SeqCode) | reverse complement strand
GAACTGAAATTTGGAGAGGCTGTAGGTATCAGTCTCGGGATCGAGCATCAGCGCGGTCCAGCGGCTGATCTGCGTTCCCGCGACTCTGCGTTTTGAGTTGCTCCGGAGAATGGCCCACAAGATCGCGATGATCACGAGCACCACGACGCCTGCGATCCAGTAGGCCCAGTTGCGGGGCACGCCGGAAATCGTGATGGTTTTCTGATCGGTGACCGAGCCGTCTGGAAGGCTGACGGAGATGTTCGCGATTCCGCGGTAGGTATCGATTGGTATGCCGCTGAGCTTAATCCGGTTACCGCTCTGATCTACTGTGCCTGTGATGGCGGCCGGGCAATTTCCGACGCTCTGCCCCACGCAATCCCAGTTCACATCCAGTTGATTGCCGTTCCACAAGATACGGTTGTCACGGCCGGCGAGACTGAAATTGGCGCCGGCGAGCGTCAGGCATGCCGGCTCCTCGCATCCCTGCGCGGGCTGGTCCGGATAAGTAACCATCGGTGTGATGCCGAGCAGGACTGGGGCCGCATTGGTTTCGCGGACGACGATAAGATCGAGGGAAGGCAAACCGGTCAGGTCGGCCGTCGCGTCGGGCTGCGCTTCGAAGAGCCGCACGAGGTAGGTTCCGAGGGGCAAGTCGAGCGGGATAACGGCAGTGCAGGAACTTTTGTCGGTAGTGGTGAAGCAATTGACCGAGCGCGGCGCGCCATCCTTGCACGCTCCTGCTTTTGCCGTATCGCGCGAAAAACACGGCTGGGACAGGATTGCGATATTGGGTTTGTCGGCGTTGAGCGGCGTGGCGGACTTAAGCGTGATGGATTGGCCGCGGGCGGTCGGCATGTGATCTATCGAGGCGAGGGGGTAGGACCTGGGCGCATCTGGGCCGGCGAACACCGCGAGATCGGTTAGCGACACCAGACTCGTCGTGAACACGCCCACCGCGATAAAACGTACAAATGCGTTCACACGCATCGAAGCCTCACCGCAAACTGATTTCGAAGCGCTGCAATTCCAAAGCAGCATCGACTTGTCTACGCCCCCCTGGGCGTTTTCTACTAAAAGTAGTAGTGAATGTCCAGTGCATGAACCTTTTGTCAACAGAATTGACCGATTGATCATAGAATCCGGGCAGCGATGCTTGCGTTTCGCATGGTTGCGCGGTATTGAGGCGGAAATCCCGCAGCAGAAGGAGTGGACACCATGGACCAGAACGTGGCCCAACTGTATCAGTCGGCACTGCAGACAATCACCAAGGTCTCGGGATTTCTGAACCTGTTCCGCGCGGCTGGGACTCAGCCGGACCGCGGCAACGTGCTGCTAAATACGACTGGGCAAAATCCGGTCGGCGCGGAGCTCAAACAACAGCTCCAAAGCAACGCCCCCTTTCCGACGAAAATCGCACCTAGCTTCACCGGCGGGCTTCCGAGCTTGTTCGGGGATTCCAAGGACAACGGAGCGGGAGCGTTGCTGGGGTTGATCGGAGGAGTGGCGCGCCTGCCGGTGAAAATCACCACAGACATCCTCAAGGGCAACAATCCCCTCGACGATATCCTCGAATTGCCGACCAGTCTGCTGCAGTGGTTCACGAATCTGTTTCCGGGCAGCCTGCAGCTTCCGTTCGTAATCGCCAATCAGGTCGAAATTGCGCTGTCGGTGCTTCCGAGCATCCACATGTTTCAGAACGCGGTGGGGACGGTTGGGAAAATCGAGGAGGCGCTGGAGGCGTATTTCTTCACCGCCGAAGGTTACCAAACCATCGATGGCGACACGATTACGCGGCCGGATCTGACGAAAGTGGCAGCCGGCGATTTGACTACAATCAAGTCGCTAGTTTCCCAGAAGGCAGCGGCCGACTACGTGCGCAATTCCGTGCGTATCACGATCGATGCGGGCGCGGATGAGGAGTACAACTTGCGCAACCGGCTGAACACCGCATACGGCCTGGTTTGGCTGAATCCGACGCAGGCGAACAAGGATCGGTTGGTGGCGTGGATGAAGGGGTTCGCCTCGATGGCGGAATCGGCGGCGACCAGCGCCGTCGAAGCGGCGATTCTGGGGGCGGGTGCGGTGCAAACCAATTCGGTCATAGGGGCGGCGGCCGGGACCGCGGCGGGCACAATGGCGCGCAAGGCTACGCAGGATGTGTATCTGACCGAATTGGGCGCTACACGGTAAGTCGCGTGACGCGCGAGGGACATCATGGCGCAGGACGAACGGCGGCTGGCAATCTGTATTAAGGGCGGCATTTCGCTCGGAGCGTACGAGGCGGGCGTGCTCACACAGACGCTCGCGATGATCGCGAATCATAACGGGCAGTGTAACGCGAAACAGCTGCCGCCTTGGTACATCGATGCTTTCGCGGGGGCGAGCGCCGGCGCGATGACGGCGTTGGGGACAGCGCTCACGCTAATCGACTGTAACGATAGTCACCTCCATGAGATGTGGGTGGAGGGGGCCGATCTTTCGGCGCTGGCGCCGGACAAGTCGAGCGTGAGCGCGGATGAGAGTTATAAAGCCGGACATACGCTGCTGGCCGCCGGAGCGCTCGACGCCCTCGCGAAATCGGCGAAGCTCACGCAAGTGCCAGCCCGACTGACGAAATGGCATGGTGCGCTGCGTCCGGGCGGAGACACGATCGAACTGGTGTTCACGCTATCGAACCTTGATGGGCAGCCGCAGAGGCTGGATTCGCTCAACGACGCGCAGCTCGGGTATCGGGAGTACGCCGACCGGATGAAATGGCAGGTGACCATCGACGGATTCGGCAATGTGATGGTGCGCGCGGACGATGCGCGTGGCGTGGGCCAGCTCGGCTCCACTGACAGTGGAACGGCATGGCTCGCTGCGGTGCAGGCGGGCATCGCGGCAGGGTCGTTTCCGCTTGCTTTCGCCCAGCGCGGACTCTATCGCTATCCGCATCCGCCGGAGCCGGTCGGGGTCTTTTATAGCGACGGCGGAATTTTCGACAACGATCCGGTAGGCGAGCTGATAAACGTCGCGCACGACATCGATTGGTCGCCAGCGCATCCTGCGTATGAGGACACGCAGCGACGTTTTCTGATCGTGCATACGGAGTCCGTGGATCTTTCGGTTCAAACATTCGGACCGCTTAACCAGACGCGCGATCTGCCGGTACTCGATTTCCTTGGCAAGTTGATTCCGGCGTTCATGAGCGAGCAGATGCAGAGCGGGCTGCGCGGAATCACACAAGTGAATAAGCTGTTCGACCAGCGCCTGCAGACGCTTAACCGACTTGCGACGCTCGCGATGCAGCCGGCATCGCTTGGATGGCAGGCGGCATTGGACGTGATGCTGCCAATGTTGGCGCGGATGCGAGATTTGAGCGACAAGCTCGACCTGCTCCGGGGCTATCTGATTGGCGATCTGGAAGATGTTGACCCGGTGCTACACGACTTCGTGATCAAGATGCCGGCTGCCTCGCAAATGTTGTTTCGCGACCTCGCGCTGCTTTTCGATCTCGCCTACGACATCGCGGACAAGGTTAAAATCGATCCCATCCTGATCGCGCCTACGGGGCCGCTGGCGGGAGATCCGCTGTACGCATTCGCAGGATTTTTCTGGCAAACGCTGCGGGCATTTGATTTCGGGCGCGGCCAGCACGATGCGTTCCTCGCGTGGAAGGCGATCGCCGAACGGACGCGCGAGTTCACGATAGAGGGGATGGAGGAGCCGCCGGCGAACGACACTTTGCCGGAGAAAGACCAGAATGCGGTCGCCGACACGAGCCCATACGAGGCAAGCGCTCAGGTGTTCAAGGAGCGAGTGAAGAAGGTGATGGATGAAACCTTCGAGGAGCTGGAAAATCGCGCGAAGGGACTGGCTGCATTGGGCATCAACATGGCGCAACTTTTAGCCGACGTTGGATTGTGGTTATCGAAGTTTTGAGGCGTGGACTGTGAGATCGCCGCACAGCGGCGCGGGAGTGCTTCGGCTTTGTGGAGATTGCCGATCTCCAGCGCTAGCACCTAGTGTTGTGTCCCGTAATTAACTTGCATAATTCTTGCTTGCATATTGGGCATCAAATCCGATTAAGGAGAGATGCCGATGGCGATTGGGCGACCCAAGACGGAGCTGGTGTTGAGCGCTGAAGAGCACGCGCAGTTGTCCGCGCTGGC
>JBEKLA010000315.1:0-4141 GCA_050010455.1 Binataceae bacterium (SeqCode) | reverse complement strand
GCGATCTTTGGATGCTCAAGGCGATACTAAATGAAGATCAAGTTGCTAATGAGGGAAAGGCCGCTTAACATCTAGGCGTCAGACCGCCACCCCTAGTTCCTACTGAGTTCGGGACAACGCCTCAAGATGGATTAAGATTGAACCGGGATTTCCTTTTTTGACCTTCCAAGTTCCAACTCGCTCTATAGATCGAACAGTTTACTAAACGCAAGGTTTAAGCCGGTCTTGGGCCGCAGTGTTCCCAGTAGTGGGGGAGGGGCCGGTTTCGCGTCTGGCGGGCTCCCGACATAGCCATCGCTTCACCGCGACGGCTGTGCGGCACCTCGGAGCAGATGATTTTCCGCCACCACCGGCGTCTGGATATCAGGTCTCCAAACCGGCGCGGGGAAGAAGGTTGCGGCGTTGTTCGGGAACAGTGTAGGGGCGCAAGGCCACTTGGTCGGAGGAAAGCCCCGAGGGACGATGGCGGTCCTACAGCTACGAGGAGATCATCAACCGCGACAAGGCCAGCCTCGACATTTTCTGGCTCCGAGACGAGAGCCTCGAAGACTCTGCCAGCCTGCCCGATCCACACGTCTTGGCCGCCGAAATCGCCGAAGATCTCCGCGCCGCCCTCGACGAAGTCGAGGATGTCCTATCAGACCTCCAGGAACGTGTGCGACATTAGTTCCTCACAATCTAATCCGTGCACACGAGTCTGGCCGCGACGGCTCGGGCAAAATCAACAACTCGCCACAGACAGGTCAGCGTCGGCAGGCACTAAGTTACCAATGGGATACCGAATGGGGTAAGACCATAAGAGCGCGCGCAAGTATTACTTCAAGGTTTCTACTCCAAGAGTCCGGAACTGAAATCTCGGACATCGATCAGATTATTGATCAGATCATTGCGATCGCTTCAGACTGGCGCCAGCGGCTTGCGTCCGAAACCGAAGCGCCAGCGGCAATCGGCGAATTGATCGCAAGCGTGCAACTCACCGACGAGGGCATTCGAATCGCGCTCAGGCTACCGATTCCCTCGGGCAGCGACGAGCAGGCATCCAGCCCGGTGCTGCGCCTGTCTCATCTTGTCCCGATGAAAGTTAAACGCCGTGGCGTCGAGATGCGGATCATTCTCGAAGGGCAACTCCAAGTGCCTCAGCAGGTCGACCCGGCGTTGCTCAAGGCAATCGCGCGCGCGCGATGCTGGTTCGAGGAGGTGGTCTCCGGCCGGACCCAATCTCTGGTCGACATTGCGCGACGCGAAGGGCTCCCCAAGCGCTACGTCACGCGGCTCGCTAGGCTGGCGTTCGTTTCCCCGGTGGTCGCACAAGCGGTCGCCGCGGGGCGCGCACCCGCTGGCATCAATCTGCAGATGCTGATCGATGGTCGCTTAGCCATTCCGCTTGATTGGAACGATCAGCGGCTGATCCTCTAACCAGGCTCTCGAACCTATCGTGATGAAGGACCTTCGGCGGTCGGCGACTGAATGGCGAAATGGGGCGGCATTCGGGGCCGGCATCGGCGAAGGGGCCCGAGTCATCTCGCCGCGGAGAGAAATCCGCCGAATCGGCCCGAACGGGTCCGTATCGCGGCCTCTCCGGTGCCCTCACGACCGCGGAAACCCGCGCACACGCGCGAATTTCGCGAGCTTCTCCAGAGAATGCCGAAGATCGCAGACTGCTTGGCGGATGGTGCAGTCTGATGCGAACCATCTTGGACCGAGGCTTTCCCTTGGGACGAAGCACCGCATCATCTGATTCGTGACCGCGATGGCTCGTTCGGGCCCGCATATGTGCGCCGAGTTCGCGCGATGGGAATCCGTGATCGCGCACCTCAGGAAACTGCTTTTTAGTCCGGATCAGGTTTTGATGAGCCACAAGTATTCGACACAGTGGCCGGCCAAAGACAGGCCTGCTTTCATCCGGACTTTTGCTCCCGTCGGTTTGCTAAGTTTGCACCGAAATGATAGCGACCCGCGAATGGAGAAATCGCCGAAGAGTGGTAACTTACATGCGCTTAATTCAGCCGCTACCCTGATTGACCGGATGCAGACGACAAGTTGCAGGCTGGTTCTGTTCTCCGTCTTGCTCTGGCTCGTATCGGCCGGATCTGTCTCTGCTGGCGAGTCGGGCAAGAGAGATTATTTGACAGACTGCGCGCCCTGCCACGCTGCCGATGGAAAGGGACGGGTCCCGGCGATGCGGGAGGTAAAGGGCTACAGATCTGTTGATTTGACCCAGTTAAGCCGAACGCACGGAGGTCAGTTCCCCCGTCAGACGGTCTACGACGCGATCGACGGCAGCGCGCGCTTTCCATTGCATTTCGTAGGCGATATGCCGAGGTGGGGCCTCCGGTACCAGGACAAGAATAAAGACTTGGGCGCACAGGACAGAGAGGAAATCAGACGCAAGATTTCGGCTCTTGTAGATTATATAGAATCGCTTCAGGCGAAGTAGCTAGATGAATGTCGTTTCGTGGTGAAATGTGACTGGTGGCTCACGAGTCGGTCAGGCGGCCTGCTTTCATTGCCAACTTAAAAGACACGGTCACCGCGCCGCAGAAGAGCCCTGTCGTTTTGACAATCCCACCTCACATAACCTGAGAACCGCTCAAACGGTCCGACACAGACACATCAAAATCGGCGGCACGACATCGCTCTGGCCACCCGCTCGCCAGCCAGATCGAGAGCTGCCTGGCGGAGCGTCACCTTGCGCTGACGCATCGCCTCGAGCACGGCGCGGGTGTTGGCCCGGATCTTGTTTTCGATATTCTGAAACGCCTGCGACTGGCTGCCCCCATGGTATTCGACTGACGCGCAGATCACGCCGCCCGCGTTGACGATAAAATCCGGCAGTGAGAGAACGCCGCGTTGATGCAGACGCTGCTCAGCCTGGTGCGAGGCCGGAATGTTCGCTCCCTGCAGAATCAGTTTGGCTCGAATCGAATCGACGTTGGCCATCGTTATGACGTCGGGCCTCGCTGCGGGAATCCAGATGTCGCAGTCGACGCCGACAATCGCGTCGCGTTGCATGCGCTGGCCGCCTGTGAAATCCCCGACTTTTCCGCCGCGCTTCGTGAATGCGATCAGCGACTCGACTTCCAGTCCGCGCGGATTTACGATCGCTCCGACCGAATCAGCGGCAGCGACCAGTACGGCGCCGCGCGCTTCGAGAAAGCGCGCCGCGTGTTTTCCAACCGCGCCGAATCCTTGCACCGCGACGCGCGCGCCCGCGAGCTTGACAGGTGCAGAAATCCTGCGCGACGACCAGTTCAACCGCTTTGGGCGCGTGTGGAAGGTGTTTGTGGAAGCGGAGCCGCAGTACCGCGCCACAGCAACTGACGTTGGTCAGTTTTACGTCCGAAACAATGCGGGCTCGATGGTTCCGCTATCGACGCTGGTCGACATGCAGCGGGCGTTCGGTCCGGAATATACCACGCGCTTCAACGAGTACCGCGGCGTCGAGATAGTCGCGGTCCCTGCTCCCGGTTACAGCACCGGCCAGGCCATGGACGCGGTGGACCAGGTGGCAAACGAGGTCCTCCCCCGTGATATGGGGTATGCCTGGAACGGAATCTCTTACCAGCAGGCTGTCGCTGGCGGTGATGCTGGCGTCTTCGCGCTGTCGCCGGTGCTTGTATTTCTGATTCTGGCTGCCCTTTATGAGAGCTGGTCGCTGCCCTTCAGCGTGCTGCTTAGCGTGGCGGTCGCCGTATGTGGCGCGTTCTTTGGGCTGTGGGGCACGCCATCTCGACAATGACGTCTATGCTCAGGTCGGCCTCATAATGCTGATCGGTCTGTCGGCTAAGAATGCGATCTTGATAGTCGAGTTTGCTAAAGCCGAGCTCGACAGGGGCGAATCGGTAGTTTCTGCGGCGCTCAAAGGTGCGCGCGTGCGTCTGCGGCCCATTCTCATGACCTCCTTCGCGTTCATCATCGGCCTGTTTCCGTTGTGGAACGCTCTTGGTGCCGGAGGGCAAGCCCGCCGTCTGATCGGGACGGTTACGATAACCGGCATGTTTTTCTCCACGGCCTTCGCCATCTTCCTGGTACCGATGCTCTTTACCGTCGTCGAACGGCTGGCGCATATCCGCAAGAGAGAGAAGCCTGAAGTAGGGCCGACGGAGCAGAAGCATCCGCCCCAATTGTCCGCCGTGCCTAC
>JBEKLA010000314.1:0-4145 GCA_050010455.1 Binataceae bacterium (SeqCode) | reverse complement strand
TCGGGTTCACCGCAATCTGCACGGGCGCCAATAGCCATTATCGGCCGGCGAAAGTAGTCCGGTTATGGGGCGACACCGCCCGCCGAAAACGGATCCCACCGGGCAATCTATTTCGTCGCATGGTCGGAAGTCCCCTCGCGCTCCCCCTGCAGGAACACAGGCCTCAGCCCCGAAGGCCGTGGATAACTGATGCATTTTTACTCCGGCCAACTGATGTACTTTTACTCCGACCTTGATAAATAGGGTATCGCGCGAGGCCAATCGCACACGGACAGGAGACTGTATTCAGGCGAGTCGGCATAGCTCTTCGTCTGAGAACCGCCGCTGTCCTTCGGGCAAATCTTATCTGGACTGTTCGCCGCGCCGAGGTTCGCCGAGTTGTACTCTTTCGAAGAGTTGTCGACCCTCATTTCCCATGTCCGCGTGACTTGCCTGGCCGCGACCTGGTTTCCGTCATGAGGAGTGGCGTCGCCCGCTCGATGACTGGGCAGAGGTGCGATCACTGACTCTCGAATTGTGCCGTCAGTCGATGGCTTGTAAGCACGCGACCGCCAAGCGCGGGGGCCGGACGTATCATCGCTATTGAGGGCGCTCTGGATTACGGAAGTCGTTGACGGCAGAGGCGCGTCCTGCGCAAAGGCGCTCGACGTTACGACGGCGTGAATACTCCAACACACCGCAGCGAGGAGCAGAAGCTGGAGCAGGCGTCTCCCGAGCGCCGCTCCAATTCGGGAGTTGAGTCTAACACCCCACACACACCCGGCCGGCGTGGGCTTTGATTTCAGTGACACGCAAACCGCTGCTTTCATTTTCCTGCTCCAATTACCGGTATAATTAAGACCTGTGGAGAATAACTCGAATCCGCGCCTCGACCGGACTGTGCGAACAACACGTTTGCACCGCCTATACCGGCCGAATCTTTCTCATCGCGGACAGATGGCAAGGGACAACCAACAGTAAACTCAGATTCATTGGCTTCCATGAGATTTCGCTGAGCAGTTTTCTCTGAGACTGTGCTTGAGCCTGAAGAGTCGGGCTTAGGATTCGCGGATTCATCCGTCTGCTCCAGCAAGCGCAGGTTGCTTCGGGCTGGAATGTAGTCGGGAAACGTTTGAACCAAATCGCACCACAGCTTGCCTGCCCGGGTACGGTCTCCCTGCTCTGCATAAATCACCGCCAACGTGTTCCATGCATCGGCCTGATTAGAATCGAGCCCTATCGACACGAGTACTTCCTCTTTGGCTTGGGCCAGCATACCGGCGCGTTCATACGCCAGTGCCAGATTGAAGTGCGCCCAGGGCTGGGTCGGGTTAATGACCGTGGCAAGGTAAAGGGCGCGGATCGCGGGCTTGACGTTTCCGTTGCCGAGATAGACCAAGCCAAGGTTCAAGAAGAGATCCCAGTTGGTGAGACCTAAATCGATTGCGCGCAAGTATTCGTGCAGCTCTGCATCTGGCCGACCCGTCATTCCGTAAGCAAAACCCAGGTGATAGTGCGCCAGCGCGTTATCCGGCTGTGATTTAAGCAGTGTCTCGTGGCTGCGAATCGCCTTAGCGTAGTCTTCGATTCCAAGGAAGTAGTCCGCATCCGTGTCGCAAATCCGCGGGTCGGTGGAATTCGCCTGAGCAGCGGCAGCGGCCACAGGCTGCATCCCAAGCGATAAGAAGACCAACCCGGCGATAAGCAGCCGAGCGGTACACACAACTGCTCGCGATGCCGCCGTCAGCCCAGCAATGGCAAGGTTATTTCGCTTGGTACGGCGACCCGTCGGAGGACTGTTTCGCATATCCGCTCTCCCGCGACCAAATCTACGGCGCGAGGAACGGAGCAATCTTGGAGGATAATGCGAACTGAGCAGAATCCCCCAGAGAAAGAGGAAACATACCGGCCTCTTCAGGCCTTGCTTGTTGGGCTTGGGGTTGGTCTAGCGGAACGCGGTCAAAGGCGAGTGGAAGGACCGCCGTTTGGGCTGGATCAAATTCGGACTCGATTCCTATGTCGATTCCGACTCGCTGACACTATATTGAGCGTGATGCAAAAGCCACCGCAGGGCTGCTCCATTTGGTTATATGGAGAACCAAAAGCACCGTTCGAAACTCCCATCCAGAGAGTTACAGCATGCCTGTATACATCGTGAGCGCGATTGAGCCCGGCTGCCGGAGCAAAACCAGCGCTTACGCCAGAAGCGATTTGGTCCGCCGATGGGCCTGCTCAACCACCCCGTTTTCGTGCGCCTTGTCGGGGAATAATGCTCGAGCAACTCGCGATAGCGGCGGCCCAGCCTTCATCGCTATGCGTGGGAAAGGCCAGCCGCCAGCCTTGGGCCGGCACAGGACAGCCCGTTGAACCTGTGTGCTGACTGGGAACACGTGGCCTTCGCCCTTCAAGAGCGAGGTCTCTAGCGTCGCGGCTGTGCGCCGGCAACTGTCATTAATCTGCTCAACGCACGCGAGAGTCGTCCTTCGAAATTCCCGCACGGAGCCAGGCAGCCGTTCGACTGACACCTTCTTCGAATCCGATGACTGGCGAAAAGTCCAGTCGTTCCCGAGCGCGACCCATCGTGAAGCCTTGTCGGGTACCAAGGATCTCGACGGCTGTTCGCGTAACAAGCGGCCGTGAAGTATAACCCATCGCCCTTCCGTATAGTTCCGACAACGCTCCCATCGAGTACGCCACTGTTCGCGGTACCGACCATCGCGGCATATGCAGGTTGAGCGCGCGGCAGAGAGCAACGAAGTAGTCGCGCCAGGTTTGACCACCTTCGTCGATGGAATGGAAGGCGAATCCCACAGCGGCCGGATGAATCATCGCCAGCAAGGTCAGGTCAACACTGTTTTCAACGTACACGAAACCCGCATTCACTCTGCCGAAACGCACAAGAGGAGCGCCACTGCGAAGATAATCGACGATCTCCGTACCGAGGGTCACAGAACGCGGGCCATAAATCGAGCCCGGTCGAATAATGGTCGCCGGCAAGCCGGCGTCGATCGCCGCCCAGAGGTGTAACTCGCCGGAAATCTTGGTTGAATTATAGGGAAGGCCGCGATCGCAGAATGGTGTCGTCTCGTCGAGGCCATCGCGATCCGGATAGCCATAGACATCGGTGGTACTTATGTGCACAAAGCGATCAAGCGAAACTGCTTCGCACGCCTTCAGCAGGCGGGCGACCCCATAGTCGTTGGCTTCACGAAAATCCTGCCACGAGCCCCAATCGCTGGCTAACGCGGCGCAATGTATCACGAAGCGGCATCCCTTGATCGCGGCGGCCAGGGTGGCGGTGGAGCTTAAATCGCCGGCTACACATTGTGCGCCCCTCCCTGCCAGTAATCGCGCCTGCTCCGGGCGCCGGGCGAGTAGTTTGACAGCCTGGCCGCGCGCCAGAAGCGCTTCCGCCACGTAGCTGCCCAGAAATCCGGTTGCTCCCGTTACGAAAACCATGAGGTGTGCGAATCAAACGGCACCGCCTGACCTCGCCAGGGCACGAATCACCGATTGTGGGCGGGCGTCACGTTCAGAGGTGATGGACGCAGCCGCGATATCAGTACCGCGACAGCTTCGACAGTGGTGCGGATTTGTTCCTCGGTGTGCAGAGCATTGATGAAGAACCGCAGTCGCGAAGCTGAACGATCGACTGCGGGATACACTATCGGTTGGACGACGATCTCTTTCTTCAACAATTCGTCAGAAAGCTCTACTGCCAGCACCGGATCGCCTGTGATAAGCGGGACGATGGCCGAGCCATTACTGGTTCCCGTTGCCAAGTGGCGCGCTCTGGCGAGTTCAAGAAACAGTTGCGAGCGCTTGCGAAGCCGCGCCACTCTTTGCGGCTCGGCCTTCATCACACGCAAGGCTGTTAGGGCCGCCGCCGTATCGGGTGGCGACATCGCCGCAGCAAACACAAACCCCGGCGCTGTGAGCTTAAGGTGTTCGATCATCCCCGCTTTGCCGGCGATATAACCGCCGCAGCTAGCCAGCGCTTTGCTCAGCGTGCCCATCCAGATGTCCACGTCGTTCGGATCGAGACCAAAATGCTCGCTCACGCCGAAGCCACGCTCACCGAGGACTCCCAGGGAATGTGCCTCGTCCACAAACAGAAACGCGTTGTGGCGCTTCTTGATGTTGATGAACTTTGGAAGGTCGGCGAT
>JBEKLA010000313.1:0-4152 GCA_050010455.1 Binataceae bacterium (SeqCode) | reverse complement strand
AGCCCGGCCTACGAGCGAGAAAGAACTCGTTGAGAACCGCAAGCAGAACTTTCGCGCAAACGCTGAAGCTCGCATCACGTTCGTCGACGCGCAGGGGCAGACGTATACGGCCGTTCGGGTCGGCAATGAAACACAGGCAAAGCTGCTAAGCGGTGGCACCGATACCGGCGTGGCGGTCCCTCGGCGGTTCAAGGTTACCGTTTTCGGCCAGCGAGAGCTGCGTCAGCTAGCCGACGGTCAAACTATCCTGCGCCAGTTCGTAGCGTCGACCGCCGGTGATGAATGGGAGAAGGCTAACACCGAAGAAAAGCGGATTCTGCAGCAGCTTCACGACGCGAACGGTCGTCTCAACCAGCTCGAGACGACCGTCAAAAGGCTGCAGGAGAAAGAGGAAGACCTCGCGGATCTGAAGGAGAAGCTCGAAAAGGCGCGGAGAGGAGACGCGGAAACCCTACTGACGCAGGGCACTGCGTTAGGGTCTCTTAACGTTAAGGTTCAGGCAGCGCTGCGATGGCCGGGCGAAGTCGAAGCAAGTCGAGCCGAACTCAGCGAGCATCTACCCCGACCGGAGGTGCCCACGGGCGACGGCGTTCCGGAAGTCATTACTGCTGAACTCGACGGACTTGCGAACGCTCTCGAAGCTATGAGCAAAGAACTCGAGCGCAAGGTTTCTGCGGTCTCGGTCGCCCTTGTGCCTGCACGTTCCACTTGGGAGGAGCACGTCAAGATAACCTCGGCGGCGATCACAGCAGCGCTGGGTGCCCTCGGTATCTCTGATGCCGCAGAGCTTACGAGGATTCAAACCACTGTCGCGGAGATCGAGGCTGAACTTTCCTCGCTGGCCGACGAGAAGACTGCCCAATCGAACTGCGAGGCAGAACGCACGAAGCTACTCAATCGTCTGGAAGAAATCGCGCGGCAAAAATCTCGCACGGTCGAGGAAGCCGCCCGAACACTGAACAAGACACTCTCAGGCCGTGTTCGCCTAGTCGTGGAGCCCCTCGCGGACAAGGATGCAGTGATCGAGTGGCTTAGGAAACTGGCACAGGGTGCCAATATCTCGGGAGCCCAGCTTGAGAAGATTGCGGCGCATCCGACGACCACTGTTGCGAAAGCCATTCGTGAGGGCGCCGCATCATTGACAAGTCTGGGTTGTGCACCGTCCGTCGCAACGAAGCTGCTGGAACGATTCAATCCTAAACTTCTTCGCGAGTTTGAGGAACTGCCGACGCCAGACCGAATCAGTGCGGAGGTTAATCTCGGAGTAGGTGCTACCGACACCTGGAAGCCAGTTAGCTCAGTATCTCCGGGGCAGCGAGCAACAGCCCTCCTTGCGTTGGTGCTGTTGAGTAGTGGAGAGCCTCTGATCATCGACCAACCTGAGGATGATCTCGATAACCAACACATCTACGAGGACATCGTCAGGGTACTCGCTGAGGTATGCCAGAACCGGCAAGTTATAGTCGCTACTCACAACGCCAACATCCCCGTGCTCGGCGATGCAGAGCTAGTTGTGGCGTTGAATGCGGATGCAGACCGGTCGCGCGTCGAAGCCATCGGTGGCTTCGAGGATAGTGACGTGGCGTCATACGCTCGACGCGTTCTTGAGGGCGGAGAAGATGCATTCCGGGCACGCCAACGCCGTTACCGCTCATACAGTGCCCCCGACTAACGCGACGTCTGTTAGGCGAGCAGCGCAACAATGCTTTATCAGAATATTGTGCGCAAATACGGGCTAGAAACCGGCATCAGCGCCGAAGTGAACGGGCTGTGTGTACATTCGCTGCGCGCCACGGCCACCAACACGCTCCCGCAAGAGACCGATATTGCCAAGGTCCAGGAATGGCTCGGCCACGCCAATGTGGCCACGGCGCGCTTGTATGACCGGCGGAAAATGCGGCCTGAAGACAGCCCGACGTTTAGGGTGAAATACTAATGCGCTATAATACGACCAAAGCATCATCTCTCAGGAACAACAGGAGACGGTCGTTGCCATTCAGGTTTCCAGCATCAAGGAGTCAACACCATAACAGAGGCCATATGAAACACCGTGCTTTAACTCTTGGGTTGGGTTTCGTCGCCTGTAGCCTGTTGACTGGTCTCACATACGCAGAACCTATTCAGGGACGTATTGGAGCCTCGTCGACTTGGGGAGCTGGTTGGGTTGATCTCGATCATCCAGTCAATTTCAAGCGTGGCGATAAAATAATGCTCAAGATCGGCGGAACGGCAGAAAAAGTCATTATCCGCTTCCTTGAAAAAGGGAAATCGCCGGACGACCCAGTTGGAATAGATAGCGGAGCGCTTCCTGTTCCAACGGACAGGACGGTATCGATAATCCTGAAGAACGATCATCCTCAAACAGAGCAGATATCGGTTCATGGTGGAGAGGATCCCTGGGGACTGTATCCTTTGGGCGAACACAACGGCCCAGCCACCCTTCTGAGCGCGGAACGCGTCGGTCGTTAAATAGCGTTCACCAATGTTCGGAGTTTCGACCACACTACTGCTCGCGTGCCTAAACTGCGCCGCGACCATCGCGACAACGATGGATGGCATCTGGCACAAGGGAAACCCGCGCCTGCGGGTCGTGATGACCGTAGGGTTCGCCTCCGTAGCTCTTTTGTTTATTGGCCTCGCCATTCATCAATCTACGCTGGTTGCAAAGGAGCACGCAGCCCAAATTGCCAAACTACAACGTCGGATCAACAACATCATTGCCGGCAACAAGATGACTCTCGATCAAATTTCCGAATCTCTATTCGACACGCCAGAGACTGAAGCGCTAGAAGCTCTCGGCCAACTGGTTGATGCCGAGCAAGTGGAAGCAGACCTCCCTGAGCAAGTCTGCGAGGTTGTCGCGGGGATACCGAGATCGTGTTTTCCGGTCCGAATCTTTCACCACCATAATATCTTGAGGGACATTATCCCCGGGCAGCAAAGTTCCGACCACGATGAAGGCTGGATGGAACTCGCTAAGATCACCGATCTCAAAGAGCGCGACGAGCTTAGGCTAGTTATAGGTGGTACGGCTGCATGGGTGTTGGTCCAGCTCCTCCCTGTCGACCATTCACCTACCGAACCGTACCGCATGCTAGGCCCGTATAGAGTGGATCGCCCGTTTGATAGAGCAGCCCCCTATGACACTGCCGGTACAATCTTGATAACGCTAACCGAAGCGTTCCCCCAAACGAGGCGGATCACGGTCTTTGGAGGACAATACCCGCTCAACTTCATTCGCTTAGGGGAATCGAACGGCCCAGCCACTCTTCTGAGCGCGGAACTTATCTCTCCTAAACGGATGGAATAATCAATTGAGAGGGATGTGTTGCAACTTTGGCGGGGGTGGCTGGTAATCTGAAAAGACCGTGAAGAACGCAACCCGACCGGCAATCTTCAAGTGGCGGCAGACGGCACCGGAGCTGATTCTGTGCGCCGTGCGCTGGTATCTTCGCTACTCGCTCTCGCTTCGCAACGTCGAAGAGTTGTTCCTCGAGCGCGGTCTGGAGGCGGATCACACGACGATCTGGCGTTGAGTGCAACGTTACGGTCCCGAACTGGGACAGCGGCTGCGCGGTCATCTCAAGCCGACCAACAAATCCTGGCGAGTCGATGAGACCTACATTCGAGTGCAAGGCCGTTGGTGTTACCTTTACCGGGCCATCGATTCCACCGGTGCCACCATCGACTTCCTACTGTCGGCATTGCGCGATGCCGCGGCAGCCAAACGTTTGTTCCGCAAGGCGCTAAGCGATCCATCGCATCCCCAGCCCCGCGTCATCAACACTGATAAGGCCCGCCTCTACGGCTTGGCGATTGCCGGAGTGAAAGAGGAAGGAACCCTGCGCCGGCGCTGCCGACATCGACCGGTCCAATATTTGAACAACATCCTGGAGCAGGATCATCGAGCAATCAAACGACGAGTGAAAGCCAAGCAGAGCTTTCGCGAGTTCCAAGCGGCCCGGCGAACGATCGAGGGATACGAAGCGATGCACATGCTCCGGAAGGGGCAGGCGCGGTGGGTCAGCGACGCTGATGTTCGCCGACAGAATCACTTCATCGACCAGCTATTCGACCTGGCGGCCTGAGACCTCGCCGCCCAGTTCCGCTCGGGATGTTCTCCGTCACGGTTTTCAAAGTTGCAACACTTCC
>JBEKLA010000312.1:0-4210 GCA_050010455.1 Binataceae bacterium (SeqCode) | reverse complement strand
CCCGTAGCGAGGGAGGTTGCGCACCTCCGAAAGCAGTGGCGCTTCCGCGTCGCGCGGCGAGAGCACGGGATGATCAAACCCCCAGGCAATCCCAATTGCCGGATCGTTCCATCGCACCGTTATCTCATCGGACGGACTGTAATATTCGTCGCATTTGTAAAAGAGGTCAGCGAGGTCCGAGACGACTGCAAAACCGTGTGCGAAACCCCGTGGCACCCAAAACTGGCGCCGGTTCTCTTCGCTCAATTCGACCGCGACGTGCTGACGAAATGTTGGGCTGCCGACGCGCACGTCGACCGCGACGTCGATAACGCGTCCGCGCGAAGCGCTGACGAGTTTCCCCTGGCATTTGGGATTTTGCAAATGCAAACCGCGAATCACGCCGTGCGCTGAACGCGAAATGTTGTCCTGCACAAATGGCCGACTTAGCCCATGCGTCGCATAGCGATCGGCCCGAAAGGCTTCAAAGAACAAGCCTCGCTGGTCACCGAACAATTTCGGCTCAATAATCAATACTTCCGGGATTTGAGTGCGAAGTACATTCATCCCGAGGCCTGCCCGTTGCGTCGTTTTCCTTGCCGCTTTTGCTTGTATGGCGCCTGTCTTGCGGGTTAGAAGTAAGTCGTTTGGGGATAGTGGGACGATGAAGGGGATCATCCTGGCCGGCGGCGCTGCGACGCGACTTTACCCCGTCACTACTGTCGTGTCTAAACAGCTGCTGCCGGTATTCGACAAGCCGATGATCTACTATCCTTTGTCGGTGCTGATGCTGACTGGGATTCGCGAAATACTTGTGATTTCAACGGCCCGTGACCGATCGTCGTTCGAGGCGCTATTGGGCAACGGTACTGAACTCGGCCTTACTCTTCAATTCGCGACCCAAGACAGTCCGCGCGGCCTGGCTGATGCTTTCATCGTCGGGCGGAACTTCGTCGGCGCCGACAGTGTGACGCTCATTCTTGGCGATAACATCTTCTACGGCCATGGTTTGACCGAACTGCTGATCAAGGCTGCCAGACGTACAACCGGTGCGACCATTTTCGGTCACGCGGTCAACGCCCCGGAGCGATACGGAGTCATCGAACTCGATCATGAGGGCCGCACCCTTTCCATCGAGGAGAAGCCGAAAAGCCCGAAGTCGAATATAGCTGTGACTGGGCTTTATTGTTACGATAATGACGTGATTGAGATCGCTGCTGCGATTAAACCATCGGCTCGGGGAGAACTCGAAATTACCGACGTCAATCGGGCCTACCTCGAACGGGGCGATCTGTTCGTAGAAGTGCTTGGCCGAGGTTATGTCTGGTTCGATACTGGCACGCCCAGGTCACTCCTCGAGGCCAGCAATTTCATCTATGCGCTCGAGCATCGACAGGGTCTCGGTATCGGATGCCCCGAGGAAATCGCATGGCGCCTCGGACACATTTCGCTGGACCAGCTCGGCGTGCTAGCAAGTCGTTGCGCCAAGAGCAGCTACGGCGAATACCTTAGCTCGCTGTACCGCGCCGCATCCAACAATGGTGATTTCAAGAGGGGAGCATGACCTCTTTAGATGGACAGACCGTGTTCGTGACTGGCGGCGCTGGTTTTATTGGCTCGGCAGTTGTCCGGCATTTGCTTGATCGGACCGAGGCTAATGTCGTCAATATCGACAAGCTGACATACGCCGCCAATCTGGCCTCGATTCCGCAAGCCGCTGGACATCAGCGCTACGTGTTCGCAAAAGTAGATATCTGCAGCAGAAGGCGGTTGCGCGCGCTGTTTGAGCGTTATCAGCCGGATGCGATCATGAATCTCGCTGCGGAAAGTCACGTCGATCGTTCGATCGATGGGCCGGGTGAGTTCATCCAGACCAATATCGTGGGTACGTTCACGCTGCTGCAAGAGGCGCTGCATTATTGGCGCAGCCTCGAAACCAGCCGGCGCGCGGCATTCCGGCTATTGCACGTCTCGACGGATGAAGTTTACGGTTCCCTGGGATCGGAGGGACTGTTTACGGAGACGACTCCCTACGAGCCGAGTTCCCCCTATTCAGCAAGCAAGGCTTCTTCGGACCACCTCGTCCGGGCGTGGTGCAAGACCTACGGCTTGCCCACCATTGTGACCAACTGTTCCAACAATTACGGGCCATTTCATTTCCCGGAAAAGCTGATTCCTCACATCATCATAAGGGCTCTCGCGGACGACCAGCTGCCGATCTATGGCGATGGCAAAAACATCCGCGATTGGTTATTCGTCGAGGATCATGCCAGCGCGCTAGCGCTGGTCGCGGAGCGTGGCGCTATCGGGGAGACGTACAACATCGGCGGTCGCAGCGAGCGCACAAATCTTGAAGTCGTCGAGGCAATATGTACTCTGCTCGACCAAATGGAACCATCGGCACAAGGATCACGGCGTCGACTGATCAGTTTCGTCGAGGATCGGAACGGCCACGATCGTAGATACGCCATCGACGCCAGTAAGATCGAGCAGGAGCTTGGCTGGCGCGCGCGCGAAACATTCGAGTCTGGAATCGCCAAGACCGCCCGATGGTACCTTGAAAATCGCGCCTGGTGGCAGGCAATTGTCAGACGCGGGTACGACGGTAAGCGTATCGGACTTGGCCTCGGTACAGCGGTTGCCAGCATGGACGCCTAGTCGCGGTGACACGCAGTGCGCGCATATTGCAATACTGATCAACGGAAGATAGTATGCGCTAAGCCTCCGCCGTGACCAATAATTCAAAAAAATGGCTGAAAATGTCATTGTTTGTGAAGCGGACAAGGTGGAGCCTCAAAGAAACTGGTCCGTCCGAGTTTCGGGCCCTAAATGACGACCCGCAATTTGTCTATCGATTCAGATTCAGGCGCCCGCTCCACATAGTGGTTTACCTGCAATCCGTAGACGATAGCCTGGATCCGAGAATTTACGTTGATCGCGGCGCCGGCTTCAGCGAGCCTACGTCCATTCCCTTGCAACACGCCGATGCGTCAATTTACCTGCTCCACATTTCGCCGCCGCGTAAGGTGGCCAAGCTTCGAATAGATCCATGCTCTTTTCCGGGAAAATTCCGCTATTGGGCCAAGTTCGCCTGGAGCGAGACGGAGCTCGCGAAACTGGTCAGCGAAGCCACTAGCCGCGAGGCCAACGCGTCGATTTATGATGTGGTGATCGACGGAAGCCCGGAGAAACGCACGACACTAAAGCCAGCGAAGCGTATTGACGAGCACTTCGCGTCAATCATTCGGCTTGCCGAGCGAACCGCGCCACCAATCGATGCGAGCATGCTGGAAAAGGGTCCACTTATCTCCTTTGTCGTGCCGTTACACGACAGCTCTCCAGCCCACCTGAACGACCTGCTTAAATCGTTCCGCGAGCAACCCAACGGAGCCGCGGAACTGATCTTATGTGATGATGGGTCGACCTCGGCCGATACAATCTCCTGGCTTTCCAAACAAGAAAACTCACGCGTCATCCGCATACTTCGCAACACGACGAACAGTGGCATTGCTTCGGCGACCAACCTGGGAATTGCCGAAGCGCGTGGCGAGTGGATCAGCTTCATCGATCACGACGACGCGTTGACGCCATACGTCGTGCAACTCCTCGCACAGACCATTAGCGACCATCCAGATTGCAAATTCATCTACACTGACGAAGTCGTCACGGATGCAAAGCTGAAGCCTGTTGCATATTTTTTCAAGCCAGCATTCGACGAGGTGATGTTGTCCGGGGTCAACTACATCAATCACCTGTCGTGCTACCGCGCCGACCGTTTGCGGACGATCGGCGGCTTGAGGGTGGGTTACGAAGGCTCGCAGGATTATGATCTTTTGCTTCGTTATCTGAACGGGTTGCGACCGGAGGAGATCAAGCACCTTCCTTATCCCGGGTACCGTTGGCGCCGCACCGGCGGTTCCTACACGGCGAAATTCATGAATCGTGCGACCGCCAACGCACGGAAGGCGCTCGCGGAGCATTTTTGCCATGGCGGCGAGGATATTCCCGTCGATGCTGCGCTTGCCAAGGATCTGCATCGGGTTCGCTTTGACAAACGCAAAAGGACATGGCCGCGCGTTTCGATCATTATTCCAAATCGGAATTCCTTTGCACTGATCGCCCGCGTCCTGCTCGATCTGACTGCGAAAACCGATTATCCGGACCTTGAAATCATCGTGATCGATAACGGCACGACCGATTCGCGGGTTCTTGAACTCTACGCTAAAATGAA
>JBEKLA010000311.1:0-4210 GCA_050010455.1 Binataceae bacterium (SeqCode) | reverse complement strand
GACGCTGGCTGGTCACGATTTCCGCATGGCGTCCACTCATCGCGGCGGTGCGCTGGTCTCCGTCACCGATCATTACCATCGGCAACTTCTCAGCCGCGACCACTTTCACCACGGGCTGCTAGGGTCATAATCGTCGACGAAGACGAACGAACGATACAATTAGCCAAGAAGGCGATGAACGAGGCCGGATATGATTGTGAGATGTTCTCCAGCGCCAGGGCCGTGCTTTCATCGCTCGAGGAGCGCGCGGCCGACGTCCTGGTTGCGGATTGGGATCTGGCACAAATAAATGGCGTCGAATTTTTGCGCGCTGTCGCGCAACGTCGGCCGACTCTGCCGATAGTTGTAGTTACTGAACGCGCGAGTGTACATCTGGCCGTCACCGCCGTGCGGGAAGGAGCTTTCGACTGTATCGCGAAGCCCTTCACCGGCGACGAATTACGCATCTCAGTCGTTCGCGCTCTGGAGAAGGTCCGCCTGGATCGCGAGGGGCGCCATCTGCAGCAGCGACAGGAGGAGTTCTGTAGCTCGGTCGTGGCAGAGAGCTCTGAGGCCAAGGCCCAACTGGCGCTGTTGCGGCGGATAGCGCCCAGCCGTTCGACGGTACTGGTTCAAGGCGAAAGCGGCACGGGAAAGGAAGTCGTGGCGCGCCAGCTACATTTCTGGAGCGAGCGGGCCAACCGCCCCTTCGTGGCTGTCAACTGCAAAGCCTTCGCTGAAGGTGTGTTGGAAAGTGAGTTGTTCGGCCACGAAAAGGGAGCGTTCACCAACGCCGCCGCAGCTCGAGCGGGATGCTTCGAACGGGCATCGTCGGGGACGCTCTTCCTGGATGAGATCGGCGAAATCAACCTCGACTTCCAGGGCAAGCTGCTGCGAGTCCTCCAGGAGGGCGAGGTCTTGCGGGTCGGCGGCTCGCAGCCTCATAAGGTAGACGTACGCGTCGTGGCGGCCACGAGCAGGATGCTGCGCGACGAGGTGGCCGAGGGCCGTTTTCGCGAGGCGCTCTTCTTTCGGCTCAATGTTATCCCCATATTTACGATGCCTTTGCGCGAGCGGCGGGACGATATTACTGCCGTTAGCGCGTCATTTCCTCGCCGGCCACACTGCCAAAAGCAGCCGTCGACTGACATTGAGCGTCGAGGCCGAAAGCGCGCTGCTCTCCTATCCGTGGCCAGGTAATATCCGCGAGCTTCAAAACGTGATCGAACGAGCGGTGGTTCTGGCTTCAGGCGAAGCTATCAGAAGCGAAGACCTGCTGCTCGAGCACAATGTTGGTGCCGCTACGATCCCCGTTGCCCAAGGCGGCTCGCTGCAAGAGGATGTGGACCGGGCAACTGCCTCCCGTATCACCGCGGCACTGGCCGCGACCAATGGACACAGAGCCGAGGCGGCGCGCTCCCTGGGTATCGACCGCACCACGCTGTATCGCCTGATGAAGCGACTCGGCATCTAAAGTCCAGCTGGAAATCGACGCTCTACAGCATGTGCGTTCGGTCTCACTCGGAGTAGGACAGCATCCAAAATACCCGCTGGTGGTCGCGCCCCCCTTGCGGCGCAGGACTAGAAAATTCCACCACTATGTTCTCGCTGTCAATGTGCTTCTCGGTTGCTGGCGCGTACCAGTTCGACCAAGCGACGACGCCTGAGGGCGCGGCCTCGCCCTCCAGAGGGATCGAGATCCTGCTCTTGCCAACCGAAGCAAAAGTTACGCCTTTAATTGCGCGCGCCGGTCGATTCTTTTTTCCGATTGTGATCAAGAGGTCGTAGCCGAAGGCCCTGGTGTCAGTGGTTACGACATCAACGGGATCGTTTGTTATTTTCGAAATCGCATCTCGGAGTGCACAGACGCTCGCGTCCATGCGCTCTACATAAAGCGTGATTCCAACGATCGGAAAGTCATTAAAGGGATAACCACTTGGATTAAGCGTTTCCCATGATCCTTGCATCACCTTCACGAGGCTCTCTTCTAACGCGTTACAATCGGGGCTGTCGCGAAACATAAACACCACCTTGCGTTTAGGCATAGCGGCAAGTCTACTGGCAAATTCGCGAACCTTTCTTTCACTAAGCGGCGTCCATTGGTAGGCGGAATAGGGGTTTTGCACAGCGGTAGCCACTTTGACGAAGATCACGGAAGCAAGGGTGACCGCAACTACAACAATGGCCACGGCCCAAGCGCCCCGAGTGGCCGCACGCGAGAGCTTGGTCTTTTCCTTCGTGACGAAGACGACGTATACGATATATATGGAGGCCGCGAGGGCGACAAAGAAAAAGAATAGAGGGTAGCTGACAATCGGTAGCGCAAAACCCGCAATACTCCCGGTTGCACCGCGCAACTGATCAGCCGTGTTCATGGCTTCCTCGACATCGCCCTTGGATTCCAGAAACCAGTGCAAAGCGGAAACCAGATTAAGAAGCCATCCGGGGAGTGTCTCTGGTCCGAATAATCGCGACAAAAAATGCTGGTTTCCTGAAGTACCCTGACTCATGGACTGTTTTCCCGCAGTGCCCGGAACGGAACTCGGCTCAGACGAACCGTAGGCGACATCCGCGTCATCCGTCAACGCTAGTAGGAGCATTTTTCCAAGGACGCGATCCCCTGCCATCGTTTGCGCGTAATCCGTTTTCTATGGAACGGTGCCTGATACGGACTAGAATGGGCCGTGTCAGTTGAGGAGACCACCATGGACGAACGGATCGCTGCCAAAGTGAAAAAGCTCGATGAGGCGATTAGCCAGCATGTGCGCCCGGACAGCTTTCCGCTTGCGATACGGATGCTGAAGCCGGGCGAGGCCATCCCGGAAGGTGTTCGAGTACCGAGCAAGAGCCTCAATGAAAACTGGATCGTGTGTCAATCGATCGGAGTCGCGCGGCGCTACGGATGGAGTATCGCGGTCGGCCGCGAGGATGTTATCTGCCCGCTGGCGGCGATCGCTTTCGGCTTCCACAGGCCCAACGACGAATACCTGAAGGGCTACGTCGCGGTCGGCATGTACTGCGAGAACGACGAGGCCGCGGCGAACCTCGAAGCGAACACCTGGAGATTCCAGCCCGGCACCTACGATTACGTCTGCGTCGCGCCACTATCCCGCGTCAACTTCGAGCCGCACGTGGTGGCAATCTATGCTAACAGCGCCCAGGTAACGAGGCTGGTAAATGCAGCGCTATTCAAACGCGGCGGCCGAATTGAGAGCACTACGGGCGGGCGCCTGGACTGTACCGAGATCGTGATCCAGACCATGATTGCCGACGCCCCAAAAGTCATCCTGCCGTGCAACGGCGATCGGGTTTTTGGAATGGCGCAGGATACCGAGATGGTATTCGCATTGCCTTGGGGTCACGTCGATGAACTGCTCGGCGGGCTGGAAGGCACATACAAGGGCGGCGTGCGATATCCGATTCCGGTTGCGATGAGAGGTACGGCCACGATGCCCAAGCGCTACCAGGAATTGCTCGCGATGCTTGCCGATCGCGATAAAGCCAGGCACTGAGCGTTCGCGAATCGCGGCTGAATCTGGTCGCCGCTCGCATCGGCACGTGCATCGAGACTCGCCGGCGATAGAACCGGTGCTGGTTTGCTGTAATCTCGCCCTGATGCTAGAGGCGAGTGGACGCCTAAAATGAGGGAGTAACAATGAGAGAACTGAAACTGGTCGAAATACGGAAGATGCTCGAAGCCGGGTCCAAGAAAGCTCAAGAATGCGGCAAGCCCAGCACGATCGCGATCGTTGATTTTGGCGGCCATCTGAGGGGTTTGGAACGGCCCGAGGGCGGGCGTATCGCCAATGTCGATATCGCGATCAAAAAGGCCTGGACCGCGATCGCGTTCAAGCGCCCCACCGAGATGGTGCGGCAGTTGATGCTGCCCGATGCGTTTGGCTACGGTCTGCAACATACCGATTCGCGCATCTGCATCGTCAGCGGCGGCTTGCCGATCGTCGAGGCAGGCGAGTTCCTGGGCGGAATCGGAGTTAGCGGCGGCCTTATCGAAGAGGACGTTGCGTGCTGCGTCGAGGCGCTCAAAGCCTGCGGCTTCACCACCGATTTCGCCGATCCGCTGAAGGCCAAGGCCCGCTAATCGAGAAAAAGCCCAGCCGTGGCGCGCGGGCCCCAACCGCCGCCCCGCCCGCACAGGAAGGAGGGGGAGGGGATCCACGCCAAACAAAAGGTTAAGGAACACACCCGACACGGGGCAAAAACCGCCGCGGTT
>JBEKLA010000310.1:0-4213 GCA_050010455.1 Binataceae bacterium (SeqCode) | reverse complement strand
CTTCTGCATCCTGCGGTCCTGTAGCCACGCTGTCCGGTTCATCGTCCCTGCTCCTGCGCAGGGAACAAAACCGGACAACTCGTGTGCTACCTAACCCGGACAACTCGTGTGCTTACGACACACCGAGGTCGCGAAGGCTTGCCGAAACGCGCACAACGTGTCGTCGAGGAAACCGAGAAGCTTTCGAAGGAAGCACGAGGACTTGGTCGAGCTTAACTTAAGGGGACCTCGAATAATTGCCGCTGATCGCTAGGCGCCCAGAATTTACCCGCCAATGATTCCGCTTTGTTCTCGTTTCGATTCTCTGCTGTTCACCCCGAAGATGTCCGCGATTGCTAGCTACGGCAATTTTTCGAGGTCCCCTTAACTCAGTGGCACTACATCGAGCGGCACGCGCCGCCGCGGTCCGCGACCGTTGCAGCACTCTTCGTAAGCTCAACGCTCGGCGTGGTCGCGGACGTTAAAGAGATGTTCGACATAACGCACCTCTTCTCGGTGATGGTCGGATAATTGGGCCATCTGACCCCTTTTTCAGACGACCACGCATCAACCTCGCCGCCCGCCCCGCCGCGATGCCTCGGCGATGGTCGGGGTTAGATAGATCATTTGATCTATCTAGCTGGCCCTTGGTGTATTATTGCGCTTGCGCTCACTCTACTCGCAACGCATGCCGCCAACGCTGACGGGCGCACCGTGATGTTTGTCAAAGGCATGGCCTACGGCATAGCCGAGAACTGCCCCGACCGACAAGTCGATGCCGAGGCGGTTCGCAAAACCAACCGCATGACTGGGGGAAGAAAGTCAATGAAAGAATTTCTGGAAAAGATTTTGGTATCCATCCCCAACTACCTGCTGGTATTTGGCGCCGTTTTTTCTGGGCCGAAGAAATTTATTGCCGAAAGGCGAATGAATGCCATTGAGGAATGGGTGGACGCACTCGTTTTCTTGGCAATCTCCTCTGCTCTTACGGTACTTACGGGGACGTTGGTCCAGGCAAGTGGAAGGGACTTATGGACGGCGCTCGGTAGATATGCGCTCTTGGTTTTGTTTGCTGTCTCATTAAGCGCCGTTACAATCCGTATTGCGTGGTGGTTGGTGGGCGGGCGGGCCAGTGTAGTGAGCATTTTCATTGCTTATGCTTATACCTGTGGCGTCGCGCTTGTTCTTTTTTCCGTATTTGACTTGCTTGCTGACGGGATCCTCAAGGCTCTCGATCCTAACCTCTATGCAAAGATCATTGCAAAGCAGGCATCGTTATCAAAAGCGACGGAGAGCACGGCGTGGTGGGTTTCGATAGCGATCTTCGGTATTGGCTTTGCATTTGTCGATATTTGGGGCTTCATAGCTTGGGGCGCGTTTCGACAACTAAACGGCTTAACTAAGACACGCTCTTTTTTTGCGTTCATGATCTCTACAATTCTGTTATTGCCGGTGACAGCAGCGGTGTACTTCGTCGCGGTCGGGTTGGGGTTGGGGTCCACGGGCCCGGATCTCGAAGTCACTTGGACTATTAAAGAGAGTAAATCACCTATCGACGGCAGTCCGCAAGTTTTTGCCTAGCTTGCAGCCGTTGGCTCTGACGCGGTGTTGGTGCTGCGCTGTAAGGAGAAAGATACGGATGTGATGTTCACCCGACCGTCTACTTTTGTTGGCAGCGGACAATCGATCAAAGTGCTCGTGCGGATCGATGATGGTAAGTCGATCGAGACAATGTGGCTTCCTTCAACCGACGGCCAAGCAGTGTTTGCTCCAAGCGCCATCCAATTCATTCGGGCGCTTCCAGATAAGGGGAAGCTTTTCATTAGGGCATTCGGCTATGAAGGCAAGAACGCCGATGGCGAGTTCAAGCTTGGTAACGTTTCAGAGGTCAGACAGAAGATTGCGCTGGCTTGCAACTGGCCAGGGGAACGTACAAAAGGCTCGTCTCCCAAAAAATAGTCCCGGCCGCTTGAGCGACCGGCGAGGTCGGCTCGCCTGGTCAATGCACGTCGTGCTATCATCGCTCCATTGCCCGGCGCACGCCGCTTCCCGCCAAAGTGGACGCGCCAGCGGTCAAAATAGTAACATCAATCCGCGCTGCGGGCGGGATTGGTTTCATGCGCAAGCTAATCGGATACGTCCTACTCATCGTTGCCATTGGTGTGCTCGTGTACAGCTTCAGCAGGCGAGTGCCAGTAAGGAACACGCAAACCAACGAACCGAAGAAAGCAGATACCCAGACTAAGGTGGACAAGGCCGCACCACCCAGCCTCGGCACGCCAGTGCCGCAAACGGACGCGCAGAAGCAAACGGATACCGACGCGCAGGATGCGGCGGACAAGGCCGCGCTCACCAAGGTCATGAAAGATGCGGTTGCCGCTCGTCACGGCGGCGTGTTGCCAAAGACGATGTCCGAGCAGGACGCCAACGTTGCCGCCCAAGCTGCGGTCAAGTGGAAAGCGAAGCAAGCCGCCGAGAAGACCAAACGTGAGTTGCACGCGATGAAAGTGAAGCCTCCGCCATCAAGCGGTTATGCCGAGATTTTTATGGCGAAAGAAGCCATTACCAAGATGATGCGCGATCCCGATTCAGCGGTGTTCGGCGACGTGTTCTTCGTGAACGATAGAAAATCGGCAACAGGGTACTACGTGCCGGTGGTCTGCGGCACCGTCAACGGCAAAAACGGCTTCGGCGGCATGACCGGTCAAAAGCGTTTCGTCGCTTTGATGTCAGACATTGCTAGCGGCGTTTGGATGGAAGGCACGACACCACAAAACGTCTTCGCCCCCGAGTGGAACCGATTCTGCGTCGGACGGCACGATTGATGCCGCTGGTGCGTTCATCGCTGGCCTGCCTCCCAGGTGCCGCCGCCGTGCTATCATCGCTCCATGCCTGCCGCACGCCGCTTCCCGCCCCCTTGGACGATCGAGGAGGCGAACACCGCCTGCTTTATCGTGCGCGACAACACCGGGCAGGCGCTCAGTTATTTCTATTTCGAGGCATCGCTGAGCTGCTGCGGGACTGGGGGAATTGCTTAGAATGGTCCCGACCCACATTGGAGCTGCTCATGAGCAGTCAAAACGAACAGAGATATTGTGCCTTTGTCGATATCCTAGGTTTCACCGAACTTATTAAAGGTCTTCGTGATGGCACCGTGCGTTATGAATTTATCCGAGACTTGCTGAAGCAAATACATCGGCCTCACGACCCGAAATTTGTCGGATTGGGTGAGACAGATTTCCAAGCACAAAGTATTTCTGACGCGGTTGCTCTCTCCACACGATTCACCGCTGCAGGACTTGGAATCTTGTTCGATACATTGGAACGGTTGTCATTGGCGCTGCTCCGTGAAGGCTACTTTACGCGCGGCGCGGTGTGTAGGGGGATGCTTTACCACGATGCAAATATGATTTTCGGAGAAGCTTTGATAAAAGCATACAAGCTGGAAGCGGAAGTCGTAAAATATCCACGTATCATGCTAATGAAAGACGTTGTTGACGGCGCACTCGCTTCCAACCTGAAGCAATATTTCGTTGATCGCATCAAGCAGGCTGAGGATGGCCCGTTTTTTCTTCACGTTCTCTCTCAAATAGAAATGATAACGGGCATTCAAGAACGGCGGCCGCCCGACTCGCGGGAACCTCCACTTGATTTTTCTCGCTTCGAAATTATGCGCAATCGGATTCAAGCGCGGTTTGATCAGTCTGTTGATAATCCGAGACACTTCGAAAAGGTGCAATGGTTTGCACGATATTTCAACGACACGGTAGGTTCTGGTCATCCAGAGATAAATTTAATAACCGGGCCTGGCTTGGATACAGCGGGCAAATTTGGATAGCTGCGTGCATTTCAGCAAGCTTTTCCCGTCACTGGCGGCTGACCCGCGACGAGGCCCGCCGCATGGCGGCGAACTTCGCCAAGCTGCCGGAGCTGCCGGGTCGGTTAACGAAGTTGACGGCCATGCGGATCAAGTGCCGGTGCCGTGGTTCGGTCGCCACATGAGGCAGTTTTAGGCCGCTTTGGCGGCGGCTACGGAGGCCATGGTTATAGCGGCGGCGGTTACGGTCGTTATGGCGGCGGGTACGGTAGAGGCTACGGCTATGGCCGCTATCGCTACGGTGGCTATGGCCTCTATGGATGGGGTTATCCCTATTACGGCTACGACTATGACAGTTGCTACATCCCCACGCCCTACGGTTGGGCCTGGGTCTGCTAGTTAATTCGGGCGCGATGA
>JBEKLA010000309.1:0-4219 GCA_050010455.1 Binataceae bacterium (SeqCode) | reverse complement strand
TTGATCAGCGTCCCTTGCCCAAGCTCGCCGGCTCTCGTAAACGCCTGAATGGCATCGTCAATTTTGCCATCCAGCTTGTAAGTCTCGCCCAGGCGATAGTAATCCCGCGGATCCGGGTGGGCGGTTTTGGTTACGGCAGCGTTGAATTCCTCTTCCGCCTTCCCCAACTCAGTCTTGTCCATACCCGACAAAGTTTGGTTAGCCATTTCCAGATGGTACATACCAAGAGGGCCGTGAACCTGACTGCCGATCTCCGCCAGACGCTTCTGGTAATCCTCGTCCGACTCCGAGGCTAGTTTGGGGAGCTTCGCAATAAGTTCGAGCGCGTGATTGGCCCGGGTCTGGGTGTCCTGGAGGATCTTCTCTTGCTCTGCCTTGTGGTTGTTCAGGTATTGCGGTTGGGGCATAATCCCAATGCTTAATACCAGGCTCATCAGGTTATCGCCATTCAACTTAAGACCTTTGTCAGCGTACTCGACGACCTTCTCAACATCGCCCTTCTGTTGATAGGCATTCGCCTCGAAAGAGTAGACATAAGTAACGGCGGGGCTATCGGGGTACTTCTTAGCAAAGTCATCGCACTCGGCGATTGCTTTATCCGGGTCCAACTCAGTCTTAATGGCACTATAGGCCATGCCTTGCTCTTTAGGAATATCCTTCGCCCCGCCCCCCGATCCCATTTCCAGTTTCGCATTCTGCGCGCGCGCCTTCGGACCCGCTTCCTTCACCGCCTGGATCACCTCATCGGTGGCTTTGGCCTTGCGCAGCTTTTTCTCGATCTCCGGGGTCAGATCAAAATCTACGCCGTTGTCCTTCACGTCCTTGATCACAGTGGCCGCCGGGGAGCTCTTAATCTCCTTTGTTACGTCCTTTTCACTCAGCGGTGCAGGCCCCTCGGGCTTCTTCATCTTCTGGTTGGTGGTTACCTGGCTCGCCGTCTGCTGGGTTTCGTTGCCTTGTGGCGTCTGCTGCTGCTGAGCGGTGGGCTGCTGCTGTTGAGACCCAGGGCTCGGCGCCGGAGCCCCCTTTTGCGCGAACAGACCGCTGGCGATACCGAGTACCGCCAACACCGTAATGATTGCTTTGATTCTCATGATGCCTCTCGACTTTCTGAATTCACCTCGCGTCATTCTACATCGCTTTCGATGCGTTGAGATTACAAGAACGGCGCACTGATGTCAATCCGCGGCGTCCGTCCACAGTCTGCTGATGGGTCGCGTAGTGACCGGACACTGCTAGCGTAGCTACTGCTTGGTACCGAACTGCTGCGCCTCACCGGCCTGCACGGCCCGCAGCGCCATGGGGTAGGCGGCAGCGGTCAAAGACGCGGCCCGGTATTGAGCCAGGGCATCTTCACGCTTCCCCCGCAAGTCGTCCAGCCGTCCGAGGTAGATGTGCGACCAGGTCACCAGGCGAAGGTCGCGTGCCGTTTCCAGGGTCTTGCGAAAGTACTCCTCGGCAAGATCAGGCTTACGCATGTTGCTCGCCACGATGGCCAACCCAAAGAGCCCGCGCTCGCTTTTGGCATTCTTCTCGAGCACCGCCTGGTATGCAAGCTTCGCATCGCCGTATTTACCCTGGAAGAACAGGTTGTCGGCATCGTCGAGCTTCAGTTCTTCCTCGGTCTTTGCGGGGGGTATGGGGTTCTTTAGCCGAACGGCAGGAGGGGCGAACGTCACTTTAGCCAGCCTTCGCTCCTCTTGCACAGGGTCCATCTTTCCGATCATGAGCTGGTAGTATACTTTCATCGACGCATCTTGCTTCTCAAAATCCAGGAGCGATTCGTAAAAATAGCGGATCAGGATCAATCCTGAGGCCGTCATCTCCGTCAGCTTCTTCTCGGCTTCGGCCGCCGGCAGCTTGTCCAGGCGCAACTCGGCCGCCCGAATCAAACACTCGGTGACCAGGAGGGGGTAGTCCGCCTTGAAGGAAGAATCGAGAGCCGGCGCTTTATAGGCAATGCCCCGCAGCCGGTTCTTTGCATTGATATCATCGGCGTATTGGGCGGCGAGCGGATCCAGCAGAAAGTGCAGGTATTGGTGCCGGATTTCGCTAATCTCCGGCTCCGGCAAGGCGGTTATGACCAGGTAGTAATCCATCCCGTAAATGCGCGCTTGCGCCAGACCGGGAGCCCCCAGCAGGTCCAGGTCGATGCGGTAGGTCCTCCCCAAGTACCCACCGACCGGAAAGCGGAAATACGTGTCCGTCATCAGAATGGCTTGACGCACCAACGGAGAATATCGGGCTTGTGCAGCGCGATAACGCGGCTGCATATTGGTCCACAGATCGTGAAGCTTGGCCTGCACGTAAAGGGTCTTAAGAATCGGGAGCAGTCCGGAGACCGCCTTGGCGTCCGGAGGCAGGTCCGCTTGTGGAACCGTCGGTTTGAAATCAGGAGGCGGACCCAACAGAAGAGCCAGCGAAATGTACTGACCAAGGTCAGCTCCGGGGTCGTCCTCCACACGATGCTCGGAGAAGAAAGGGGCAAGGCGTTTTGCTGCCGGCGCTCCTGTCTGGTCCAGATAACTCCTCACCTCCTGGCGAGCGTCATCTGGGGCCGCGAGGCCCAACCCGGTGTCATATCCGCCCGCGTTCAGGGCCGCCATGACGCAAAACACCTGCTCGCTCGGTTCCAAAACAACCTTGCCCTCCTGCTGCTGGGCGCGCGCCGGCGGCCCGGCCAGAAGGAGCGCAAGCAGCACGGCGGACATGCCCACCGCGCTCGAACTTGGCAAGGAGAACAGGTAGGACTGAAGGCGGGCCCGCTGCCGGCGTGGCACGAGCAGCGCTTGCCCGGGACGGCCGCAAGGGGCGCCATTAAAGAGTCGGGGACACGGCAAGATGGTAGGGAAAGCCTCCCAGATAAATGTCAGCCAAAGGACTAGCCTCGGACAGTGATCCTGCGGAGGGACAAAACAAATTGTCCATCCGTGGGCTGGCCATACCACGTCGCGGGCCGGAAATTACTGAAATAGATCACCCGGTCCAGTTGCCGCAACAGCTCCGGTGTAGTGGCGCCCGACAACACACGATAGCGCATCGGCCGGCCTCCTGCGTCCACCGGCACCACCACGATCACCGGCGCATCGGGAGTGTTGAACTCAATCGGCGCCAGCTCGCGAACCGAGGGGGGGGTGGGAGAGCCCAGTGGTATATCCGGAGTTTTGCTGACCGGCACGGCCAATGAACCCATAATCAGGCAGAAGCAAACCACCGCCGCCAGCACGCCGCCCGAGGCCGGCAAGAGCACCGGCTGAAGGACATTATCCAGCCACACTCTTAGCCAGGCGAACCACTTTCGATGCGCCGCCCTCGACACCTCGACACGCATTCGCAAAGCCAGCTCCGGAGGCACTTGCAGGCGCCGCATGCCGCGCAGGTCCGCCTGCATGGTCTCCCATGCTTCGAGTTCCTGCCGGCAGGACCCGCAGTAGCTCAGATGAAAGCGAATCGACTTCATCGCCTGAGGATCACAAGAACCATCCAGGTAATCCGAATAATGATTCCGAATTTCAACGCATCCTTCAAACATCGGTTTTACCCAAACAACCCATGAGTTTCCGTCGGAGCAGTTCCCGGCCCCGCATCAATCGGGATTTCACGGTTCCCTCCGCCATCCCCGTCAAGTGCGCAATTTCGTCGTACGCTAGCCCCTCAATCTCACGCAAAACCACTACGGTGCGATACGGCTGAGCCAGGCTGGCGAGGGCGCGCCGCAAAATCTGCTGGCGTTCCGCCTGCTCGAGCAGCCGATAGGGAGTGTCCTGACTGGCCTTGACTTCGGCCGCCGATACAGCCCCTTCGGCGTCCGTGTCGTCAATGGAGAGGGGCTCGTGCCAGTGCCGCCGCATCCAGCCCCGCCGGTGATTCGAAGCCTCATGAATCGCGATTCGGAAAATCCAGGTCTTCAGACTGCTGTCACCATGAAACTGCCGTATCCCTTTGAAGACCTTGATGAACACGTCCTGAAGAACGTCCGGCGCCTCGGCGGGATTGTCGAGAATGCGTGAGATCAGGTTGAATACCGGGTTCTGGTAAACTCCCAGCAGGTAAGCGAAGGCGTCTTCGGAACCCGCTTGCAGCTCCGCCACCAAAGGCGCTTCTTCCGCGGCTGCGGGTACCCCCCGATCAAGCGCTATGCCGACGGTCCGCACGGTGTCCATCACGCCCATACGATAGCACTCCCCGGCTCCGACTTCAATACCGCGCTTGCCTTCTT
>JBEKLA010000308.1:0-4223 GCA_050010455.1 Binataceae bacterium (SeqCode) | reverse complement strand
TCAACGACTACGACTACCTCAAGCCGCCCAAGAAGCTGCTGGCGTCCAACGAAGCGTCGGAGAAGTATGCACGTTCCCAGCTCGAAGTTTACGATTATCCTGGAAAACACGACGAGGCAAATAAAGGGAAAAATTTTTCCAAGTTTCGCCTGGAGGCTGAGCAATGTTTCGACCATCGCCGCCTCATCGAGGGCGACGCTCCCTCAATGTTCGCCGGCGGCCTGGTAACTGTTGAGAAGCACCCGACTTCAGCGGAGAACCGAGAATACCTCGTGATCCGTTGCAATCACTCCTATGGCACCCAACAATATCGCGCGGGGACTCCAGATGCCCCCCCTGAAATCTATCAAGGCGTTTATGAATTCTTGCCGAGTGACGTGCCATTCCGCATCTTGCCGTTAACGCCAAAGCCGCGCATCTACGGCATCCAAACCGCGAAGGTAGTAGGCAAAAAGGGGGAGGACGGCGAAGAGATCTCAACTGACGAGAACGGCCATATCTGGGTGCAGTTCTTCTGGGATCGCGAACCGCAGAAGACCTGTCCAATTCGCGTAGCCCAGTGTTGGTCCAGTAAGCAGTGGGGCGTGCAATTCATCCCGCGCATCGGCATGGAGGTGGTGGTCGAATTTCTTGAAGGCGATCCCGATCGGCCGTTGGTAACCGGCTGCGTTTACAACGGCGACAACAAATACCCTTACGATTTGCCCGGCAATAAGACCCAATCCGGCGTGAAATCGAATTCCTCGAAAGGTGGCGGCGGCTACAATGAGTTCATGTTCGAGGACAAGAAGGGCTCTGAAGAGGTTCGCTTCCATGCCCAGAAGGATCTCGATTCGGTCATCGAGAACGATGAGACGCGCAAAGTTGGCAACAATCAGACCGGAACGGTCGTGAGCAATCGCTCCTGGACGATCCAGCAGGGCAACGATACAATAGAAGTCCAGTCGGGAAACCAAACCATCACTATTGATGTTGGCACTCAGACGGTGGACGCGATGCAGGGAATCACGCTCACCGTCTGTATGGGTGTGAGTTCGATCGCAATTACGCCGTCATCGATTTCGCTCACGTCTCCCGAGATCAATCTGACTGCGGAAGCCGGCATCAATATCACCGCGCCTGTGATCAATATCACCGGCGTGGTTAATATCCTGGGAGCCCTGACCGTCGACGGCCAGGTTCCGATGCTGATCTGATGATACAGCGAGACGGGCTGGCACCGTATGCCGGGCTATGGTCGCTTTGTGTGGCGCTACCCTCTCTGGGTTCTTCGGTCTAGGCTCTTTCGATGTCTCGGCTTCGCTTCGCAACCGCCCAGGCCTTGTTCGATGCCTTTCCCGAGGTATCCCAGAAGGTTGGTACTGAGCCGACTGATCAATCTCCGATCGACTTCCTCAAGGCGTTGTCGTCGGCCAATAAGCTCCCGGACGCCGTAACGATTTGTGCCTACCTCCTGCCGCGGCGCGAGGCGGTCTGGTGGGCATGCGGTTGCGTCAGGGCGCTGTCGGGCAACATCGCACCGGACCGGGCCGCCGGGCTCCTAGCAGCCGAAGCTTGGGTCTACGAGCCCGACGATAAGCACAGGCAGGCGGCACTGGATGTCGGAACCAAAGGCGAAGCCACCAATCCCATGACTTGGCTCGCGCTCGCGGCCGGATGGTCCGGTGGAATTCTCGTCTCCAGCACGACAAAGCAGGTTTCCGTACCGCAATACATGACCGCGCGAGCCGCCCGCATTGCGGTTCTGACCACCGTCCCAAAGGTTCGCAAGGACGCGCGCGCAGCCCGTCTGCACGAATGCGTCCTGCAAGGCATAAAGCTTGCGGAAGCGGGGTTATGATCGGCGAATAGAATTAGTTGTGCGCTATCCCGCAGAGGCAACAAGCGAAATGGCGATTGCCGATATCGCTTGAACGGACTAGACCTCAGCCCAATTTGTCGCCAGAATTTCAGCGCAGTGACCGCGAGGTGCCGACCGGTTCGGTACGGGTGCTGAAGCCATGCCACTTATCCTTCAGCTGGTCAACGAAACGACCCTGCCAGATGGCGGCCCCGTCAGCTTTCGCCTGAGCGGCAAGCGCGGCATCGACATTGGCCGCGCTGCGCACCTCGACTGGACCCTACCCGATCCGACTCGGTACGTTTCCAGCAAGCACTGTGAAATCCGCTACAAGGACGGAGGTTACTGGCTACACGACGTTTCCACCAATGGCACCTTCTTGAACGGTGCCGACAAGCGGATGCATGCGCCGCACCGACTTCTCAACGGTGACCGGTTCACGGTCGGGCATTACATTGTCGCTGTCACGGTCGACGGCACGGAAGCAGCAAGCGACGAAAGTCCCCGCGGAGCAGCCCCGCCATCCGTCCAAGGTTCGAGTGATCAGGAATTATGGGCGGACGAAGGAGACGTTCCCCCCGGCATCGATCCCAAGCACCTCCGACCTGCTCGCCACAATGCGCCCGTTCACCCCGATTTTTTGGATTGGTCGGCGGACGTTCCTGATCCGTTCCAGCCGGCTGCGGACTTCCCCGCACCGCCTTCAACAAGGTCTATGCCGGTGTCTACGTCACCCGACATGTACTGGGCAGAGGGTCCTCCGTCACAGGTGCAGACACCGCCGCTGCCTACCGCCCCAGCCCCGGCGCCACGCCGGCCGGGGCCGGGAGCCAACGAGGGCGGATCTTGGCAGGAGACTAGTCCGGTCGCCGCAAATCCTCCACCTATCGCTGCGGCCGGCAATGCAGCCGTTCCTCTCAACACATTGTCGCTCTCGAACGTCGAGAGCGAGTCTTCTGCCGCCTTCATACGCCAGCTTGCTAGATCCGCGGGGCTCTCCGACGACCTTTTGGAGCGGACGAACCCCGCGGAGCTGGCGCAGAAAATCGGCACGGTGCTGCGTCTACTCGCTGAGAACCTCATGCAGCTCTTGAGCGCTCGGCAGCAGGCCAAGCGGCTCGCACGCAGTTCAAGCCACACCATCGTACAGGCGACCGATAACAATCCGCTGAAATTCAGCCCTTCCGCCCCCGATGCGCTAGGTATCATGTTTGGACCCAAGACCGCCGGCTATCTTGATGCGCAACGTGCGATTGCCCAAGCTTTCGAGGACCTAAAGGCCCATCAGATCAGGACTTACTCCGCAATGCAGCATGCTCTGACGATGATCATGGTGGACCTCGATCCAAAAATGATCGAACGGGAAACTGATGGTGGAACGGGGATTGGGGGACTGCTCCAACCTCGAAAGGCAAAGCTGTGGGATGCCTATAAGGCCAGCTGGGAAGCCAAGGTCGGTCGCAAAGGCGGCGAAGCGATTGAGGCATTCATGCAATATTTTTCCGAATATTATGATCGCGATGGGGGGTGAGAGGTTGCCGCAAACGTGGTAATAGTACCAATCTAGGCGATTGTTATGCTCCACGCCTGGGCTCAACCGGGCATCGACCGGAATAACGTTTTGTTCTTTCTAGTGGCAATATCTGCACTGTATCGGCGCTGTCGATAATGTCCTGGTATAGCAAAGTATTCTGGTCTGAAGGCCTCTTTCTCAGGCCGCACCATTTACAGCAGAGCGATCGTTACATCGAGCACTTTGTTGAGCGGCGCGTCGGTCATGTGACGGCCTATCCTTGGGGCTTTTCTTCATTAGAGATCGACAGCGATCTGGCCCAGCAGAGCAAGTTCTCCTTGCGCCGTGCGTCGGGCGTGATGCCCGATGGCACCCCCTTCGACATCCCGGCAGATAGCCCGATCCCGGACCCGATCGACGTCCCGGATACGGCTGCCGGTCAGATCGCCTGGCTATCGCTGCCCGTCGCTGCACCGAACACCCGCGAGATCGACGACAACGTTGCCGATAGCGCGAGCCGATATGTCAGGGGCGCGGAAATGTTCATCGATTCGACCGCCGCCTTACGCATCGAGGAGGAGATCGACATCGCTCATCCCCGACTCGCCTTCGAGCTACGGCGGACCGCGAAGCCCGGTTATATCAGCCTCGGCATTGCGCGTGTGTCGGAAGTCCACGACAAGAACATCCTGTTCGACGAGAAGTTCATTCCGCCGATGCTGGTATGCTCCGCCCACCCGGTCATCGCAGGCTGGATTAACCGGATCGTGGGATGGATCGACAACAAGCTTGAGGAACTTTCGCGTTTTGCGGCCGATCCCGGGGCCGGTGGCGGCTTGCAAAGCGTCGATTACCTTGTTCTGCAAATGC
>JBEKLA010000307.1:0-4234 GCA_050010455.1 Binataceae bacterium (SeqCode) | reverse complement strand
CGTCCCTCTAAAAAGACCCTGATCAGCATAGCCAACGCGGTCGGACTTGATGCCTTGGAACTTTACTTGCTGGCAAATCCCGGAGCACGCGAAATGCTCGACCATGGAGTTCCATCGGGCGGTGCCTCCTGCTGGGAGACCTTTCGCAAAGATGAGGCGCTAAGGCGAGCGCACAGCATCACGCCCGAGGAGATGCGGATACTGTCGCAGGTCGCGCTGTTAGGGGAAATCCAGAGTCCGCGCTTCTTCATTTATATTCTCAACACCATTCGTCAGGCGCTCGGCCGGTAGCAAACCAGACAGCAGTTAGCGGCCCATTGGTTGCGCGCCTTCGACGTGAATGACCTGTGTGGGGCGAATTGCTACTTATTGCCAGGCTCAACAATTCGCCCACACACGAGAAGCGCCCAAAAGCATATGCGAAACCGAAAGCGGCCGGATTAAATGAGGGAGGGCGGTCAAATCTCTACGACCCGGCGACCGTTGACCGCGGCGCTAGCCACGCACGCGCGTCCGCAGGTTAGGAGGGGGGAGGGGTTCAAAATCTCTGGAACGGGGCGGCGCAGGACGGCGCGTGCCTGACGCCGCCAGCATCACAAAGTCGGCTTGCGCTAAGCGATGGTTGTAGACCGCAAGCACCTGAGCGGCGCCGGCATTGGTCGAGATTGCGGTGCGCAACGACATGCCAGCCGAACTTGGGGCGAAATGGGCCACCGCGGCCGGACGAGCCTAGCACCACTACATACCCTCCGCCGCCGGTCAGAATCGTCGCCCCCACCACCACCAGGGTATCCATCAGCCGCTTCATTCCCTTGGCGCCGAGTCGTTTGAGTCCGAAAATCGAACATAGCGATTCGCGGGCCCAACCGCCATCGCACCTCGCAGCCGCCGACTCGCGCAGGCGCGGGCGGGAACGAGCCATTATTCGAATTTGTCTCGTTTAGATCCGTTGGATATCCTAGAAGTTGCGTAGGTTAGAGACGTAATAGCTTCGAGAAGGTTAGATTAACTGGTTATGGCATATGATGGGTTTGTGCGAGGTCGTACGGCTGTCCACTTGATTACTAAATTCAACCGATGCATTCGTAGCATTTTCCTGAGCGCGGTGCCGCTCGCAGCCGTGATCGTGATGACGGCGCGCATAGCGGCGGCACAGACCAGCATGCCGCTACAGGGCAATCATACGGAGGAGGCTGTCAATCTTGTTGCGCGCGCGCCTGCGGGCCGTCTACTGACAATCGATGTTTCGTTCGCGCTTCGTAATCGGGACGCCCTCACCAGGCTGCTTTCCGAGCTGAACGATCCGGCCGCTTCCCAATACCATCACTGGCTTACCCCGAGCGAGTTTGAGGCCCGCTTCGGTCGGACCCAAGACGAGGTGGCAGCGGTCAGGGAGTGGCTGGTCAACCAAGGCTTCCAGGTCGTCGGTGAGTCTCAACGCGCGATAACGGCCACGGCAACGGTCGCGCAAGCAGAAGGCGCGTTCGCAACGACGATCGCGGCTTCAAATGATGGCACGGTTTACGGCAACACCAGCGACCCGCAGATTCCGGCGCGGCTCGCCGCGGTGATCGGCTCTGTCGAGGGGCTCGATAACATGCGGCATTCGCAAGCGTTCGCGCCTCGACCTCCGCAGGGAGGCGGCCTGCCGACGCAGTTCACTCCACTGCCCGCTGCCAGCGCGGTCTTGTCATCCGACCCGGCCGGAAAGTCACTGTGGCCGGGGTCGATCGAACTCGCCGCAGTCGTTCCTGAGTACAACGGCGGATACGGCACCGCATTCGGTCCGTCCGACTTTTGGACTTTCTACGACGAGACGCCGGTCCTAAAAGCCGGCACCAACGGCGGCTCTGGAGACTGCCTGGCCGTGATCGAAGACTCGGACTACATCGACAGCGCTGTCACTCTGTTTGATTCGACCTTTGCGCTCACTCCGGCAACCGTTACGCGAGTTTTCGCCGACGGCTCGAGCCCGGGAATAAACGGCGACGAGACCGAAGTGCTGCTCGATATCGAATGGGCCCACGCGGTAGCTCCCGACGCGCCGATCAGCGTCTATATGGGCAATCTTACCGACGCGATAGACATGGCCGTTACTGACAACAAGTGCGGCACAATCAGTATCAGCTACGGGTTTTGCGGCGGATCTGCTTCTTTTTACACGGGCTTCCTCGACCCGCTCTTCACGCAGGCGGCCGCCCAGGGACAGTCGGTCTTTATATCATCGGGCGACGAGGGCGCAGCGGGTATCGTCCTGAATTCCTCGGGGAACCAATGCGTGGTAGGAACCAGCCGCAACGTGAGCGAGATGGCCGCGGACCCGAATGTCGTCGGTGTGGGTGGCACCGAATTCACGCCCTCTTATATTTCCGGCAGCGATTCCGGCAGCACGCCCGAGAGCGTATGGAATGACGCTTCCGGAGCAGGGGGCGGCGGCAAGAGCCAATACTTCGCCAAGCCGTCCTTTCAAGCATCGGTCACGCCCAACGACGGCGGCCGCGATGTCCCAGACGTTTCGTATGGCTCGAGTCCGTATTCACCCGGTTTCTACTGGGCCGACGATTCTGGTGGCAACGCGGTGATGAGCTGTTGTATCGGCGGCACAAGTATCGCGGCCCCGATGTGGGCCGGGCTGTCGAAGCTGGTCGCGCAAACCAGTGGTGGCCGTCTCGGCAATATGAATCCGCGGATCTATCAGCTCGGAGCGCTGAAAAATTCATCGCAATCGGGGCTTCGCGACGTGACCTCCGGAAACAACAGCTACAATGGCGTAACGGGCTTCAGCGCCGCGCCCGGCTACGATCAGGCCACCGGCTGGGGCACCGCCGACATCGCTGCGTTCGTGGCCGCTTATACGGGCATAACTGCGTCGCCGACCCCCAGTCCCACCGCCACTACAACTCGCACCCCTACACCCACGCCCACCCGGACGCCGACGCCCACCCGGACGCCGACGCCCACCCGGACGCCGACGCCCACTCTGAGCGCTACACCAACACCCGCTCCGACCCCGACGCCAACCCCGACACCGCTCATAATTCTAGAGCCGTCGACGTTAAACTTCGGAACAGTGAAGGTTGGTCAGAGTTCGGCTGCCAGCACCCTTACGCTAACCAACGGAGCTGGACAGAACCTTAGAATCGGAGCTACAGCTATCGGCCGCGACTTCATGATTGTCAGTACCACCCGTCCCGCGATTCTGAGCGCCGGTCAGTCTTGCAACTACCTAGTGAGCTTCCGGCCGCAGAGCTCGGGAGCCAAGAACGAGGTGTTTCGAGTCAACGACAACATCAACAGTCCTCAAGAGGTCCAACTGCACGGCATCGGTCAGCGGTGAAGGTCAATAGCAGGTAACCGTGCCCGCCGGAACCGGCGGGGCTTGCATCCTGCGCAGCGTGTGTGTGGCGAATTGCTACTTATTGCCAGGCTCAAAAATTTGTCCACACACAAGAAGCGCCCAAAAGCATATGCGGAACCGAAAGCGGCTGGGTAGGGGGTCAAAATCTCCACGTTCGGTCGAGCGTAGACCGCGGCGCTAGCCACGCACGCGCGACCGCGAAATTCGAATTTTGGGTTTATGAGCCTTTTGAAGCTATCCAACGTAAGCACACGGAGGCTCTGATGGGCTGATTGACGCGAAGGTTACCAACCAGTCAACTGTTTTCCGAGTGTTTTTCGCCCATTTGAGCACGATTTCCGCCTGTTTTGATCCAACATGCAAAGTTGCCCGCTTGAGGGCTGGTAGTTTGGGCAAGGAACCCGCGCGTGATGCCCGCGGAGGCGAGCGCGAAAGCAACTGCGGCGCGGCCAGGCGCTGCGGGTGCCCGACGCCGCCAGCATCACAAAGTCGGCTTCCGCTAGGCGATGGTTGTAGAGCGCCAGCACCTGATCGGCGCCGGCAGTGGTCGCGATTGGGTTGCGGAACGACAGGCCAGCCGAACTTGAGGCGAAATGGGTCACCGCGGCCGGACGAGCCTGGTGAATCGTTCCCCATAGGCGGGGTGGTTTGCGGGGACTGGCGCGAAAGAGCCGTGGTGGGCCGCCGGTGCGGCAACGAGGGCCGAAATTGCGGATGATGTAGAGGGAACGATGGTGGCCGCCGCGCCTCAACTCGGCGCGTGTTTGGGCCTGGCGGATGGAGTGGATATGAGCGGGGCGACCACGCTAGTGATGTCGGTCGGGTAAGCGATGGCACGGATTGCGAAGTTTCACCTGCCCGGTTGCGCTGGCGGCG
>JBEKLA010000306.1:0-4270 GCA_050010455.1 Binataceae bacterium (SeqCode) | reverse complement strand
AGCTGAACATTGCAGACTGCTGGTGATCCGCCCCGCGCATCCCACATCCTCCTCACACCGCGATCGCCCACTACTCTACATGATAATCGAATGAGAAACGCTCGTTTTTCCGCATCCTGCTAAGTGTCTTCACGCGCCTGAACTACCTATTGAGGCTCGCGACGTTTGACGACAGGGGGAATCATGCTGAAGTATAAAAGTACCGTTGTACGGCCGTTGTTCCTAACCCTTGCCTTGGCGCTGCTCGCAGGATGCGGCGGCTCTTCCGGCACCAATGCAACAGCACCGCCAAATCCGGCTCCGCTGAGCGCCAGCAACATCAACCTGATCTTCGTGGTAAGCGAGGATTTAGCTTACAACGCTTCCGGGGACATCAATCCAAGCACGGCGAACCTCACCAATCAGGGTTTGCAGCGCTCGCTGCTGATGGCCCCGTTCCTGCAACAGCACGTATTGGGGACGAAGAATGTAACCAATATCTACGCGCTCGAACCGATGACCCATTTGCAAACCGCAAACAACTACCCCGATATGGCGGCACTCGAGACCATTCAGCAGTTCGCTCTGCTTAACCAGATCACTCTGCCCACTGAGCCTTCGCCAATAAATGCCCCATATACCGGCAACAGCTACCCGATCAATGTATCGTATGCGTCAGGGTCGATACCCACCGGAGTCGCTACGCCAACACCTTGCGCGAATTGCCAGGGTATCGATTTCACCGATCAGGGGGGCGACAACGAAGCCCTGGTAACCGCTACCGGTACCGGTATCATCGCGACAAACGTTGCGGGCTTTTATGTGTTCTCGGCGCCTTGGGAGACCACCAGCGCCCTGATGGCAAATATCAATAGGATCGAAGATTATAAGCTGACGCTTCCGGCGAGCTATGCGGGTCCCAACTATATCTACGCGATCTCGATCGCGCCGTCGGGAGGCGCCGCCAGCCTGGTTACCTACAACAGCAATCTGAAACCGGCTTCCAGTTACCCGACGCTGCCCGCGCCGGCGCCGTTCAGCGCTGCATGCACGATGCAGACGCTTTTCTCCATCGAAGTGACCGGCGGCAGCGGCGGCGCCGTAATTCCGGAGGGAATCAACACCAACGAAACCCTTTACATCATTCGGCACGCAGACGCACATCCGCGTCCTCTTTGGACCGACGGCAACTATGTCTGTGCGGGGCAATGGCGCGCGCTGGATCTTCCCAACGCCCTGAGCGGCTATATCACTCCCCAGCAGGTCTATTCGAGCGACCCCGCTCAGATTAGTCCAGGCTTCGAGAACTCGTATTCCGGTGTTGCGCCCTCATTGACCGTCGGACCATACGCAATCGCCAATAACTTGCCTTATGGTCTGGCCGCGAGCTTCGATGGGAGCTCGGCTGTGTCAACCAGTAATTTTTTCTTCACCAACCTGACCGGCGGCAATTTCTCCAATCAGACTGTGCTGCTGGCGTGGTCGTACCAATTTATCCAACCGATGATAAATCAGCTGCTCTCGAGCTATGGGGTCGCCGGGACGGCGCCAGCTTGGCCGGACAACGACTACGACACCATCTGGACGGTGACGCTTGATGGCGCGGGCAACTTGACGGTGAACAACGCGATGTGCGAAGGCATCGACTCCGCAACGCTGCCGGCCACGTGCCCTCAATTCTGATCGTCTCCAGGGTGGAACCGGGCATGATCGGCAAGGCGAACGCGCGGAGGAAATCATGAGATTCGACGAATATCAGCATCTGCTCTTCGAGCGGCACGAAGACGGCGTCCTGCTAATCACGATCAATCGGCCCGAGGCTCGCAACGCCACCAACGGGCGATTGCATTGGGAACTCGGCCAGGTGTGGAAGGACGTCGGCGAGGACGCGGGTACGCGCGTGGCGGTGATAACCGGCGCGGCGGCGGGCCGGGCGTTTTGCGCGGGCGGCGATAATCGCCTGATCGAGGCGACGGCGGGCGACTACGCGAAGGTCGCGGCGCTGTGGCAGGAGGCGAACGATATCGTCTACAACATGCTCAACCTCGACAAGCCGATCATCTCGGCGATCAACGGTCCGGCGCTGGGCGGCGGACTGGCGGTCGCGCTGATGGCCGATATCCCGGTGGCGGCGGAAACGGCGCGGATTATCGATCCGCACGTGCGCCTCGGCGTCGCGACCGGCGACCATGCCGTAATCATCTGGCCGCTGCTGTGCGGGATGGCCAAGGCGAAGTACTATCTGCTGACCGCGGAAGGAATCGACGGCAAGGAAGCCGAGCGTATCGGGCTGGTGAGCCTGTGCGTGCCCGAGGAGCAGCTAATCAGCCGTGCGATGGGGATCGCGCGCCAACTCGGACGCGGGCCTCAGCATGCGCTGCGATGGACCAAGCGGTCGCTGAATAACTGGTTGAAGATCGCGGCGCCGGCGTTCGATACGTCGCTCGCGCTCGAGATGCTGGGGTTCTTCAGCGACGATCTGCGCGAAGGGATTCGAGCGATTATCGAGAAGCGGACGCCGGACTTTCCGAGCGCTCGCCCCGCGCGATAGGCGGCTTTAGGGGAGCTCGATCATGAGCGAAGCGAAAGCCAAGGCGACGCGCCTAATCGAGAATCAAAGTGTAATCGTTACCGAGTGGCTATTCGGACCGGGCGAGGCCACCGGCTTTCACGTGCATCAGCACGATTACGTCGTCGTGCCGCTGAGTACCGCGAGATTGCGAGTGGTGGCCAAGGACGGCTCGTCCGTCGAGAACGAGCTCGTCGCCGGCGCTCCATATGCGCGTGACGCCGGCGTCGCGCATAACGTGATAAACCAGAACTCGTTCGAGGTCAGGTTTATCGAGATCGAGGTCAAAAAGCAGGGCTAGTCAAAATAGGTGCGGGCCGTGGACATCGCGCGATGTTTCGGCCCGCACCCCTACACAGTTTGCGCCGTTAGTCTTTGGGCGAGGGACCTTCCGGACCGGGTCGGCCCATCGGTCCAGGACCCCATCCGTCGCCGTGGCGATGGAACCCCTCACCTCCGCACGGGCCGTCGCTCATCATCGGGGGGCCCCAATGGGGCGGTCTCGCGAATCCGCCGTACATTCCATAAGGCATGTTCGGCATCGGCGCAAATCCCTGAGGACCCATCGGCGCCATCGCCATCGGTCCCATGCCAGGGCCGGGGCTGTGCCGATGGCGGTGATGTCCGGCCGCGAAGATCGAAATAGCGACCAGGACCAGGGCAGCGATCAAGCCGCCTCGCCACCATCGATTTTCTTTGAGGATTTCGCGCTCGATAAGATCGAGACGCTTATCCAGGCTCTCCACTGTAGTACCACCTAATTCTTCAGGCACAAAAATTTGCCTCCTTCGATCTTAAAGTCCGTCAAACCGAGCTCTATCCACGTTTTGCGTGCGGATTCGACCGCGCCAAGAAGGGCGCTGCGATCATCCGGACACAGCATAACCCATCTTATAGATGAGACGTTCCAGCCGGTCAGGAGTTACAAACATTCTTTTCTTATGTGAGTCGCGAAACTATTTTATAGCGTCCGTGCCAGAAATCGCTTACGCTAATTGATAATGACGCTCGGATTCTCCCTTCATTTCAAACCCGGGATTAGCCCTCCGGGGTTTCGATAGAAGAGTTTCCCAGCACAAACTCAGGAGGCATCAAATGCCCAGCAAATTGTACGTAGGCAATCTGGCCTACTCGGTTTCCAACGACGACCTGCAGGAGCTGTTTTCACAGGCAGGTCAGGTTGAGAGCGTCGCAGTGGTCACGGACAAATTTTCCGGCCAGTCGAAGGGCTTCGGCTTCGTCGAGATGGCGACTGCGGAGGATGCGTCGAAGGCGATTCAGCAGTTCAATGACCACGACCTCAAGGGCCGCAGCATCAAGGTTGATGAGGCGAGGCCGCGCGAGTCAGGCTTCGGCGGCAATTCCCGAGGCGGAGGCTATCGCGGCAATGGTAATCGGGGCAACGGCCCACGTGGCTTCGGAAACCGCGGCGGCGGCGATAGAGCGCGCAATCGCTGGTAAAAGGCAATAATGGGGCGGGCTTCGGCCCGCCCTTTCGATTTCTGGGCTTAGGCTTCTGCTGTGCCGCCGATTCCTGATTCTTCACCTGTCTTCCGGTTCCATCAGCGAAACTCTTAGATGCGTTCGGCGCCCGGCGCGGTGTCGGCGTGTCCGCAGGCGTCGCCCGTTCAGCCATGGGCGCCGCGACGTCGCGCGATACGCCCGGAAGACCGGGCGAGATCCTTCGCCGCGGCTCGCGATCCCTTCGGCAGCCTCAGGGCT
>JBEKLA010000305.1:0-4276 GCA_050010455.1 Binataceae bacterium (SeqCode) | reverse complement strand
CAAGTTCGGCTTTGCGTACATGCGCAACGACAAGAACCAGCAGCAGCAGGCGGATACCGAGGGTGATTATAACTTCGGCACCGATTTTTCCGGCGATTCCTATGTGAACTTCCTGCTGGGTGACTCTGACCAATTCCAGCAGTTGGAGTCCCTATCGATGTTCCACTGGATCAACAACACCTGGTCGTTCTACGGAATGGATAACTGGCGCATAACCCCCCGGCTGACCCTGAACCTGGGGCTGCGCTATGACGGTCTGCCGCACGTCTACAACAAGGAAAACGATGCGGGGAATTTTGTGCCCGCGGACTTCAGCGCCGCCACCGAGCAGGTACCGAATGCAACCACGGGGCAGATGAATACCACCGGTCCCGGATTCCAAACCGTCGGCGGCATCCCGTTCTATCTGGATGGCATTGAACTTGCGGGCGTGAAGGGCTTCCCGCGCGGCGTCGTCAAGAACGACTACTGGACGTGGGAGCCTCGTCTGGGCTTCGCCTACGATCTGGGTGGCAACGGCAAAACGGTTCTGCGCGGCGGCATAGGAACTTTCTATGAGCGCGTCCAGGGCAATGACGTCTACGGGACAGACACCAATCCTCCGTTCGCCTACCAGCCCCAGGCGCAGGACGTGTACTTCACCAATCCCGCTACGAGCGACGTCAACGGGGCGACTGCCTCGACGCCCACCTTCCCGGCCAACTTGGGAACCCTCGGCTACTACTACCCGAATCCGGGCACAGCGCAATTCAGTCTGGGGATTCAGCACCAGATTGCGCCTGCACTGGTTGCCGCGGTTCAGTACGTCGGTTCCGCAGGCTGGGACCAGGACGTCAAGCGCCAGATCAATACGCTGCCGCTTGCCAGTACCGAGCGCCAGGCGGTTGCCGGGGGCGCCAATGCCAACCTTTACAGAAACTTCCCTGGTTTCGGCGGCATTGACGAAGACGACAACACGACCAACTCCAACTACAACTCTCTGCAGGCGGCTCTGGGCATGGAGAATAAGCACGGTTTCACTTTGCACCTGGGTTATACCTGGTCGCATGAAATCGATATTCAAAGCGACGATCTGCAGGGCGACTTGTCCGACCCGTACAACATCAGGTACGACCGCGGTTCGGGAAGCTTTGACCGGCGCCATATTTTCACCGCCAACTACATCTACAATGTTCCGTTCTTCACGCACTCCGGCAGTTTGCTGGAACGCAGTTTGCTGGGAGGCTGGACCATCTCCGGCGTAACCACGTCGGAAAGCGGGCTCCCGAAGACCGTCAGCTGGGGTGGTGCGGACACGATCGGGCTCGGCGGCGGGACAAGCAATCGGCCGACTCAGACGGGTGCCGTGTCCTACCCCCACACTGTTGCGGCGTGGTTCAGCACAAGTGCGTTCTCTGCTCCCGTGGCTCCATGGGCTGGAGGTACGAACAATGGTTGGGGCAATTCCGGCAAGTCCCAGATTAGGCTAAATGATTTTCAAGACACGAATCTGAGCCTGTTCAAGTCATTTGCCCTGAACAAGAGTGAGACGACGCGGCTCCAGCTTCGCTTTGAGTCGTTCGACACCTTCAACCACCCCTTGTGGAACAACTTTAATTCAGGATATTCCAATTCCTCTAGTCCCACGAATATCACCGGTACAGATGACCCACGTGTAATGCAGTTCGGAGGAAAGTTCCTGTTCTAGCTTCCTCTGAAGCATCCGGACGCAGCGGAGCCTCGGCTCCGCTGCGTTTTTCTTTTTTGGGGAAGAGAGTCGCGCATTCACATGAACGTCTTTCCGGATCTTCTACCTGCAGGCCGAATGCTCCCGCCGCCCCTTTAATTTCTGCAGGGATTCTCCGCACCGGTTTGCATGCGCCTATGGGCGCGAGAGAGAATGAGGGGGAGAAAACCGTCAGCGGAAGGACTTTGTTAATGGCCGGAACGGGTGCAATTCAAAAGGGAGCGGGGCAAGAGATCGGTTTGCGGCGCTTTCTGCTGATGGCAGTGATTCTGCTGCTAAGCGCGGCGGCGTGTGGGGCGCAAAACGCGGCGGTGCAGGAGGATCAGCCGCAGACAGCGCTCGCGCTTGAGCAGCAGGGAAGAAATGCCGAGGCCGAGGCCGCATGGCGATCCTGGCTCGAGATCCATCCCACCAGTGCCATGGCGTGTGCTCACCTTGGTTTTTTGGAAGCGCGCCAGGAGCACTATGAGGAAGCCATTCCGCTTTATCGGAAGGCGCTGTCGCTCGATTCAGCCATTCCGGGCCTGCGGCTGAATCTCGGGCTTGCATATTTCAAAACCGGCGACGTGAAAGATGCGCTTGCGGAGTTCAGGACGGTGCTGAAGAGTACGCCCCAGACCTCGCCGGATCGCCAGCGGCTCGTCATCCTGGTGGGAATGTGCCATTACGGCCTGGAGCAATACGCTGAAGCGGCTCCATATCTTAAAGAGGCAGTGAGCCGCGACCCAAGAAATCTCGAGCTGCTACTGGCCTTGGCGCACAGCTACTTGTGGTCCAAACAATATCAGAACGTTCTGGACACTTACCGCGCGATTCTCCTGGTCGACGCGGAGTCGGCCGAGGCCGACATGCTGGCCGGAGAAGCTCTGGACAAATTGAAGGACCCCCCTGGCGCAATCGAGCAACTCCGCGCCGCCGTTAAGGCCGATCCCAAAGAGCCCGACGTTCACTTCGGCCTTGGATATCTGTTATGGAAAAAAAAAGACTATGCAGATGCCGCGCCGGAGCTGCAAGCCGAGCTCGATAACAATCCCAATCATGCGCAAGCGCTCACCTATCTCGGGGACGCCAATATCCAGCTTGGCCATCCTGATATCGCGGTCCCGCTGCTTGCGAAGGCCATCCACGTGGATCCGGGAATTGAGCTCGCACATCTTGACCTGGGAATCATCCACGCCGCGGACGGCCACTCGGACGATGCGCTCCGAGAGATGAGGCTGGCCGAGAAGATTGCGCCCAACGATGTGGATGTTCACTGGCGCCTGGGGCGGCTTTACCGGACCATGGGGAATAAGGAAAAGGCGAAGGCTGAGCTGGACAAGGCAAAGAGCATTACCCAGGCCGCCGATACTGCTCTCGTCAACAGAATGAGCCCACACTCCGCGCAGGCGCGGACCCCTCCGCCAGTGCCGGCCGGCAAATAGCCGCAGTCTTTAAGTCATTTCCCCATCAGATATTGCCTTGGTCGAGTCGTACAGGGCGGCAAATTCCTAAGGAAATTGACCTTGCCCGCGCAAAACGTATCCCATAGCGAGCTGCCTTAATGGCGAAAGGGATACGAAGATGAGGAATGGGAAACGAGGTAGGTACACACTGGAGTTCAAGCAGGAAGCGGTTCGGCTTGTCGAGTCGGGGCAGAGCATCCCGTCGGCGGCGCGCAGTTTGAATGTGGTGGAGCAGACGCTGTCGAACTGGGTCAAGGCGCAACGCGAGGGCAGGCTGAAAGAGGTTTCGGGCAAGGCTGGGGTGACGGCCGAGCAGATGGAGATCAGCCGGTTGCGAGCCGAGCTGGCGCGGGTGAAGATGGAGCGCGACATCCTGGGAAAAGCGACGGCATACCTTGCAAAGGGCCAGAAGTAAAGTATGCCTTTATTGAACGCCATCGGCGCCTCTGGCCGATTTGTGTGCAGTGCCGGGTGCTGCGGGTGAGCGTCTCCGGCTTTCATCAACATCGGGCGCGGCGGCGGCGGACCAGGCTCGCCGTTCACAGGCACAAGCGCAATCAGCAGTACTTCAGTGGGCGGACGCGCGGTCGAACTGAGCGGGCGTATCAACTTCTAACTTCACCAACACTCACCCAACAAAGAGACGGCGATTCGTCGCCGTCTCTTTTTGTTGTAAGGGAATATTGCGCTGTTGCAACTCTTATAATGTGACCTATGAATGCGAAGATCAGAGGGGTTCTTGGAAGTCTCATGCTGTTGATCGCTGGGATATGCATGGCGCAGGCGGGAGCCGATCCCGAGGCCGAGTTTTCCCGGCACATCCAGCAGGCGCAGAGAGACCTGGCGCAAAAACGGCCTGATCTCGCGATTCCTGAACTGCAGGCAGCGGCAACCATCAATCCAGACAATGTTGAAACGCAAGGCAACCTTGGTGTGCTGTTGTTTTTTCAGGGCAAGGCGGCCGAGGCGATCCCGCATTTGCGCATGGCGGTTGAGAAACAGCCGGCTCTGAGTAAGATCCAGGGGGTTTTGGGGATCGCGGAACTAGACACTCAGGAATTCGTAGAGGGGCGGAAGGATCTGGAGACAGCCTTCCCCGCGATTG
>JBEKLA010000304.1:0-4285 GCA_050010455.1 Binataceae bacterium (SeqCode) | reverse complement strand
ATTCGACTATAGAGGAAAATCGAATTACGCGGCCTGGTCCGGCCGTGAAGGCGCGACCTGTTCCGGTGAGTCTATAGCGACAATTCGAGCCTTATGGCGGGCTGCACGGGGACGTGCTCAACTAAGCCAAGCTCGGTAAAACCGCTTGGAGCTTACGTGAGACCAATAACCTGGGTACCGAACGATCTCCTAAATCGGGGCCCTGACCACGGTGAATCAAAGACTTGGTAACCTCTGACCACCAACGGCCCATGACCAGTCCGCAGGCGCACAAACCTGGGCCGTCTGCCGCGACCGGCGCCAACGACGTAGACCAGGTCACTTATGACGACGTGTCCACAATTCTGGGCGCGCCTCTGTCGGAGGTTAAGATTGAGGATCGCACCCGTGCTCTGCGGGGAGCGCAGATCTTGGCCCGGTGTCTCGCTCTTGAAGGCGTCGAAGTGCTGTTCGGCTATCCGGGTGGTGCGAACCTCGAGATATTCGACGCCCTCGAGGACTGCGGGATCCGCTGCGTTCGCGTCGAGCACGAACAAGGCGCGGCCCATGCTGCCGAAGGGTTTGCACGCGCCACCGGGAAGGTGGGCGTCTGTCTGGCGACCTCAGGTCCCGGCGCCACGAACCTTGTGACCGGCATCGCTGACGCGAACAGCGATTCGGTACCGATTGTCGCAATCACCGGCAACGTTCCCTCCCACCTGCTCGGCAAGAATGCGTTTCAAGAGGTGGATATCGTTGCAATCACGACTCCGATCACCAAGAAAAGCTTTCTCGTTGATCACGTCGGCAGCATCCCCACAGTGGTGAAGCAGGCTTTCAGTCTGGCGGCCGGGAATCGGCCTGGTCCAGTGCTGATCGACATCCCCAAGGATATCCAGCAGCACTATCCGCGCGACCCCGACGGCAACTATGCGCCGCCGCGGATGCCCGCTGCGATTGCCCCGATGGAGCTGCCAATCGGCGCCATCTCTTTCGCCCAGCTCGATCTATGTTGTGAGCTTATCCGCGATGCGCGCCGCCCGATCATCTATGCGGGCGGCGGCGTAACCAGTTCCGACAGCGGACCACTGATGCTGCAATTGGCCGAGAAGCTAGGCTGGCCGGTCACCACCACAATCATGGGGCTCGGCACCTTTCCACCCGATCATCCCCTCGCGTTGGACGTGCTCGGCATGCACGGCACAAGGTACGCGAACATCGCGATCAACGAAGCCGACCTCGTTTTGGCGTTAGGCGTACGATTTGATGACCGTGTCACCGGTAAAGTCGGCGAATTCATCAAGCACGGTCGGATTATTCATATTGACGTTGATCGCACTGAGCTGGAGAAGAACAAGCCCGTCACGCTTCCGATTTGCGCCGACCTGCGCGTGGCGCTGAAACAGCTGGTTGATGCCGCGACCCCGGACGAACACCAGCAGTGGCTCAGTTATGTCACCGGTCTCAAACAGCAATACCCGCTGGTAGTGGCCGACCACGATGAAATCACGCCCCAGTTTGCTATCTCCCTTCTCAGTAATATCACCGCCGGCGAAGCCATCGTGACCCTTGGCGTTGGACAGCACCAGATGTGGGCGATGCAGCACTACAGGGTGCGCCGGTCGCGGTCTTTTTTAAGTAGTTCTGGCTTTGGGACGATGGGCTTTGGTCTTCCGGCTGCCATCGGCGCAAAGGTCGGCTGCCCCGACCGCCTGGTCGTCGACATTGACGGCGACGGCAGTCTGAACATGACCATCCATGAACTCAGCACCTGCCATCGCTACGGCTTGGGAGTCAAGGTCGTGGTGATCAACAACCAATGGTTGGGGATGGTTCGCCAATGGCAAGACATGATCTATCGGGGACGGCGCGCTCATAGCAGCTTGGGCGATCCTGCCAACATGGTCAATCCAGCCGGAGAGACCGACATCTATCCGGACTTTCCCGCAATTGCTCGCGGCTATCGCGTCAAGGCTGAGCGGATTTTTGGCAGGGAGGAACTCCGCCCCGCGTACGAGCGGATGATGGCTGATCCAAACGAACCCTACCTGCTCGACGTCATCGTGCGGCCCGAGGAAAACGTTTATCCGATGATCCCGGCGGGGGCTACGTTCAAGGACATCCTTATGTCCGATGACGATCTCAGAAAGGATTTCCCCCCCGATAAGCAAGGTTCGAACATTTAACCCCGACTGGAGGTCTTGGTTAATAGATGAACCGCTCCCAAAATCGCTGCGGTGCCCATGAGATGCTAAACCTGTCGGTGGTTGAATTCTAATTCAGGCGGGAGTTGCGGTCTGAAATAAGCCATTGCAATGTTGCCGCCAGGTGTATGCCTCAAGTTTATGACACAAAGAATTCTCACCCGCACCGCGTCATTGCGACTCGGAAGTATGCTCCTATGGACTGTCGGCCCGCGGTGGTCTGCAGCCGCGCCTCACGCGCTCGATATCGAACCGGGCCGGGCCGTTCCAGCCGACACGTTAGTTAAGAACGCGATCGCCGAGCTGCGCGACCTCAAACTTGGCGACGAGAGCAGACTTAGAATCTGGCAGGCGGAAATGAAGAAGGTTCTTCCGAACGTTCAGGAAGGCGATCAGATCGTCATCTTCTGCTCGAATGCCAACCGGACGCTTGCCTATTTGAACGATTCGAGCACCGGCGAGGTCGACGATCCGTCTTTCTGCCCGGCGGTCATGAGCGTATGGCTTCATCCGCAAACCAAACATCAGGCGATGCGGAAATCGCTGCTGGGGCAGTGAGGAATTCGCGGCGACGCCGTTTCAACTTACAGTTCCGCCGTGCTCTAAGGATCGACGACATCGCAAGTCCGCTTAGCCATCCAGCGTCAGAGCCTCCAGGTAAGGTTGCATCTTACACGAGCGGATTCCTCGGCCACATCGGAAAGTCAGATGGAATTCCCAGAGCTCGACGATTCGATCGCGGAAGGTTTTGCTCGAAACTTGCAGTTCCGCATATGCTTTTGTGCAGCTTCGATGCCGCGAGGCAGAGCATCGGCTCGAAGAAACGAGCCTTCGTTACCGGGCGAGGGTCTGTTGACAAAGGGATTCTCATGGAAGCGATGACGTGATTCAGGACTGGCTAGGTGACCGTCACCCTCACCGACTCGCGAGTCATAATTAAGACAGGTTCGACAGCGTCAGAAGCCGAGAAACCAGGTCAAAATGCACGCGAACGTTCCGGATCGTTTGCTTTGCTCACGGGTTGTTCTTTGCCGATGGCGAGGCAGGCTTGGCGAGCCAACCCACATAGGTGAGATAAAGCCCAATCGCGACGAGGACACCGAAGATGAGCCGCACAAGAGGTATCGCGTCCATCGACATAGCGGCGCGTTCGTACAGTTCGGGAGCCGCCATGAGTACCAAGCCTCGAAGCGCCAGGATCCAGCCGAACAGCGAGATCAATACCGCCGCCACGTTCGACCAGTACTGGTGAAAAGCGAGGATCAGCAGTCCCGCGAACAGCAGCAGCGCGCCCGCAAACCAGACGAATAGCCCGCTCTTGAAGAACTCGGATGCGAGCGCGCCCATCCCCGACGCGCGCAGCACGATGATGCCGGGGACGATAACCAGCCAGGGCCCTATGACGCGCGCGAACGCACGGGTCCGGGCTTGCGATTCTTGTGTAGCGGGCACGGAAACCATCGCTCCGTCGATAGATATATTTCTTTATGTATTCGCCACCAGCAGTTCCTCTGCATTATTTGGCGGGCGAAGCCCATCTGTCCTGCTCGCGAAGTAGCGCTGGTTTCAGAATCGTAGCCGGTCGCAGCATCGTGCTTGAACTTCAGGTGAGTCGGTATTTTTCGATCTTGGCGTAAAGCTTCTTCCGCGAGATGCGGAGCAACCTGGCGGCCTGCACCTTGTTGCCGGCGGTGCTCTCGAGCGCCCGTCGAATCAGGTCGCGCTCGACTTCGGCGAAACTGGGTACGGGACCGGCGGAGCCCCTTGAATCCATTGCCGCTTCTGATCGCGCGGTCGCGACCGGCAGGTCTTCGAGCCTGATAGTCGGTGAATGGCCGAAGGTAAACGCGGATTCGATCGCGTTGGCCAGTTCGCGGACGTTGCCTGGCCACGTATGGCGCTGCAGGGCGGCCAGCGCTTCGGGTTCGATCCCGGCGATCGGCTGCGACCGGCCGAGCTTTTCGTTGAACAGGGCGGTGAAATGCTCAACCAGCAGCGGAATGTCCTCCAGCCGATCTCTCAGCGGCGGCACCCGGATCGAGTTGACTTCGAGCCGGTAGTAAAGGTCTTCGCGCAATTGCCCGGTGCGCATCGCGGTCTCC
>JBEKLA010000303.1:0-4334 GCA_050010455.1 Binataceae bacterium (SeqCode) | reverse complement strand
CCCGCTGACTGATTCCCTCTACGTAAACCGCTCGTCGTACCTGCGCGTATAGTTCCACCCGTTTCATCCCTCCGCCCACCTTTGCCGCTCCTCGGCAAATGGGCCATTGCTGCCGGATTTTTTCTCCGCTGCAACCGGCCTATCCGGCTGCTTCTGTGAGGGATTTTCTCTCTGGCGCTCTCAGAGATAGCCACTATGAGTACCTTCACCCGATATTTCCTATTCGCGGCGGCGCTTTCGCTGTGCCTTTCGGCACCATCCTACGCCGACCCGGCTGCGCCAACGCCCGCAGCGCCAGCATCACCCGGATCGTCCGCCGGCACCGACGCGAACGCGAAGCCGGGATTACTTTCATCGAAGGAGTTACTCATCGAGCATGGCCAGGGGACGTTCAGGGGGACGACCTCAGTGATCGCGGCCGGCGCAGACCGCCGTTCCGTCAAGTTCAGCATCGATGTAACCTATACCGGCAACGCAGGATTATCTACGGATGGCTTCGCCGTGTTCTATCCGGGAATTACGTTCAGATTTGTTGGAAGTTCGTGCATCCCAGCAAAAGGTACTCAGTTCACTGCTCGTAACCAGGTGAGCATCAAGCCAGCGCCAGGTGCCGGTATGGGTCTTTCGAATGGGCGACTCGTGTCAACTGGTCCGATGATTGTGAGCGGCAGTGTTTCCATTGCTATGACACAGGGTGCAGCTGTCGTCGAATTTACGGCGTCTTCCTCCGATCCGCTCATCTTTAAGCTGACGAAGAACGGCTACCGGTACATCTCGGGAACTGGTACTGTAAAACTCCCAAGCGGCAACGTCTATGAGTTTAGGGGTCCGCTCACGAAACCGAAAAGTTAACGAGCGCAAATGACGGGCCACGCGGCTGGCGCGTACCTGCGCGAGAACTTGAACGCGCGGTAACCGGCGCGGTCTACGCTCGGCCGAACGTGGAGATTTTGACCGCCCCCCCACACTTAAGCCGGCCGCTTTCGGTTCCGCATATGCTTTTGGGCGCTTCTCGTGTGTGGGCGAATTGTTGAGCCTGGCAACAAGTAGCAATTCGCCACACACATGTTGCGATAGACTGAAGCGGGATCGCGCAGACCCGCCAGCGCCGACCTCTCAGACCGGAAGAGCTACCGGAGCGTTGGTGATCGCTTCGCATGCAGTGAGTACGAAATCCAAGAGAAAGAGCGCATTTAACCCATCTCGACTCGAGTCGTACTCGATAAGACCGTGAAGTGCCCCGTGCCGGTGTGGCATATCTTTTACTAGGTCGCATTCTTCTGGGCTCTTAACGGATTGATACATCTGGCCGGCCAGCAGCTTGATCGCCTCTACTGCTAAAAAAGCGTCCATCTTCGAAAGCGGAACTTCCTCTTCGATGCGCTTGACCACGTCCTGGACCGGCTTTCCCTTCGCCCCGCCCCTCAACCCGAGTGTTGTGCGCGCGCAGCGCTCTATCTCAGGAAACACCGATGGCACAATCAATCGGAAATAACCCGCTCGGTGTGCTCCAACGGCGTCTTCGGCCAAACGACAAGCATGCGGTTCGACCTTATACGCACCGAACCGCGCAAGCAGCTTTCGGTAGATATCGTCTCGATGAGAACCAACGTACCTCTCGACCGCAGCGCGAATTCTTTGAGGCTCCTTCTCGGGTCCAACAAGCTCATCAATTGGCAACACCGGGTGAGGGAGCCAGCCCGCTGCCCGAAGTCGCGCGGCTAGCTCGTGCTTAGCCATCACGTCGCTAAATAAGAACATAAAAAATCCCGTCCCATATGAAATCGGCTGATCGGCCAAGTCCGAATCAATACGGCACAGGTCCAAGAAACCTTGTGGAATAGCACGCCCAAGCGGGTCAGCGTGCCAGTCCTCTACTATTTCGCGAACTGTGAGCCCATCCGATAATTCGCGCGGGACGGAACAATGGTTCTTCTCGCCGGCCATTTCGTTCTCTCCATTCTGTTCAATATCTTACTCGAAATGTCGGACTGTCCTCCGGGCGTGTCTTGCGCCGATCGTATAGCCGGGTAGTGGAGACGTTAGCATGACCGAGCCACTCCTGAACCTTGGCAATATCGGCCTCATGCGATAGCGCGTTGGTCGCGGCAGTGGCGCGGAGGGAATGCACACATAACCCGTTCACTTCGGCGCTGATGCCGGTTTCCAATCCATACTTCCGCACAATATTTTGATACACCGAGGCGGGATCGAGCGGGCGATCGAGGTCGCCCGTGCGGTTGTTGGTTACCGGACGAAACACGGGGCCGGACGCATCGGAAGCGTGGCCGGCGCGCGCCAGGTATTCCTCGATCAGCCGCTGCGCCAGCACCTGGACAGGGACGAACCGGACCTTGTCGCGCTTGCCCTTGACTCGAAAATGCAGCACGCCTTGCCGGCTTTGCATGTCCTTTACGCGTAGCCCACAGAGCTCCTCGCGGCGGATGCCGTGCTAGAGCAGGGTGGCCAGTATCGCCCGATCGCGGCCGCCCTTGAGGGTATCGCCGGGCGGAGCGTCCAGCAGCTTGCCGGCCTGAGCAACGCCGAGCGCCGGGGTGGAGCCTTCGCTGTTGTTGGCAATCGGCCGCTTCACGCCGTCGACCGGATTGCCGGCGACCGCGTTGCGCTCGCAGAGATAGTCGAACAGGGCCGAGAGCGCCGAGAGCTTGCGACGGATGCTGGAGGGTGCGAGTTCGCGTGACTCGAGGCTGTGTGTGGCGAATTGCTGATTCTGGCAAAATCAACAATTCGCTACACACAGGCTGTTTTGGTGGCTGTTCGGTCGGCGGTGCGGATCTTGACCTGCGACCCAATCGCGTAGATAAATCCGGTTTTAGACTGGATGCAAAATGCTGTCGAAAGCGGCAGCTATTCAAGGGCCAGCGCGTGAAAACTACGAAATGGATTACGATTTGGTCAATGGTCATGATTGGTTTAACGGTGACAGCATGGGTTGTACTGCGGTCAGCTTCCGGCGTTTACCGTCCGCTCGGTAGCAAGGACGATATCCGCTTTTACGTACGAGCCCAAGAATTGGGAACTCGTAATGGTGTCTTTTACGCTAAGGGATATGAATGCGGTGTCATTGGTGATAACGGCAAGGAAATTGGAATCGCGCTTGTTAGCACGACGGTCAATGACGGCCAGATTAAAACCAAGGATTTTGGGATTCTAAAGATGGTAATGCTCCATGACTCAACTGTTACGCTTCTTGCAACGGAGAGTCAGGTCAAGAAACTGCACGAGCTTCAATCATCCTACAGGAGTGTGTGGCCCCCCTCCCGGTAAATGAGAGTCAGGTCAAGAAACTGCACGAGCTTCAATCATCCCGTCAGTAGTCTCGGGGCGACTGTTGCTCTGCTGCAACGCTGACGAAGGCGTCAAGGTCGAACCTCACGTAAGTAGGCCCGCTTAAGAGCTAGCGGCTAGGAACCTGCCGTGTTCATCGCGGTGCGGCGCTGCGGACTCGCGCGCGTCCGCCACGCACTTTAATCGGGTTTCGCGCGCGCGCCTGCCATTTACGCCCGCATTCGGCGCACAAGGGCTCGGCGCTGGTAGAAGTCATACCAGCGGAATCGCTCGCTGGCCGGTCCGCTGGTGAGCTTTCGGTGCTGGGTGTCCCGGCGGTCGAAGCGACTTGCCGACTGGAACGGCGCTGGAACAACGCCTGGAAAAGACGCTTGGCGGGCCGCTGGAACAACGCTTGGAATAGCGGACCGACCGGCATGGGCTCTCTTATCGGTCTCGGCAACATGTGCCGAATTATGTCCGTCCCGAAAGAGGCCAACAATGAGCCTTGTCCCAGTGCAGGCGAAGCTACTAAAGCCGAACGAAAAACCGATAATCGTAGTAACCTCAGATAATCCCGTAGTCTGGCAAACGATGGGCTTGCTGCATTCGCTTGAAGCATTAGCTCAACTTACTGGCAGCCAGATGCCTGAACGTGTCGCTCCTGAAGAACAGCCTCACTGAAACGGGTCCGAAGGAGGTATGGCCACAACCAAATACGCACAGAAGATTATTTACTTCTTTTGCCGGCCATGCGGCCATCTGGGGTGGGACAGTACCGGCGTTCAGAGGTCGCGGACGCGCTCCACCATCATGGCCTCCCCTATGACGCTCGCTCGCGTCACGCCGAGACATCAGCGACGCCGCGCATTTTTTCGACGCCGAGAGCACGAACCAACGGATTCAGCCTTTCCGGCACTGATCTTCGTGATCCGATGGAGGCGTCTAATTGGCAAGCGCGCGCAGTCAATCGTCGAGTTGCGATCGAAACCATCCAAAACGGATCGGGATGAATAGATGTCAGCTCTTGGGTTTCACGGGAGGGT
>JBEKLA010000302.1:0-4339 GCA_050010455.1 Binataceae bacterium (SeqCode) | reverse complement strand
CAGCCAAACCGGCATAAGCCAGGGAAACTGGAATTGCATAGGCCGCTAGCGTGACGCCGGCGATGAGATCGCCCGCTAGCCAGGCGGCCTCATACTCCGCCAACCAGACGGCCGGTGGGAAATATCGAAGCCAAGCTGCGACACCTGCGGGTTTCGTTGGCTTTTCCTTTCTCGCGTCTGATGACATTATCCGACCCGGAATAACACACCTCGCGACCTGATCGGACTTCAACAAATCTGTCCGCGGTTGAGCGTGCGTAGCGTTGTCGGCTGATGTCGGGGCATATGGCCTTCAAGATTTTCCGGATTCTTTGACTTGCATCAAGATGCACTGTTGTACTTTTTCGCTGCGCGACACTTGGCGAGGGCGCGCACTACGACCATCATGCCGGAGCGCACCGACCGATACACAGTCGCCAAACGGATGAGGAAAACAATGCATCTTTGGCTCATTCCCATGATTTACGTGGGCGCAAGCGCCGCTTGTGGGATGGTCTTACCACGAATCGAGCAGGCATACTTTGCGTCATATACTCTCGACCTGTCGGTTGCCTCCGCGCAGGCGTACCTTTCCGCCGTCGCGTCGGGGATGATGGCCATCACCGGCATCGTATTTGCCATGGCCTTCGTCATGGTGCAGTTCAGCGCGATTGCCTATTCCCCGCGACTGGTGTTGTGGTTTGCTCGCGACCACACGCTGTTCCATTCGCTCGGCGCCTTCGTCGCCACGTTCATCTACGCGCTCTGCACTCTCGCGTGGGTCGATCGGGGAGGGTCCGGGACGGTGCCGCTGTTCTCCTCTTTGCTCGTGGGTGTCCTGCTGATCGTCAGCATGCTTCTGTTTTCCCGCCTAGTGCAGCGGCTCGCCGACCTGCAGATCACAAGCGTGCTGCATCTGATCGGCGAGAAAGGTCGCGAGGTCATCCGCGACGTGTTCCACCGTTTCGACGGCAAGCCAGCTACCGGCGTGGACCTTGCTAGACAAGCCGCGGCAAGTGCTCAGCAGAAACCGGCTACCCAGACGTTAAAGTATTCAGGCGCACCGCGCACGATCGCCAAGCTGGACATCGAGGCGCTGGTTCTTATGGCGCAAACTCCTCCATTCCGTCGTCTTGCCGTCCGGGCCATCGAGCCGAGCGCGTGGCACCGCGATCTCGATCGGCCCGAACGTGCCAGTCAGCGAACGCGTCCGGCTGCCATGGCGGGGGCCCGCGACGCCCGCTCTTCTTTCACTGCCGGCCATCTGGCTTCGCCCGTAACGCGGGCGTGCCAGTACAGCGTCGAGCTCGCCGCAGACCAGCTCTTCGATGAACCCACGTGCCCGAGACCGTACCTCGGTCTCGATCGGGTCAAACCAGTTGTCGAAAAGATCAACAGCCATCTCGGCCGCAGGCTGCAAAGACTCAGGCTTCGTGGTAATGTTCGTCATGGCGTGGTCTCCAGTCCGACGCTTCAACGCCGGATGATTCGAGGTTGAACACCCCGGAGACTACGCCACCCTCATTTCCAACCAGATCCGCGACGGAACCTGTAAATCGACAATGAAACTCTTACTGGAGCACGTCCTAAGGATCCCCTAGCGCCGCGGCGATTGCAGTCCGCTATTTTGCGTTTTGATTATCGCGTTTGGCTTCTTTGAATTTCGGTGCCTGTTAATCATCAGGAAATTGTCTGTCCAATAGTCAGAAGAGCTTGTGGGAAAATGCATAAAGGCAACTCACACCTCAGTTTTTGCTGACTGACCGTTTGTGTTTCGACAGAAGCGACACTGTGTGCCGAGCGATCGCCAATTCCTCGTCAGTGGGCATGATGTAAAGCCCTGTCGCGCTATCGGCTCGCGATATCAACGTTTGCTTAGTTGCATTAGCGACCGGATCGCATTGGATTCCCAGCCATCCCAGTCTTTCGGCGATCCGCGCTCGGATGGTCGCTGAGTTCTCACCGATTCCAGCCGTGAACACGAACGCATCGAGCCCCCCGAGTGCGGCTGCTAACATTCCGGCATAAAGCCCCACTCGGTAAACAAAATAATCGATAGCCAGTGCCGCAGCCGGTTCGGCACTAGTTTCGAGCACTCTCATGTCGTTGCTAATGCCGGATAGCCCCTTAAGTCCGCTATCCTGATAGAGCAGATTCTGGACGGCTGCCGGGTCCATTTTGCGCTCCATGATGAGATAGAGCAACACGCCAGGATCGATCTGTCCTGGGCGGGTTCCCATCGGCAGCCCATCGAGGGCAGTGAAGCCCATCGTACTTTCAACGCTTCGTCCACCGGATAGGGCGCACATTGATGCCCCACTGCCAAGATGCGCTACTATAACGCGGCCGCTCGCCACATCGGGCGCGATTTCCTGCAGACGTCCCGCCACGTATTCATAGGAGAGCCCGTGAAACCCATATCGCCGGATACCCTCAAGATAAAAGCGCTCTGGAAGAGCGAAGCGGTCTGCTAACGCGCTGTGGCTACGATGAAATGCGGTGTCGAAACACGCGACTTGCGGTACTCCAGGACGGCGCTCGAGCATTAATCGAATCGGAGCGAGGTTGTTCGGCTGGTGCAGTGGTGCGAGCGAAACGTAATTTTGCAGTTGCTTGAGGACGTCTTGATTAACGACAATTGGTTTGTCGAAAACGGGGCCTCCGTGAACAACCCGGTGGCCGACCCCAACGAGGACGAAGCTTTGCGTCTCTCGCAGCCAATCCCCGACCGCCGCCATTGCGGCCGGCACATCGGGGATTTCTTTTGGTGCAAATTCCTTGTCGATCAGCGATGATTTGTCATTCGCATCGGCACGGAGCCTCGGCCGACTTCCGATCCCATCCATCTGCCCCTTGACCAGTCGCTGGGGCCTGCCGTCACTACCGATCTCAAATATTTGAAATTTTATGCTAGACGAGCCGGCATTGACGACAAGGATCGCATCCATAATACGTCACGCTTCCGGCACAGCTGCCACATTTCGGCGCGCGTTGGCGTAGAGTACGGCTGCAGCGCAGGAGGCTAGTCGGCTACGCACGGAATCGGCGCGAGAGGTGAGGACGATGGGGACTCGGGCACCGAGAACGATCCCTGCTGAGTCCGCCTTCGCCATATACACTAGATTTTTGGCAAGCATGTTGCCGGCTTCGAGATTGGGGACCACGAGGATCTGTGCATGGCCGGCTACCGCTGACTGGATACCCTTAATTCGCGCTGCCTCGGGATCAATCGCATTATCGTAGGCAAGCGGTCCGTCTAGGATGGCACCGGTAATTTGTCCGCGATCGGCCATCTTGCACAGGGCGGCGGCGTCGATGGTCGATGGAATTTTCGCGGTCACGGTCTCGACAGCGGAAAGAATCGCAACTCGCGGAACCCCAAGACCAACCTGGCTGAAGAGATCGACCGCGTTTTGAACGATGTCACGTTTTGCGTCGAGATCCGGGAAGACATTGATCGCAGCGTCCGTTAAGAACAGAGTTTCCGCATGGGTCGGAACGTCCATGACGAACACATGACTTATGCGGCGCGCCGTACGCAAGCCGGTGCTTGTCGCGGTTACGGCCCGCATAAGCTCGTCGGTGTGCAAGCTGCCCTTCATCAGTAGCTCGCCCTTGCCTTCGTGGATCAATTCGACTCCTCGCGCAGCTGCCGCTTCGCTGTGAGCGACGTCAACGAGCTCAAAGTCCCGGATGTCGACATTGCAGTCACGCGCTACCGCGTTGACCTTCGCGGCAGGTCCAACCAGTATCGGAACAATAATCCCGGCTTTAGCTGCTTCCACTGCTCCGCAAAGCGAACTCTCATCGCATGGATGCACCACGACGGTTTTCGCCGCTGGGACGCCTTTTGCTCGTGCAATGAGCCGCTCGTACTTCGAAACAGGCGGAGAAGCCACCGGCCCAATTGCCTGAATGGCGCCGATCTCACTTTCTGGGGTCATCGTAAAGGGTCTCTGAATTGTATTTGCCGAGCTTGCTGCGGGAGCGTCCTGCTGCTTGTGCTGGCGTGACTCACTATGCCAGTTGTGCAGTTGCGTAAGTTGATCCAGATCAAATGGATATTGGTTCAATCGATGTCAATTAGTGTACTCGCGCCGTTGCTTCACGAGTATCGTCTAATATTTTTCCGGCACAAAGCGCCGCCGCTCAAGCGACCTCTGATCGTCATACTTATTCTTTGTAGACCGCTTTGGTAATTTGACGATCGGTTCCGGTAACTTTTTATGGGGGATTAGTGATAGAATTTGGGAAATGCAGTTCAGTCGCCCGCGACGCTTGTCGTCGGTCCGCACGATATGCCATGGCGCATGCTTGCTGTCTGTGGCCTCGAGCATGAGGTCACGTGCCCTCGAGTACT
>JBEKLA010000301.1:0-4365 GCA_050010455.1 Binataceae bacterium (SeqCode) | reverse complement strand
CGAACATTTTGTCGCCTTCCTTGCTGAGCGGCCGGATCTTGGCCTGCCCGCCTTCCTGGCTGACGACGCTCTCGGGCGGGACGGGATCCAGCAACCATACGTTGCTGCCGATAATCGAACCGCGTCCGACCGTGATGTTGCCGAGGATCGTGGCGCCGGCGTAGATGGTGACGTCGTCCTCGATGTTGGGATGGCGCTTGATGCCCTTGACCACGCGGCCCTTCTCGTCCTTGGGAAAGCTTTTCGCGCCAAGCGTCACGCCCTGATAGAGCTTGACGTTTCTGCCGAGGACGGCGGTCTCGCCGATCACCACGCCGGTGCCGTGATCGATGAAAAAATACGGTCCGATTTGGGCGCCGGGATGGATATCGATGCCGGTCTTGTTGTGCGCCCACTCGGTCATGATGCGCGGGATCAGCGCGACGCGCTGCCGATACAGCAGATGCGCCATCCGCTGCACGGCGATCGCCTCGACGCCGGGATACGCCAGGATAACTTCTTCGGTGCTGATGGCCGCGGGATCGCCCTCGTAGGCGGCGGTTACGTCGGTTTGCAGCGTGGCGCGCACATTGGGCAGCGCCTGCAAGAACTCGCGGCACACGCGCAGCGCGGCGCCCGCGACGTCGGCGCGTTCGCTCGGCTCGCGCGGACGGTATTCGAGGCTGCGGCGAATCTCGTTCTCCAGCCGCCGCGCCACCGACGAGACCAGCTCATAGGCGTACGGCGCGATCTGGTTGGTGGGAATCGGGTCCTCGTCATAAAACCCGGGAAACATCAGCCGCAGCAAATCCTGGGTCACGCTTACGACAGCCTCGCGTGACGGCAGGTTCGCTCCGTCGAGATGATTGATTCCGCCGTGCAGGCAGAACGATTCGACCAGGCTTTCTCCGATATCAGCTAACTTGTCGCTCATCGCCGCGCCCCCCGATTATCAGACCCAATCCTGGTAGAGCGCCGTGGATAAGTAGCGCTCGCCGGCGTCGGGCAGCACGCAAACGATCGTCTTGCCGGCGAACTCGGGCAGTTTCGCAAGCCGCACCGCCACGGCCGCCGCCGCGCCGCACGAGATGCCGGACAGGATGCCCTCCTCGCGCGTCAGACGCCGCGCAAACTCGATCGACTCAAGGCTGTCGATCTGCTCGACGCGATCGACGATCGAGAGGTCGAGCGTCGCAGGGATGAAGCCCGCGCCGAGACCCTGGATCTTGTGCGGAGCCGGCTTGAGTTCCTGGCCTGCGAGCTTCTGCGTGATTACCGGGCTTTCCTTCGGCTCGACCGCGACTGAGATAATCTGCTTGCCCTTGGTCTTCTTGATGAAGCGAGACACACCGGTAATCGTGCCGCCGGTGCCGACGCCCGATACCAGGACGTCAATCGCGCCGTCGGTGTCATTCCAGATTTCCGGCCCCGTGGTCTTCTCGTGAATCGCCGGATTAGCGGGATTCTCGAACTGTTGCGGCATAAAGTAGCGCTGCGGGTCGGACTCAAGGAGTTGCTGCGCCTTGGCGATCGCGCCCGGCATACCCTTCGGCCCTTCGGTGAGGATCAACTCGGCGCCCAGCGCGGCCAGCACGCGGCGGCGCTCGATGCTCATCGTCTCGGGCATCGTCAGCAACACCCTGTATCCGCGCGCCGCGCCGACGTAGGCAAGCGCGATACCGGTATTGCCGCTGGTCGGTTCGACAATCACGCGGCCCGATTTGAGCAACCCCTTCTGCTCGGCGTCCCAGATCATCGACGCTCCGATCCGGCACTTGACCGAGTACGCCGGATTGCGCCCTTCGATCTTGGCCAGCACGGTGGCCTTGGCTCCGTCGGTCACGTGGTTCAGCTTCACCAGCGGAGTGTTGCCGATCGAGTATGAATTATCTTGAAAGATTCTCTGCCCGCTCATGTGTTTTCCTTTCGCGCGAGAAGCAACGCCACCTCGCACGCGGCCTCCAAGTGTCAACGGGACGAAGCTAGCTGCTCACCTATGTAATCTATAATTATAGAGGCGAATCGTCGCGAAATACCACTGTTAGCTTATTAACCGAGGTGGTGCGGTGTCGGCGCTCGCGACCGCGACGCCGATTTCGCGTCAGCCTACCGGGCGATTCTGAGCGTGCTTTATGGCGAGATCAGCGCCAGCCGTCACGATCCGCCGGCTGAAATCGTTTGATAGCGACGCGCACGGCCACTATCGACAAGACCGCAACCGCGCCGCCTGCGATTAGATCGACAAGATAGTGATGGCCTTGCGACGGCGTCGAGAACAACATCAGGAGATTCAGTATCAGGATTGGATAGAAAGAGCGGACGGGCGGGCGATGAGTATAGATCAGAACAAACGCCATGACGCAGTGGAAGGACGGTATCGCGATTATCCCTTGCAAGTCGCTGAAGACAAAGCGCGAGACCGTACCCTTGCGCAATCCGATCAGCGCCACGGTGCAGGCATCCGGCGGACCGGGAAAATACGGAGCCATCGCCGGAAAAAAACCTGAAATCAATGCGGTTATGATTAGAGAGATCATCCCCGCCCACAGAAGCTCGTTGTTGCGCTCGTTGCGGCGAACGTGGGCTAAGTAAAGAACCGACCCAACGATTTGAAGCAAGAACGTGTTGTAAGCGGCCTCGAGAACGTTTCGGAGCAAGTGATGCGCCGCAACCCATCGGGACCAGACAAACCAATCGAAACCAAATATAGCGTCCAGCCTCATTAGGTCCGCATCCCTCAGGGGCATCCTCAAGGTTGCGGTGAGGTAGGTGAAGACTGCGCCGGCGAGCGCGAAGGCGATCCAGGCCGCGGCGTAATGGCCCGCATCGGCCAATTCGCTGTTGCGCTCCGAGAAGCCATAGTAGAGGCCGATTCCGAGCAACAGCGTCACGCTGACGATCATTCTCGGCCAGCCGACAAACACCCATCCGTTGCGACCGGCCCAATACCAATCGATCGCGCCGAGCAGAAGTATCAGCGCCCATGCCCACAGCAGACTGCGGCGATCCGTGATAGCGGCGCTCCTCGACTCGACCAGCGAATCGACAACGCTGACGCTCTGATCATCAAGCGCGCGTAATCCGGATTTTTGCCGCGCTGTCAGGACCTCGGACAACCTCCGCCCTCCTCACAAAGCCTCAAGCAGCGATCACGCATCCCCGATCCGCATGATCCGATTCAGCCAACAGAGAGTCAAATTCGCCTGGAGCGAGGTAGCGCGAACTTATCGGGACATCCGCGCGCCGAACTCGAACGCAACCGGAGCGGCGGATTTTGATCCGGCGGAAATTCGCGTGGGCCGGGTTCAGGAGCAGATTCGAATCGCCGCGAATCGCCGCTGACGGCACAATCAGCGCGACGGTACGTCCAGCGCGACTTCGAGAAGGGGAGAGAAAGGGGTGGCGCCCCCTGCGGGATTCGAACCCACGGCCCCAGGATTAGGAAAACAGTGGAAGCGGTCAGGACAGGTTGGGTGAGGTCATGTCATCCGTGAAATGCTCTGATTTTTCGGCTGAGTCGCAATGTCAGACCAGCTCACGTCATACCAAGTTGGACACTTGGTGGACACCTAAGGCGCGCGCTCACAAATCGGACCTAAGGCGCGCGCTCACAGACCGAATGCCGATTACTGCAACTTTGACCCCAGGATTTTCAATCTTGTGACCTCACAAAAACATGAACGATTTCAATATCTTTTCGGCTGTGGTGTCCAGCCGGTGTCCAAGCGAGGCGCGTGGTCTCAAACAGTCAGGAGGCATTGAGTAACGTGGTGGACGATAACGGTGCTCCCCCTCTCGACGAAGGCTATCAGCGCCGGAGTATCTCCGCAGAGCCCGGCCGCGGCCAGCGACGGCATGGTCTTTATGCGGCATCAGAAAGCGCGCTTACGGTCCGCGCTATCCGCGTGCGCCGGATCGTGGCGCGCATGCGCAAGGAACTGCCTTGGCTGACGGCCGCCGATGTGCCGGCGATGCGAGGCTGGGCTGAGTTGGAGATTCTTTCTTCGACGGTGTTTGCGATCCTCACCAAGATCAACGTGATCAACGGCGAGGGGGAGCCCCGGCGGCTGCTCAGCGAGCATAGGCAGCTCAAGCTCGCGCAGCTTGCCTATGAGCGCGAGTTGGGAATGACACCGGCTGCACGGATGGCGATCAAGGCGAACGGCACCAGAGCCGCGCTTGACCTGGCGGCGGCGATGGCGGCGGAGGAGGTGGAGGGAGATGGAGATCCGCGACCGGATTAAGGAGCTACGACGGGTCAAGGCTTCGGAACTCGTACCCAACGAGAAAAACTGGCGGCGCCATCCGAGCGCGCAAAAAAGCGCGCTTGCCGCGCTCCTCGTCGAGATCGGTTACGCCGGCGCACTTATCGCGCGCGAGCGGCCG
>JBEKLA010000300.1:0-4381 GCA_050010455.1 Binataceae bacterium (SeqCode) | reverse complement strand
TTCGTCCTCTGTATCGGCGAATCCACCTTAACCGGCTGTCTTAGGAAGTGGGACCACCTCTTATCGAACGTCCGCACCAAAGTCAGGCGACCCACCGGGACCATCATGGCTCCGCCGCAGCCCTGCAGGACGCGACAGGCGACCAGCAGATGGATGTCGCTCGATATGCCGCAGAGGACGGAGCCGAGAGTGAAGAGGCCGATCGCGGATGCAAACACCTGACGCGTTCCGAAACGATCAGCCATCCAGCCGCTGATCGGAATGAAAACTGCGAGGCTCAATGTGTAGCTGGCCAGCACCGATTTCATGCTGAGCGGAGCCACATTGAGCGCCTCCGACACGACCGGCACGGCTGTGTTAAGAATAGTTGTGTCCAGCGACTCCATAAAAAACGCCACCGCGACCAGCCACGGTAAAAGCTGCTTGCTCGAGGCAGATGGATGGCATGAAGAAGTGGTAATGAGACGTGTTCCGAAGCTGGCTGTCTGTTTATCCTTTTAGAGCCGTCGATACCTTTAGACCCGCTTTTCCCAAGTCAATTCAGTCCTTCGATGCTTGCTTTTCACCCCATGTCGCCACTCGAGGAAAATAACCAATTTCGGCAGATGTGTCCCTACTATCGAAAAACTTTGATTCGGCAAGTCGTCTGCCTTTCAATCGGCGTCGACAATGGTCGAATCTGATCCGCTTTTTAACGATCAGCGTAGGGCGTGGCGTTTTAGAAAGTTCCACTGCTAGCGCTCACGTCACTTGCTGCGGTGCCGAAATTTTGTTAGCGAACGGAAGCATAGCGGAAGTCCCCGGCGCAGGCTCAAGCTTAGACGTTTTGACCCAAAGCAAGCTTGCTCAACCGTTGCCATCTTCGAAAGGGATTCGGGCGTCCCTCTCGAAACGCGCCTTGCGTTTGCGGCTGAAAACCCAGACCACAATTCCGATGAATGCGGCAATGAGGACCAAGAGATAAATTGTCACGTTCATGATCGTTCGTCTCGTCACACAAACCGCTGCATCAAGTCTCGATTTGCGGCTGGTCGTGAAAACAAGCATTCGGTTTGAGGCCGGGGATTCGCGCAAACGCTGTTTGAACAAAGATACGCCGGGAACGCCCGCGCTTCCCGGAAAGACTTCGGCGCCGCTAGACCTGCGATTTTTTCGGCCACTTTCCGGCGAAGGCAACGTCCACATCCCCTTTCTTGATGCGGGCAGTAGGATTGCCGCGCTCATCGAGATTCTGCTCTTCGGTGCCATCACCCATCATGCCGGGATGGTCAATCTCAGCTTTCTTTGTGGTGTTATGAGGGTCCGTGGCTCTAATCATCATACTGGATACTCCTTGCGAGGGGTGGCTCTTTACTCCAAATATATTGATCCTTGGCTCAGTCATTTACTGAGCAAAATTGCTCACGAGTGGCCCTCGAGAACACCGATGTGAATCGGTGTGCGCTGCGTGTTGCTCAGTGATATCCAACGTCGCCGCGCCCAATTCATACCCAGCCCCCCATCTACACCCCCCTACCACATGGCTGGGATTTAGCCAGCCTTCCTTTTGTCGACTGCTTGGGCGAGCAACAGGCTTGCTCGCTTCCGCTTTCTTTGCCTTCTTGCCTGGAGTCGGAAGCAACATTTCACCCTGCCCCCGTTGGTTCGGTTGGCGTCACACGGTGTGCGGCTTTGTCGGTGTTTGCTGAATTTCGCGCATGTCTCCGTGAGACACTCTGGCCGACTGCCCATTGTTCGAGGCGATCGTAACCGCATCCCAGCTCGTTTCGGTGATAATGCCACTATCAGTGGCATCCCTCCCGTGAGTCCTTCGCGCCCTCCTCGGCAAGAGGAATCCGGCTACAACGCGCCCACAACTACTAAGCAATGACGGCGCGCAAGCCGAAGGGCGCCGCTTACGCTGGCTGAGCACACGTGCGGATACGCAACGTGATAGTAGGTCGTCGTCTGCGGCGGCCTACTTATACTGAATTCGCGTCACGGATTTTGGAAGGGAAGAGGTGGCCGCGGGACTCTGTGGAGCCGTGGAGTGTCCGCAATTTTTCTCGACTTTGTCGCGGTAAAGGCGCATCGTAATCGCGATCGAGACGCCAGCGCAAAGCGTTCGGGCTTTCAATCCAACCTTTCAATCGGGACCCTTTCGAGCGTCCCGTTCCCTCGCTGCGAAGCATGTCGTGCGAAAGGAAATAATATGCGCACCCTCGTTCAGCCGCCGCCCTCGTCGCAGTGCGACCTCTGCGGTGGCGAGTTGCGACTCAAGAAGGTCGAGTCAGCCAACCAAACCTTTGATTTGGAGAAAGAGATATTCGTCTGCGCAAACTGCGGTCACGAGCTATCGTGCACAGTGCCCCATAACCACACTGCACCACACGCCAAGGTGGCCTAGCTAGACGATCACGTTCCGCGCACCCCATGGTCTGATTATCCGAGTATCACTCGGACATGATGGGCACCGACGCGATGAAATCCACGTCACGGATTCTGGATGACTTTTGGGTGTTTCGGGGCTTGGCTGAGCCAGGGCGGGGGATTGGTTGCCATCGCTGCCCTGGGAGGCGAGGAGGGCGGCTAAACAAACTCCACGCCGATATTAAATTCCTCTCGCCACACGACGCGGCAGCGATGGCGGGCCTGATCATTATCGAAGATAAGGTCGAAGGTCCCTGGGATTGGGTTGTGAACCTCGATTTTAGCCCCGGTTTGCGAGAGGTTGCGAACGATGCACTTAACGGGGATACCAGTAAGCCAAACAATTGTGGCGCCTTTTAGCGTCCTGAATCGCGGGTTCTGATGGCGGGTGCCATCCGCGCCTCTGCGATCTTCGATGCCATGAAGTTCATCGACCATAGGAAGGGGTGCGCGATTGGGGTCTTCCATAGCTCACAACGTAGGAAAGCCTGAGAAGCTGGGTAAGCGTAGACGTACTCGGATAGCACACTGATTCTGTGATCTTGGCTTTCAAATGTGATGCTCAGCAGCGCGCGTTTAATTCAAACTGATGGACATGAGGCCGCTAACTGAGACGACCACTTTAGACGTCTACGATACCGTGCCGACCTGCAAGACGCCCCAGCACTGACCGCCCCACGAACGAGGGTATGGCGGCGCTGCTCTATTGAACGCTAAAGGTGGCTGCTGTTGCTGCCTCGATGAGGATGGTGCGGGTCGAGTGGTGTCTGCGCGCTAGAGGCGGTCGGGCCAGCGCTGCGACGTGTGGTAGACGCGCGCGATCTCGATTCTGGAGCCGCGCACGCAGTAGCGGACGATGTAGGGCGTTTTGGGTATCACGAGTTCGCGCGTGCCGGGGACGCGGCCGGGTGCGCCGAGTTTCGGATTTTCCAACAGCAGGTACTCGACGCAGTAGAGGATGTGCAGGGCGACGCGCTTTGCGGCGGCCGGGTCATGTTGCGCGATGTGCGCGCGCAGGGCGATAAGATCGTGAATGGATTCCGGGGACCATACGAGCGTCATACCCTCTTGGGCGCGGGACGCTATTTACGGGTCTCCCAGGAAGCGATCCATTCGCTGACGCGCGCGTGCGCGATGCCCTTGCCGCGATCGAGCGAGGTGAGGGCCTTGTTTATGCCAGCGACCTGCCACTCATTGGTGTCGAGATAGGCCGAAATCGCTTCGGCGGCGAGGTATGAGCGGGAGCGGCCGGTGCTCTTGGCGAGCTTTTGAAGCCTCGCTTTTGCTGACCGGTCGAGGCGAACAGAAAAAGTCTCTGTATTCATAGGTTTATAGTATAGCACAGAGCCCCAATCAAATCTAAACTGACCACCCTGCAGACATTGCAGAATGAAATCGCTCCAGCATGGAGAATTCGCGATGCCGCTAGAGCGCGGCGAGGTGCAGAGCTACAACGTTGATCGAATTGTCGTTGAGTTCACCTTGCTCAATCAGGGCAAGGTAATTCTTTGCGCGATCAGCACCGCGGCGTTGAGCTCCATCAGCAGAGCATCCGCGATTTCAGGCGATGCCAGTTTGGCAAAATACGACCAGATGTCGGTCAGGTCTTGCTGCGCCGCTGGCGACCAGAGAGCGCCAACCTCTGAGCAGCCGGTGGTATGCAAGCGTTAAGCCGGGAAATTGGCCTAGTAGGCCGCAACGCCTGTAAATGAGTGACATGAACCCACTGCTCTCCGTCACACCTAATGCAGTCGCCTCGCAGCCCGCGGGGGAGCGCTCGACCAAGGGCGCAGCCGAGCACGTTGCGCCAGGAACGTCGGACCTGGCCCTCCTTCCGCTCCCCGAGCTCTTGCAATTTCTGCATTCCACCGACACCGGCCTGAGCGCGCCGGACGCCGCTTCCATCCTTAAGGCGGTTGGACCGAACCGGATCGAGTCGGCTAAGCGGAAGAGCCTGCTGACCGCCTTTATC
>JBEKLA010000299.1:0-4396 GCA_050010455.1 Binataceae bacterium (SeqCode) | reverse complement strand
CGGCGCGGCTGTTGCAATCTTTTTTCGCAACAGCCGCGCCGCGTGGTAACACTAAAGATTGATGCCGAGCGCCGCTCCCTCGCCGATCGCGTTGTAAGCCCAGCGCGGCTTGACCGCGTCGCCTACGATGTAAAGCTCGGGCGCGATTCCCGCCAGGCGATCGAACAATTCGGCGCGCGAAGCCCGCGACGTGCCTACCACTACGCTGTCGCAAGCGATGAATTGTTCGGTATCGATGGTTCGGATCGGGCCGGCCGCCTCCAGCGGAGGGATGTCGCCGCTGGCCTCGACGATAACCCCTTGCGGAGTAATCTCGCGCACCATCGAGTGCGCGAGCACCTTTATCTTGCGCTCTTCGATGTCGGTCAGGATGAAACCGTACCAGTTGAGCGGTCCGTCGACATCCGGATTGAGCTGGGGCAAGGCCTCGACGATGGTTACTTCCTTGCCCTGTTCCGAGAACAGCCGCGCGGCGTGGACGCCGATACAGTTGCCGCCGACGATTACCACTCGCTTGCCGACCGAGCCGTTGCCCAAAACCGCGTTGGGATAGGCGACCACATTCGCCGCCAGGCTGCCATCGCGATTGCGCAGTCCCGTAATCGGCGGGTACTTGAAGCGTGAGCCGGTCGCGACGATCACCGCGTCGGGCGAGAGCGATCGCACCATCTCGGGCGTGGCTTCCGCGTTAAGATTGATCTCGACGCCGAGCTTGTTGATCTCGCGCGAGTAATAGGTCGCGACCTCGGCCCAGGTTTCCCTGCCGGGTCCGCGGCCCGAGTATCGGATGAGGCCGCCGATCTCGGCTTCGCGCTCGAACAGCTTCACCTCGTGTCCCATCAGGCGCGCGTACTTGGCGCACGACATACCGGCCGGACCGCCGCCGATTATCACCACGCGCTTGCGCTTGGCCGCCTTGCTCGCGAGCTTGTCGCTGAATTCACGCTCGCGCCCAAGCTCAGGATTCATGGTGCAGGTGATATCGCGCATCGCGAACAGGCGATGGACGCATCCGTCGTTGCATCGGATGCAGGGGCGGATGTCGTCCTCGCGGCCCTCGAGAGTTTTGCGGATGATGTGAGGGTCGGCGATACTGGCGCGGTTCATGATCACGAAATCGGCGGTGCCATTGGCAAGCACTTGTTCCGCCTGGCCGACGTGGCTGAAACCGCCGTACTGAAACACGGGGATCTTCACTTCCTGCTTGATCGCCGCCGCGTACGGTTCCTCGTGGCCCGGCGCGCTGTACGGCCCCAGCAGCATCAAATAGAGGCCGAGCGGACTGTAGAGCCCGAGGCTCACGCTGATGTAAGCGAAACCGATTTGCTCGAGGAAGCGGGCGTAACCGCGTGTGTCTTCGAGCGTCACGCCGCCTTCCACCAATTCGTCGACGCTGATGCGGATGCCTACCGGGTAGGAGGGCCCAACGCGCTCGCGGATTGCGCGCATCACCTCGCCGATGAAGCGGGTGCGCCCGGCGAAGTCGCCGCCATATTCGTCCGTGCGTTTGTTGGTTTGTGGCGAGAAGAATTGCATCGGCAGATAGCCGTGGGCGCCGTGAACCTCGACCAGATCAAATCCCGCTTCTTTGACGCGGCGAGCGGCGTCGGCGAATTCGTCGATGACCTCGCTAATCCGCTGTTTGCTCATCTCGGTGAGCTGGTAGCCGGGGATCGCCGATTCCATTTCGCACGGCACGTTGGAAGGCGCCTCGGGCACCGAGCCCGGCCGGCAGTACTTGGGATGGTTCTGGCTGCCGGGATGGAAGATTTGCGCCCCACACTTGGCGCCGTGGGAGTGGATCGCCTCGGCCATCTTGCGCCAGCCAGCGAGGAAGGTGTCATCCTGGATGCCGGGCTGATTGGTGAAGGAGCGGGCCGTGGTGTCGTTGACCGAAGTCGCGGAAACGAAAACCAGCGCGTAGCCGCCTTTGGCCTTCTCCGCGTAATAGTCGATTTCGCGCTGCGTGATCTCGCCGTTGCGCTTGGAGAAGTTGGGAATCGACGGGCTGTTGATCAGGCGATGCTTGAGCTCGAGGTTGCCGATGCGCCCGGGGCTGAACGCGAGCTTGTACGGGGTCGCCATGATGCCGCTCCTCGCGCGCCTAGCGCACGCCGACCATCTTGCCGAGGTCCCAGTGCCAAATCTTGATCGGGTGCACCTTGATGATGACTCGATTGGGGGTATCGACGGCCTTGACGATTTCCGCCTTTTGCGCCGCCGGCGCGTCCGCGTAATAGCGGTCGATCAGGGCGCGATGGACCCTTGCTCTGAGCTCGCGGTCGTCGGACAACTCGGCCTTGGCCTTGATCAGAATCGCCTGGATGTTTTCGATCCGCGTGCACCCCTGAAGGTAGCGGCCAATGACCTGAGTAGTTATATCAGCCTTGTTGAGAGCGTCCTTTACTTGATCGGCGCGAACGCTGAAGTTGGTGAAGATCAGCGACATCTTCGGATTACTCGTCAGCGCCGCGGTCTTGTAGCGCAGGTCCTTGATGGTGGTGAGATGGACGACGTCGTCGAGCACGGCGTACCACATCGGGCTCACCATCGGGTATCCGTCCTTGCTGATATGGGCCATGAAGCATTCATGGGAGTTGTAAAACAGCTCACGATAATCTTCCGGACTGAGGTCGTACTGGGTTTTTACCTCGAGCCGGTCGGTCCGTTTCGCCAGCTCCTCGATTCCGACAGTTTTCGCTTCGGCCATGATCTCATCCTCCGTTGTTATGGGTTGCTTAACGCGGCGAGCTGCGCAGTTTAGCGCTTGCGTTGCTCCCGTTTGATCTCTTCCTGGAGCTTGAAGCCGGCCTTGACCCGATCCCAGGTATCCGCCGTCAGGCCGGCGTCGCGCAGCTTCTGCTTCTGAATCTTGAGATTGGGTGTCTTGGGCAATTCGGTGACAAATTCGAGGTAGCGCGGCACGGCGAAGTACGGCATCCGCTCTTCGCACCAGCGCAGCAGTTCACCGGGCGCAAGCCGCGCTTCGGGCTTGAGCAGCACGCAGGCTTTGACCTCGTCCTCGCCGCCGAGAATCTCTGATTTGACCGCGATCACGGCGGATTCCGCCACTGCCGGATTGTCGTTGATTACCTTCTCGACCTCGTAGGAAGAAATGTTCTCGCCGCGGCGGCGCAGCGCGTCCTTGATTCGGTCGACGAAGTAATAGAAGCCGTCGGCGTCGCGTTTGACGCCGTCACCGCTGTGGAACCACAGATTGCGGTAAGCCTCGGCAGTCTTGTCCGGCATCCCGTAGTAGCCGGCATTGAGCGTCCACGGCTCCTTGTGGCGGAGGATGAACTCGCCGACCGTATCGACGGGCAGCTCCTCGTCGGTTTCCGGATCTACGATCTTGGCCTCGAACCAATCGCTCACCAGCTTGCCGGCCGCGCCTGGCCGGTACTCGCCGTAAGGCAGCATAATCGGCAGGCAGATCTCGGTCATTCCATAACACTCGACCGCGGCCTCGATGCCGAAGCGGCGCTTGAAGTCGTCGACGATCGCACTCGGAGTGGGCGCGGCGAAGATCGCGCGCAGGTTGGTGTCGTTATCATCGGGACGCGGCGGCTGACGATAGACGAAATCCATCATCACGCCGAGGAAGTTCGCGACCGTGGCCTTCGACTTGCGGATATGATCAATCCACTCGCTGGCTCTGAACGACGGATATACTACTACCTTCGCACCGACGATCAGGCAGGGATAGACCGTCAGGATCTGCGCGTTGGCATGAAAAAACGGATTGCAAGTATAGTATATGTCTTCGCCGGTCAGCCGCAGCAGATTCACGTCCTGGTCGGAAAAGAAATAGCACTGAGCATGCGGCATCATTACCCCTTTGGAGGGGCCGGTGGTGCCCGATGTATACATAATCGCGGCGAGATCGTGGTAGCGCACGTCGATATCAAGATTGGTGTCGTCGCGCGCGTAGAGGCTATCGAAGGTATGCGCTTCGAGCCGCTTGAAGCGAGGGAGCTGGTCCGCGCTGATTCCCTCGCCCGAGTAGACCACGACCTTTTCCAGATGATTCAGCCGCTCTTCGCTGAACTGCAGGTGCTCGACGAAGCTCTGATCGATCACCATCACCCTGGCGGCGGAGTTGTTGGCGAGGTGCTCGAGAAAGTAGCCCTTGTAGGCGCTGTTGACCGGCACTTCGATTGCGCCGAGCTTGTTCGCGCCCCACCACGCGTAAAGATATTCGAGGCAATTCGGGAGCATCAGCAGCACCCGGTCGCCCTTGCGGACGCCGAGATTCGCCAGGCCTCGCGCGATGCGGTTGACGATACGGTTGACCTCGGCGAAGCTCAGCGCCGGCCGCTCCATGTATTGCAGGAACGGCCGGTCGGCGTGGGTGCGGGCGCGCAGTTCGAGGATCTTGCCCAGCACCCAGTCGTGC
>JBEKLA010000298.1:0-4397 GCA_050010455.1 Binataceae bacterium (SeqCode) | reverse complement strand
AGTTTCTTTACGATCGGCGGAATCCAGTACAGGAGTTGGACGCCGCATCGCCGCCGAATGTCACCGCGAATCTGCTGACCGGGCTCAAAATCGACGAGTATTTTTCGCGCACCGATTCCGCCGGTCCCGCGACGCTTCTTGCCGACGCCCTCGGCAGCACGCTCGGCCTCACCGATGCGAGCGGCGCCCTCGATACCAGTTACGCCTACGAGCCGTTCGGCAACGTCATGATCAGCGGCGCCGCTAATGCAAACTCCTTCCAGTTCACCGGCCGCGAGAATGACGGCACTGGGCTATATTACTACCGCGCGCGGTACTACAGCCCCGCATATCAGAGATTCGTTGCCCAAGACCCCGGCGGATTTGTTCACGGAAATCCGAATCTTTCTGCATACACTGCCGACAATCCCACGACATCATCTGACCCGTTTGGCCTGTGGTCGGTCACGATTGGCGGTTTTTGGCGGTGGGATTGGGTATTAGGTGGGTGTTGACACCACGCTAAAAAAAGGCTAATGTAGCAGCATGGACGAAGAAGATCGTGCCTTATTTCGCGATGCTGTCGAAACATTCAAGCGCTATGTTGAGGTCTTAGATACTTCACAGAGATATATGCGAAGCAGAAAATATGTGCTGCTTCGTGTGTGGTTGCCATTCACTATGATTATAGCCGTTACGTTCGTAGCTTCGTTCGTGGTGGGTCGTTATTTCTTGAAATAGCCTATGCAGACAATAAGCGAATTCGACAAGCAGTTCGGGACCGATGAGCAATGCCGTCGATTCTTGGTCGCGATGCGCTGGCCGGATGGCGTGCGCTGCCCTCGTTGCGGCAACGATCGCGTCTTTGCGCTGAAAGCGCGTCCCTACCATTGGGTTTGCAAGAGCGGCGCGGAAACCGTGGATAAAGAGACTGGCGAGACTGTTATCTGCCACAAGCGCAACGGCTATCGGTTCTCGGTCATAACCAAGACCATTTTTCAGGATACCAAGATCGCTCTGAATCTCTGGTTTAAGGTCGGCTACCTGATGTTGACCGCGAAGAAAGGAATCAGCGCGCTACAGATCCATCGTGTCATGTTTGGCGAGAGGTCCACGCACGATTACCACACAAGCTGGTTCATGTGCATGCGCTGGCGCGCCGCGATGGCTGGCGACATGTTCCAGCCTCTTAGCGGCATCGTTGAGGCCGACGAGACCTACATCGGCGGCAAGGACCGCAACCGCCATTGGAACAAAAAGAGCGCTTACGTTCGCGCCAAGGCGGGCGTGCTGAGCGGCCTTGAGAAGTCATGGACAGGCGAGCGCATCGGCTACGGCAAGGTTGGCGTTATCGGAGCCATCGCGCGCAAAGGCAACGTGGTTGCCCGAGTGATTGGCAGTCAGGATGCCCCTACGCTGGCCGGATTCGTCCGTAACGTGGTCAACGATAAAGTCTCGCTCGTAGTGACCGACGCAAAAGAAGACTACAACTACATCGACCGCGATTTGAAGCATGAGTCCGTCAATCACAGTAAGAACGAGTGGGTGCGCGGCGAGATCCACACCAACTCGATCGAGTCCTTCTGGGCATTGATCAAACGTGGCGTGGTTGGCACCTATCACAACGTCTCGAAGAAATACCTGCCGTTCTACCTGAACGAGTTTTCATTCCGGCATAACAACCGCAACAACGACGAGATGTTTGCCGATCTGATTACGACGTGAGCTCAGTAGAAGCCCGGATCTAAACGCGCTATGCTTTGAGCGTGCCGAAAAAGCAATCGAAGCCGCCAAAGTCCATCAGCGAGAAGACGCGCGCCGAAGACGATCGGCTAAGGCGGGAACTCGACCGCGCAGATCCCGAAAAGTTCAAGCGCCTGGTCAAGCCTCTTTTCCGTTCGTCAAAGGCTGAGAATGGCGGATGATGAACGGCAGTCTGGCTTAAGGCGTGGCGCTTCGCACTTGCGGCGCAACTCAAAGTTGGCGAGTTGATGATGAAAGTCAATCAGAACCAACTCACAGCCGCAGAAAAGGCCGATTTCGATGCTCCAATCGGAAACGTCCAGGCTCAGTTTGCGGCTGTAAAAACCGTTATTCAAACGGCGTCGGGTGAGGAACTTTACAAACAGGCGATCGCAAGTAGCGAGCGACTGTTAGAGCGCACTGAGCATGCTATTAATCTTCTTGAAAAATTGATCGGCAAGCAGTCTTAGTCAGATTTTTGAAAACCCTCTATTGCCCAACCCAACAATAGAACAACAAGCGTTGGCACGAGAATTATAAGTATCGCCACCACGTAATCGCCTTGCGTCCATTCCTGTTCCCAGTGAATCGCCCGCTCTAATCCAACGACCAGACATCCGAAAAAAGCGGCCAGAACGCTAAGTCTGCGAAACCCGCGATGAATGTCTAAGGGCATCCCTCTTTGATCAAGCAGACTTTAACGCTCTGACACACTGTGCTCTACGCAAAATCTGGTCAGGCTTGGTATTCCTAAACTTATTTTTCGCGGCGAAAACCTTCTGCCTGGCACTGGCACCGTCCGTATACCGGGGGTCATTGCGTAGTGACGATGGTAGCTGTCGTACGGAACACGGGAAAATAATTCGTCGAAGTCGTAGCGCGGTCGGTGCTTAGCTCCTAGCGCTACTTCATCTAAGACCCTTCGCAGGACTTGGGGTGTGGATCTCGGAGGTGGAGCAGACATATTGCTTGGTGGGTGGGTGTGGCAGGATTGACACTTGGAGTTGAGAGCAATGGCCTTGGCCGTCTGGAAGCATCGATGGGTTCGCCGATTATCCTTTGCCGCACTTGTCTTGGTTGTGGGGTACGTCGGCATGTTTTCCCTCATGTGCAACAGCGCCGCCTATCGGCAAGCCTGCAAATTCACAGCGGAAAATCGAACGGTCGTGCAAGCTTTGGGCGGGCCTCTTCAGGTACGCCTAGCGTATCAAGTTCCAGCGCGTATTAGCTACGGTTCAACGCCGACTGCCTGGTTCCACCTGCTAGTAGACGGTAGCAAGGCAAAGGGGGTGGTTGACATTGAACTGCGCGAGTATGTGTCTGAATGGGTGGTGGCGAGAGCGCAGCTAACTCTGTCGTCTGGCCAACGTACGAACCTCAAGTAGCTCCATAGTTCGCCAAGCGGCACCGAAGGGCATCAATGGGGCAACTACACAGTTTCTTTATGATCGGCTGAATCCGGTGCAGGAGCTCGACGCAACCGGCACGCCGACCGCGAATCTCCTAACCGGACTGCGGATCGACGAGTATTTTTCGCGCACCGATTCCGCCGGTCCTGCAACGCTCCTCGCCGATGCCCTCGGCAGCACGGTCGCGCTCGCCAACACCAGCGGCGCCTTCAATACTACTTACACCTACGAGGCTTTCGGCAACGCCGCCATCAGCGGCTCGGCCAATGCCAACCCTTTCCAGTTTACAGCTCGCGAAAATGATGGGACGGGGCTATACTACTATCGCGCGCGATACTATAGCCCAGCGCTCCAGAGATTCGTGGGACAGGATCCGATTGGTTTCGCGAGTGGGGATACAAACCTTTACGGATACGTGCTGAACAGCCCGGAAAACTGGCGCGATCCTCTGGGCTGGGCAAATGGCGATTTACACCCCCGCCCCCTGGCTATGATCCAGAAACTTGGCCGTCGCCCTCGCAATTTCCCAACGGCAAATGGAACCAACCCGATCCGGGCGGGGGGCAGTGGCGTGCAGACCCAGAAACCCCGTACGAATGGCGTCATTGGCACAATAAACCGCCTGACGGGCCAGAGAAACGTGTACCCCGGAACTGCTTTAAGCCGAGGCCCAAACAACGCAAATTCGGACCAGACTACTCTCCAACGGATCCCAACGGAGACGCGCCGCCGTGGGAACCACCGCCGCCAATGCCGCCAGCGCCACCGCCTGCGTGGGAACCGCCTCTGGATCCTTTTTGGCCCTGGTTCATCCCGATTCAGCCATTCTGCGACCCGGGGCTATGCGGACCACCGGAGGCTTGAGATGAGATCTTTTGAGCTCATGGAACTGAACAAAAGGATCAAGGCGCAACGTGAGGCTCTCGGGCTATCCGATACCGATGTTGCCCGGGCCTTGGGACTCACGATCCATACTTATTTCGATATCGAGGAATACCCGGACGAGCTCGACATGGTCGGTGATCTCAAAATGGTAAAGCGTTTGTGCTCGATACTCCACTTCAATCCGGCCGAACTGCTGGAATTACGTTGCGCCTTTTGCAATATGGGGGAACGCTTCCAAGACGAATATGCACTTCCTGTAAACGAACTTATCCGACACCAACGAGAGAAGCTCGGATGGTCGCTCGATGAACTCGGCGAGCGGGTAAACTACCTAGTGTTACGTTTCTGAATTAACTTTAGGGTTTGGTCGTCTAAGCAGCA
>JBEKLA010000297.1:0-4468 GCA_050010455.1 Binataceae bacterium (SeqCode) | reverse complement strand
ACATGCTTCATTTGGACAAAAACCGACGAGGGATTGCCTGACGAACATGGCCTCGGGCTGATCGTGTGGGATCAAGACGAGGTGCTGTGTTTGTTCAAGCGCGGGCGCGGCCTGCCGAAGCCTGATACCGACGTCAAGGTCGGATCGAACCATCGCGAGCGTGCCGGCATCCATTCAGCAAAGCCGATGTACTATCGGGACATGATCAGCGTCATGACCGGCGGCGTTCCTGTGCTGGAACTGTTCGCCCGTGATGATGACTCCAATCCTTTGCCGCCCAATTTTTTCACTTGGGGCAATCAATCAAAGAACACCGCCGAACTGCCTCCTCACGATCCTGAAACTGGAGAGATCATCGAGACCGTCGCGAATGGCCCGACCTCCATTCGCGATGAGGAGCCCGCGTGCTCACCTATTGCCGACGATCTCTTCAACGAGATTCCGCCTTTCTTGCGCATTGGCGAGCCGGCATGCAGTTGGCGGAGCCCGCTGGAATGACCTCTTGCCGGAAACTCACTGCTCAGCCGGAACGCCGCGAAGTGACCGTCTACGACGGCGCGCTCTTTCTCGGCCGGATTGTCATCGAAGATAAAGCGTTCGCTACCTACGATGTGGACGATCATCCGCTCGGCGTTTTCAAATGCCAGCGCGATGCGATGGCTGCATTTAATGCGGGGCGAGCATGATCATTCGCCCTGTCTGCAAAATTGAGTACACAGCGCTTCCAAACGCGATTCTTAATGATCGAAGGTTGAGCGCGGACACGCGCGCAATGCTGGCATTTGTGCTCTCGAAATCGAAGGGATGGGAGCTGCGGCCAGGACCGCTGGCAAGGGCGCTATCGCGTGAGGGCGGCAAGCCGGTTGGCCGCACCAGATTGTCGCGCATGTTCGATGAAGCGACCACCGCCGGCTACATGGCGAGATCGGCCGAGCAGGGCCATCAAGACGATGGCCGATTCGGCAAATATGTCTATTTCATTGGGATGCCGGATGATGTGGCGGCGGCCATCGAAACGGCAAGTGTTGCATTTCTACCGCACGCATGTCAGCCGCACACGGGTGAGCCGCACACGGGTGAGCCGCATGCGGCTAACCAGCACACGAATCAGAAAGTAAAGAATCTACAAACTACAGATTCTAAAAAAACCCCTCCTACCTCCCCGCCGGAGTCGACGGAAAGGTCCAAGGTAGCCGACGACGAGATACCCTTCGACGCCGCGCGCGCGAAGTCCGGCTCCATGAACGGATATTCACTGAACCGCGACGGCAAGTGCACGATCGTCGGCGGCGAGGTTATTCAACATCGCATTGCGCAACTCCTCGGCGATGGCGATGTCGCAAACGGCTGGTTGCTCTTCGGAAAGCTGTCAGACACCGATCGAGATCAACTCACAGCACAAGCACGGGCGGACAAGCTCACCGATCTGACCGTCACCGCAATGCGCATCAAGGCGGGAGGCGAGCAATGAGGCTTCCACGGGATCTTCGCCTTCACCGTTTCGTTTCGGTCAACGGTCTGGCTTTGCCCATGGTCAATAACATGGCGCGCCTTGGTCCACTCGACGCTTCCCGCGAGCCTGAAGCGTCCCCCTACCATGCGCTTCAAGTACCCCTGCCAACTCACCGCTGCCTTCCAGAAGGCGAATGCGCGGGTCCTTCCAAGCGACATTTCTTTCGGGGGAAACGCGAGAGCCCGAAATATCACTCTTGTTTTCAATGACTTAGGGGAGTCGCTTTCGTTGGAATCCGATCCGGCGTGATGAAAATTTCTGAATCGGTTCAACAACTTGGCGGATGCTATGGCAAAAAATTTTATCACAGGAAATGGCGGGAGTCGCTTACGGGATTCCGATCCCAGCGATCGCGAGGAAGGCTTTCGTTGAAAACCTACACGACCAAACCAAACGCGCGGCGCGCCGCTCGGAAAGCTGGCGTCGATCCGGAGTTGGTCCGCGAGACTGCGGATGGGAAATTTATGATCGACACGCCGCCGCCTGCGACTATCGAGAAGGGCCAAATTGATTTGCCCACGCTATCCTGGCTCTTCGACTGCACCGCGCGCCAAATTCAGAAATTGGCAAAGCGTGGCATCGTGGTCCGTATTGCGAGTGGTCTATTCGACGAAAAAGCTTCCATTCGGAACTATGTACGCCACCTCCGCGAGCAGGCCGCCGGCCGTGTCGGTCAAGACCCAGCAACTGACGGGGTCGCGGCAAATGTGAAGTGGAAGGAAACAAATACCCAGCTGATCCAGCTTCGCTTGGATAGGGAGGCGGGCGAGCTCGTCGCAGTCCATGACGTGAGCGAGGCCTGGGCCCGGATCATGCGCGGGATTCGTCAATTCGTGCTGTCGCTGCCCGGAAAGATCGCTTTCGAAATACCGACGTTGACCGCGCATGATCGCGGCGTGGTCGAGCGAATCTGTCGAGATGGCCTCACGGATGCATCGCTCGAGCGGGGCTTTGATATGAGCCGTGAGATGAGCGGTTCGGTGGATGACCATGTACTACCCGATAGCTGAGCTTGTTCGCACGACGTTGGCACTGTTGCGGCCTCCGCCGGCACTTACCTTGTCAGAGTGGGCCGAGCGCAATTTCGTCCTAGCCGACGGCTCTTCGGCGCGACCCGGCCGTTTTCGCCTCTGGCCGTTTCAGCGTGAAATTCTCGATGCGATCGGCGATCCGGCGATCGAGCGTGTGACCGTCGTTAAGCCGACGCGCGTCGGCTACACGAAATGCCTTGTTGCCGCCATAGGCGCAACAGCGGCCACCGATCCGTGCGCGATGATCTTGCTTGTACCGACCGACGACGATGCGCGCGGCATCGCGGTCGATGAGATCGAGCCCGCGTTCGAGCAGTCGCCGGCGTTGTCGGGGCTGATCCGATCGGGACGTGTCGATGGCCGTAATACCCTAACCATCAAAACGATTATTGGCGGAGGCTCTCTGAAGGTCCTCGCTGCGCGAGCACCACGCAATCTGCGCCGCCACGACGCCAAGAAGCTTTTTGTGGACGAGGAGGATGCGATGGAGGTGACGGCCGAGGGCGATCCGGTGCTGCTGGCCGAAAAAAGGACACTTGCGCATCCCGATCGGAAAATTGTCCGGGGCTCAACCCCGACCGATGAGCTCAGCTCATCGATCAATCGCGCCTACTTCGAATCCGATCAACGCATCTTCGAAGTGCCGTGCCCACACTGCGGCGCGTTTTTCGAAATGATGTGGGAAAACATCGTCTGGCCGGCGGACGATCCAGGCAAAGCGTCGTGCGCCTGTTCGCACTGCAACGAATTGATCGAGGAACGGTTCAAAACTTCAATGGTCGCCGCCGGCGCCGAACGCGGTTGGCGGAAAATGCGGCCTGATATCATTGGCCATGCCGGGTTTCGGCTCAACACCTTGATCTCGCCGCTCGCCAACGCACGCTGGGCAAAACTTGTCGAGGAATTCCTGCGCGCCAAGCGCGCCGGCCCCGCCGACTTGCAAGTTTTCGTCAATACGACGCTCGGGCGCGTCTGGAAGCAGACAATCGACGAAGTCGAACCTGAAGGCCTGGCCGCTCGAGCTGAGGACTTCGGATTGAAGGACAATCGCTTTCCAAGGGAGGTTTTCGCGGTCACGGCTGGCGTTGATACGCAGCCCGACCGATTCGAAGTTACGGTTTGGGGCTGGAATGAGACGCAGGCCTTTGCTCTCGGCGCATTCATCGTTTGGGGGAGCCCCAATGATGCGACGACACAAGCCGAACTCGACGCGATATTGCGCTCGACCTGGCGGCATCCTAATGGCTGGCGGATCGGTATCGATGCAGTCGCCGTCGACTCTGGCGGCCACAACACGCAAGCGGTGTACGATTTCTGCGCACCGAGATTTTCCCGGCGCATTTATGCGATCGTCGGGCGCGGTGGCGCTAGGCGGATTTGGGAGCCGAGCAAACGGCGCAAGAGCGCAGTGCGCCTCGTCATCGTCGGCATCGATCAATTGAAAACGGAATTTCTGCAGCGTCTGCCGCTGCCGGCGTTCAACGAAGACAAACAACCGACGCCCGGTGCGATCCGCTTGTCGCGCGATCTACCTGAAGAATGGTTCGAACAAGTCGTCGGCGAGCGGCGCGCGGTGCGCTACGTCCACAATCGCGCAGTGATCGAATTTCGTCCGCGCCGAGCCGGCCAGCGGGTCGAGGCGCTCGACACGACCGTTTATGCGTTCGCTGCGCGCTATTCGCTGCGCATCAATTTTGCGGAACGTCGAGCGCGAACCAGCAGCGAAAAACAACCAACGCGCTCCATCGCAAGCATGCTGGCTGGGGCCGGGCCACATAGAGATGAGCCACAATCGATGCTTCGCCGGAGGAGATAAAGGGAAATGGCTGGAATGCAACTTTTCAAGATCAAAATATCCGACACGTCCGGCGCGTTGGTAGCGCTCGAAGGCGGCCGCGATTTCAACGATGCGGACCGGCCGTTT
>JBEKLA010000296.1:0-4477 GCA_050010455.1 Binataceae bacterium (SeqCode) | reverse complement strand
CTGGGATGGTGACCGTTGACTGCGCTCGGCCTCGCTCGCGCCCCGAAACGGTGGTGGCGCCTCGCGCGCGCGAGTGGGGAGCAATAAAGGTGAACGAGGCCCCCCTCACCGAATTGTTGAAACCGGATGGCTGTCGCGCGCCACCCCGTGGCTCGCATCGCGCCGCCGGCGCCCGCCATCATCTGCGCCTCGCGCGCGCGAGTGGGGAGCAATAAAGGTGAACGCTCGGGCCGCCCGCCGCGCACCAAGCGTCGACGTCGCTACGCTTGAAACGCCGGGCGTTGCGACTGAACAGGACACTCTTCGGCGCTACGCCGGGCTTCACGAAGTCGCTGAACTGTTGCTCGGAGTAGCCCGTATAAGCGGCGGCGTCCTGCAAGGACAGCCACTCGGGGTACACGATCGGGCGGCGTCGTAACTCGGCAAGAATCGTGTCCACGGTTGCGGCCGCGGTCTCCCGCATCAGCGCGGCCAGGGGTGTGCCTCCGTCGGCGACATTTGCGTCAGCGCGCATGTCGAACCTCCTGAACGCCGCAATCGCGACGCGAGGCGACGCAAAAGGCGCTACTTTGTTGTCAGGAAATCCGCGTCACCGCGGAGGTTCGACCTACTGACGCGCCACAAGGGCCGTGGGATCGGTCGGCGACTCACTACCAGCATCAATCCCGATAGTAGGAAGGCCACGCCCTCCAGGACAATTACGTCCACAAGTCGTATCTGTGATGTGGCCATTGCCGGTGCCATTTTCAATATTTTGCATCTGCATTTATCAATGTTTTCGGCGCCGCAGTGACCATATCCGGCGGTTTGTGGCGCCCGTACTGGCTGGGCTTGGGGGGATTTCCAGCGGTTTGGAGCCCTATAGGCCGCAGTACTGGCGTCGTAGTAGCCGAAGAATCCGGCGCGCGGCCGAATTTTGGCTTCGGCGACGGCGCGGACCTATGGGGTCGACAGCTGGCCGAGGCTTCGGCGGCGCGCTGCTGCTTGACCTGCTCGGGCCGCCTGGGCGGTGCAGCGGCTGCTGGCCGCACGATGGTGAGGTCGCCGGCGGCGCCGTCGCCGGTTCCACTTTAGTGATTTCCGGTTCGGGGCGGTGGCCGCGACGCTCTCAGGTACGGGGTCAGGTTGGCGACGCCCCGATCGCGACAGCTGGCCGAGGGGTCACGGGTTGGGTTGATTCTGCTTGAGATCCCACGGCTTCACGCATGGCTGCCTTGGCGGGCGGCAGCAGCTCAGCGTTCGTCGACCCGTACGTGGCGTTTTCTTCCACAGGTGTCGGTAGCGATGTCGGCTGGTGCGGAGGCAAGTAGTCTCCAGGCAGAGTATCGGCCAAGGCTACGTCGTCTTTATCATCACCGTCTCTCTGAACGTCACGGGGCGACGTCTGACCATTCGGCCCAGCTGGTGTAGCGGCGACCTTAGTTTCGCTTTCGACAGGCGGCGCTAGTGGAGCTGCTTCTTTCTGAACATCCTGGATGCGTTGCCAACTGCCCCCGTTGCTCTCCAGCCATAGCGGCTGATCGCGAGCCGATAGTCCGATGTAACGGCATCGATCCTTACCTGTGGCGAACAGAAGGTCCCCGTGGACCAAAGTTCGGTCAATCAAGCCTGGTTTGCGGTTCATCGGCGCACCGCGCCCGGGTCGCCCTGGGAGGAATAGGCACTCGGGCCGCCCGCCGCGCGCCAAACTAGGACGCTCTTCGGCGCTAGGCCGCGCTTCACGAAGTCGCTGAACTGTTGCTCTGAGTAGCCCGTATATGCGGCGGCGTCCTGCAAGGACAGCCGCTCGGGGTGCACAATCGGGCGGCGTCGTAACTCGGCAAAAACCGCATCCACGGTCGCGGTCGCGGTCGCGGTCTCCCGCATCAGCGCAGCCAGGGGTGTGTCGCCGTTGGCAACATTTGCGTTGGCACGCATGGTCGAACCTCCTGAACGCAAGCAATTGCGGCGCGAGGCGACGCAAAAGGCGCTACTTTGTTGTCAGGAAATCTGCGTCACCGCGGAGGTTCGACCTACTGGCGCGCCACAACGGGCCGTGGGATCGGTCGGCGACTCACTACCAGCGTCAAACCCGGCAGCCGGAAGGCCCATGCCCTCCAGGACAATTGTGTCCATAAGCCTAAGTAAATTATAGTAATTTGCGCTGCCATTTTCAATATTGCGCATCTGCCTTTATCTATGTTTTCGCCGCCGTAGAGGCCCTCTCCCTATCGGTTTGTGGTGCCCGTATTGGCCGGGTTAGCGCGGATTTCAAGCGGTTTCGGGCCTTATAGGCCGCAGTACTCGTCGACAAACAGGTTCGACCGTGAGGTCCTCAAATTTGGCGGCGCGATGCTGCTCGACCTGCTCGATCGGCCTGGTCGGTGCAGCGGCAGCTGGCCGCACGATTCGATGGTGAAGTCGCCGGCGGCGCCGATTCCTTTTTCGTGATTTCCGGTTCGAGGCAACGATGGAGCTCGGGCGGTCGGGGCGATCGATGATGATGACGTCGGCTTCGGCGAGCGGCGGCGATGGTGGCGTCGCTGGGTCGCTCAGCGAGGTTCAGCGACCTACGGGGTCATCGACAGCGATCGCCAAATTCTGCAGCACTGACGGTAGACGCCACCCGCGCTGCCGAGCTACCGGGTCGACGCCGATGGCTACCCGCGCCATGGTGGGAATCCGGCGCGGCGCATTTTGGCTTCGGCGGTGCGATGCTGCTCGACCTGCCCGGGCCGGCGCTGCGGCTGCTGACCGACGTCGCCGATTTCCACTTTAGTGATATTCCGGTTCGGGGCGACGATGGAGCTCGGGCGATCGGAGCGAACGACGATGCGGCCGCTGTGGAGCTACGGGATCGACGGCGCCAACACCCCTGATCGAAAGCCGCGTTGACTGGCGCGGTAGTCCGACCGATGATTGGTCGAATCGGTTGTGAGGGGTCTTTGAGAATTTTCGGGGACACAAAACGACGCGGGGCCGCGCTCGGCACCCACGCGCCAACGGATAAAGAGCACCATCCCGCCAGCCCGAAATCTTAGAGCAAGCACGGTTCTTCGGCGCGGTCCCCGTTAATACCAGTGTCCTAAATCCAAAACCAGAGTGCCTAATTCGGACAGCACCGTCGTTCGGGGTTTTTCAAACCCGGCCACTATCATTTTCAAAACCAGCCACTTAGCTCGGAAACCGGCCATTACCCTCGGCCAGATCGACAAGAGACTGCAAAGACAAGGCCGCCGGCTAAGACGGCCCACTCCCGATAACAAAACCCCTGGGCATCGCTGCCGGGGATTCATGTCAGCACTGTGTGATACCTGCGATTATTTGAGCGCAGTCGAGACAGATCCAAATACGGTGTTCAAATTTGTGCCGAGCGCCTGCACGACAACAATGATTGCCACCGCGATGCCGGCAGCGATGAGACCATATTCGATGGCGGTCGCGCCCGATTCATCCCGGATGAACCGCGTGAGAAATACTCCCATTGACTGCTCCTGCACCGTTTGCCCAGCCGGGGGCAGCTTCTGTCGCCCGCCGCTACTAAGCCTGGGACTAGTTTCTGGGGGATGAATCCGACCGCACAATCTCTGTGGCATAGCGGAATGGCAAATATTGTCTTGCCGCCATCCTTAAACTCGTCGCCAGTCGGCTTCGTTTCGGGTGTCAGCCGTGTCCCTTACCTCGCTGCTCGGTGCAGCAGGTCCGGCAGCGTGGCTAAATTAGCCGCGATCCGCCGCGCCTCGTCGCGCGAGCTGCTGCTGACGCCAATCAGCCCGTCGCTCGTTGAGACTGTCTACGATGCGCGGCGATTCGGGGCCGCCGCCACTCTTTCTGCCAAGTCGCTGCCGCTGCCGCATTTGAGCAGCGAAATCGTTTGATGAAGCTGGCGATCGGCGCATCGGGTTTTAGCCCGGAGCGCTTGAGTGCAGCCGCGTCTATCGACGGCGTGACATTCGGTTGGTGTTTAGAGGTAAACTAGGAACGGTTTCAGGAGTCGGCGCCGTGCCGTCGCCGACATGGCGAAGTGGAGGTCGACCGCCATGACAACTTTGGATCAGATCAGCCTTGTGTTCGTGGGCGTCTGCGCGGTTGGTATCGCGTATCTTGTTCTCGTGGAACCTGTACGCCAGTGGTTGTTAGAGACAAGAAGAAACACCCGAAACATTGAAACTCTGACGGCCGCGCGGCGATGCTTGATGTGCAGTTTTGCTACGGTGCATGAGTCCGCTTATGGCGTGCGACGTGAAAAGGCGGCGCTTTCCAGTGGGTGCAAATCCCACCCGGCAACCGCTCCAGCCGAAAGCAACCGGAGCAGCTATGGAGGTAACGAAGTGGCTGAAGCCTTCGGATAGCGTGTCACGATATACGGTGACAGCGCGAGTGTGCAGGCGGGCGCCATCCTGGTGCGATCAGGCGGTCGTCGACTTCGTCATTGTATGTTGGTTAGATCTGTCGTCTGATCTGAGTAACATGCTGATTTGTCGTATTCCGTATTATT
>JBEKLA010000295.1:0-4478 GCA_050010455.1 Binataceae bacterium (SeqCode) | reverse complement strand
ATGTGCATCGCCTCGTATCCCTCAATCGTTCGCCGGGCGGCCTGGAACTCGCGAAAGCTCTGCTTGGCTTTCACTCGTCGTTTGATCGCTCGATGATCCTGCTCCAGGATGTTGTTCAAGTATTGCACCGGTCGATGTCGGCAGCGGCGGCGCAGGGTTCCTTCCTCTTTCACGATGGCAATGGCCGAGCCGTAGAGGCGGGCCTTATCAGTCTTGATGACGCGGGGTTGAGGATGCGCTGGATCGCTGAGCGCCTTGCGGAACAAACGTTTGGCTGCCGCGGCATCGCGCAATGCCGACAGCAAAAAGTCGATGGTGGCACCGCTGGAATCGATGGCCCGATAGAGGTAAAACCAACGGCCTTGCACTCGAATGTACGTCTCGTCGACTCGCCAGGATTTGTTGGTCGGTTTAAGATGACCGCGCAGCCGCTGTTCCAGTTCTGGACCGTAACGTTGCACCCAACGCCAGATGGTTGTGTGATCCGCCTCCAGACCGCGCTCAGCGAACAACTCTTCGACGTCGCGCAGCGAGAGTGAGTAGCGAAGATACCAGCGCACCGCGTACAGGATCAGTTCCGGTGCCGTCTGCCGCCACTTGAAGATTGCCGGCCGGGTTGCGTTCTTCATGTTCTTTTCAGCCTACCAGCCACCCCCGCCAAAGTTGCAACACATCCCCACAAACACATACAGCATCCGAAAAGTGACGGTCGCTACGATGCAGAAATCACAGGCGATCATGGCCTGTGCGTGATTCTTAAGAAAGGTTGACCAACGCTGATCGCCGCGAGGGTTCCCAACCGGTGCGGTCGGTAACTTCGGCAGATACTTACGGATCGTGCGTGGCGATATCCGAAGACCGAGTTTCAGCAGCAACTAGGTCTGCAATTCGCCCCTCGCCCCACGACGGGTTCTCGCGCGCCATCTTGCGAATCAGATGTTGGAGGTCGGGTGGAATCCGCGGCCGGCCGGATTGGCATTTCCAACACCAGAAAAGTTGGAAGCCCTTGCGGTGCCAGCGGATAAAGGTTTTGGGCGTCACTACCGCCAATGCGTTTCGCCAGTCGAACCAGCGACTGAGCCACACCAGAGTCAAGCGGGTTGGATTGTCGGTACTGTCCTGATTCGGGCGCGATCTGACCGGAGTGTCCGGTTCTCGGGATCGCAGTGCTCTAATTTCGCTGTACCTTTGAGAGAAGCTGCGCCACAATCTCCAAAGCCTTAATGACGGTCTTTGCATCCTTGACCGATATGGCTCCAGCTTTTTTCAGGTCGGACACTGCGCTTCCCGCTTGCCCAAGGTTCTCGAATGTGAAAGATGAAAATGCCTTTGCCAGCAGCGCCAATGCGTCTCGCTCTTTTTTGCTCACCAATTAATTTCCTCTTTTGCTAGGCAGCACGATTAGCTTCACGCAGTGCCAGCGAGCGGAGCCATCCTGACAGTTCCAAACCCGCCGCGTGGGCCGCTTGGGTCAGCGTCCGTTTCTGGTCCTCGGTAACGCGCAGGCGGATCATTTCGTTCTTCTGTTGCGTCTTAGGTTTTCTGCGTTTCATATGGCCTAAAGTAGCAATGTTGTAATCACACGTCAAGAGGCTTGGCGTGTAGCGCGTGTGTTGCTACATTTGGCCTTGTGTTGATGATCGCCACAACAAAAGCCCCGACACCGATTAGCGTCGAAGCCGGGGCCACAACCCCACGCGAATTGCTCCGCGCTAGGCGTAAATCCTCTCCAAACAGGCGGAAATCGTGCTCAAACGGGCGGAAAAAACTCGGAAAACAGTTGACTGGTTGGTAACCTTCGCGTCGATCAGCCCGTCACAGCGTCCCTGTGCTCACGCCGGAAGGGCCCATGGACCCAAAATCGAAATTCGCGGTCGCGCGCGCGTGGCTAGCGCCGCGGTCTACGCTCGGCCGAACGTGGAGATTCGACCCCCCTCCCACTTAGTCCGGCCGCTTTCGGTTCCGCATATGCTTTTGGGCGCTTCTCGTGTGTGGGCAAATTGTTGAGCCTGGCAACAAGTAGCAATTCGCCACACACAGGGTTTCTGGGCCTCAATACCGCGGTGCAGAATTTTTGCGGAGCACAGTACGTAACGACATGAATCCGGTGTCCGCGCGCGGACAGCGCTTCGCACATCTCGCGGATAGCACCTGGCGTACCATAGTTTGCCGGGAAGGGGCACGGAGCGATCATGGCTATTGAATACCGCTTCATGAATCTCCTTCGGCCATCCTGCTAGAGTTGGTGTCCCACGAAAGTGAACCGAGTACCGCGATGGTGCTCTCGCTTGGCGCCACAGCCATATCCGCGCTTTTTGGTTTGCGTTTCCGCCTGGTTCGCGGTGCCCTGTGGCGCTTGGGGACGCTCGAACCACTTGGCCTTGCCCAGATACCAAAACCCCTCGACGCAGAGCACCGCGGTTTGACAATTATCCCTCGCACGCGTCGAGACACGTCTCCAAGTTGTTGCCACACGTGGAGACCGCCGACTTGTATGTTTGCAGGTCCGACTTCGCGCAGGCACGTAGGGCGCTCACAGCGCTCCGACACGCTTTCGAGGTATGATCGGTTGCACACGCGCTTTGCGCGGCGGCAATCTCCGAGGAGCACGCGGCCTCGATGTCTCCCAAGGCGGCGGTTTCTGCGGTTTCAGTGCAGGAGCTCTCGTCGCTGAAGCACGTGGCCTGGCAGGGGTAGATCAACTGGTTCAACAATGCCTTGGCCCCAGACGCCTGTCCCTGAGAGCTTGGTGAATGGGCCATCGCCGTCTGAGCTGCCAGAAGGATCACAATACTGAGGATTCCGATCACTTTCACAAGGGTTCTCCTTTAGCCTATGGAGGCGACCACCTCCACGGGCTTTTTGAATTTGCCAAAACGCCGCAGCGCGGCGTCGGCATTGGGAGGGACTGTATCACTCGCCAAAACTGGTGGTTTGCCAGTTCGCGGCAGAACGCCTGGCAGTTCACGACGAAAAGATTGACAATTCGGGACAATTGCTTTGACAATTCGCGGCAGGGAGGGGCAGTCGTGGCAGTTAATCGTTTCGGAGTCGGCTCCGGCCGCTACGATATTATCAGGGGACAGTTCGGCGCTGCCGAAAACAAGGAAGCGAGCCAGCGCGTTGGACCGCTCGCAGAAATTCCTGGTCTCCTGCGCGAATTCGGCGCCAACATAGCCGAAGTCTTGGCTAGTGTCGGTCTTGATGCAGACGCGCTCGACAGTCTTGAGAACCGTATCTCGTTTGTTGCAGTTGGCCGGTTATTGCATGAGTGCGCGGTGAAGACCAGATGCCAGCATTTTGCGCTGCTGGCGGGTCAACGGGCGCGCGGTTCGCATCTAGGCTTACCGGGCCAGTTGGTCCTGTGCTCGCCGACGCTGGGTGCGGCGATCAGGACCTTCGCCGCTTACCAACATCTCAACAGTCAAGGCATGGCCACGTATCTGCTGGAGGAAAACGGGGTCGCGACCTTAGGTTCAGTTGTCTATCAGAGGGGCCCAGAGCACATCGACCAGATCTACGATTTCAGTGCCGAAGCAGCACTTAGCCTCATGCGTGAGCTATGTGGCACCCACTGGAGGCCGGGACGGGTGCTTTTCGCGCACACGAAGCCGACCGATGGCGGCCCTTACAGCCGCTTCTTCCAAGCTCCCTGTCGATTCGATTGCGAGCGGACCGCCTTAGTTTTTCCGGCCATCGTACTCCAGCAGCGATTACCTGGCGCCGATCCCAAACGGTTTCGAATGCTCGAAGCGCAGGCCCAAGCATGGGCTGACGTCAACGTGGCTTTTTGGTTGCGACGTAGCTTACGCATCATGCTACTTGCCGAAGCCGCTTCCGCTGATGAGGTCGCTAAGCGATTATCGATGCATCGCCGCACGTTGAACCGACGACTGAAGGCAGAGGGCACGACTTTCCAACAGCTGCTCGATGAAGTCCGGTTCGAGACCGCGTGTCAGTTGCTCGATATGTCGCGCACTCCAATTACTGAGATCGCTGTCTCGCTGGGCTACGCCGAACCAAGTGCGTTCAGCCGCGCGTTCCGACGCTGGTCGGGAACGACTCCGGTCGAGAGGCGTCGAAGATCCCAGGGAGTAACAGCGTGCTCTTCCGAACTTCAATAGGTTCAATAGGATAGAGAGCGATATGCCTTGTCAAAACTACGTTCGCGCGAAAAGTAACTTCGCGGTCCTGCGCCGCCCCGTTCCAGAGATTTTGACCCCCTCCACACTTAGTCCGGCCGCTTTCGGTTCCGCAGATGCTTTTGGGCGCTTCTTGTGCGTGGCGAATTGTTGAGCCTGGCAACAAGTAGCAATTCGCCCCACACAGGTCTCAGGCAGCCATATCGAACAGCTTGTCGATGAACTGATTCTGTTTGCGAACATCATCGTCGCTGACCCACCGCGCCTGCCCCTTCCGGATCATGTGCATCGCTTCGTATCCCTCGATCGTTCGCCGGGCGGCTTGGAACTCACGAA
>JBEKLA010000294.1:0-4481 GCA_050010455.1 Binataceae bacterium (SeqCode) | reverse complement strand
ACCAGACTAAGACGAGTGGCGTCATCGGCTCGCCGCGGCTTTGCTTTGCGTTCCAAATACAGGGCCAGTTGCTTGCGCAGAAAAAGATTCTCCGCCTTCAACGCTGCGCTCGAGTGTGTCCCCAATAGCAGAAGGCGAATGGCGTCTTGGAGCACAAGCACGAGCGCAAACATTACGCGCTGCCAGGCGATGCGCATAGACATGGCACGGCACAATGCCCCACGCCCTGCTTCTATCGACAACCTGCTCTTTGCTTCGAATCCCGTCGTACCGAATTTTTGCAGATCACAGCGGCGTTGAGATGCGGCTGATCCTTGACGGCGAAGCCGCATCAACCGCACGCGTAGCGTTCTTCCCTAGTATGTACTAGGTTCCCACAAGATGTCGGCCGGTTTCGCCGACGGACCCGCCGAAATCGCGAACAGAAAATTTTGCGCGATTTGTGCGCTCCGCCGCCGCGCATGGCATTCTCCGAGTCCACGGCTGAGCGTGAATCGCGCCCCACGCGCCAATTTCGTTGCTTCTCCAGAATGTAGGGAAACATGCCGGACTGGGTGGCGGATGACCCAGTCTGATGTGAAACACTCTCTGCGATTGAATTCCCTGGGGCATTTTTGGTGCGCAGCCGGTTCTTCGAAGGTTGAAATCGCGAAAATTCCCTGTATTTTCCCTGTTTAACAACGATTTGTCTGGGTTTCTTTGGAGAAATTCCCTACTCGACGGAACAGGGAATTTTTACAGCCGAACAGGGAATTAAATCAGTGGATCAGGGATTGTTCTGGGAAGATCAGGGAAGGTCTCTTTTGCGATAATACGAATGAAGGACCTAACAGAGCTCCAGCTATAGCGAGCCACGTGATTATCGCGCGCATCGGCTTGAACCCTGTCCCTTATCAAAATCTGATCCGCGCGGATTCATTGGTGGTTTAGACCGCCCAGATGGGCATGCCGTCATGGCAGTCTCAGTCGCGCCAAGGGAACTCCAGGTCCGCATCGCGAGCGGCCATCCGAAGTTCCCACTACCTCTGGGACGCCGCCTCAAATTACGCTGAGCAGCCAGAGCACGATCACGATCACCGCAACGCTTCCAAGAGAAGGAAGATACACAAGGACCTCGTCAAGCCTTCGTTTCTGGAGCTCTTAAGTTGGTCTAGCGGAAAGTGGTCTTAGGCGAAAGAAAGAACCACCGTTGGGCTGGATCAAGTTCGGACTCGATTCCTATGTCGATCCGGCTCTTTCACACTACATTGGGCGTGATGCAAAAGCCACCGTTGTCCCTACCGAAAACCTTGTGTACGTCGTCAGAAAGAAGTGGTCCCGGTTATTTGGACAGATTTCCCCGATTTATAAGTGGGTTCCGGGTGGGTTGAGCGAGGTGCAGAGTTGTCCACGGCGGCGGCCGACTGTGGCTACCAAAAATTAAAAGGCGTTGAAAAGGCTGGCGATTTTCTACTGCAGGCCGTGTGTCGCCGCCATGCTCGCATTGCTGTCGGAACTGTTCTCTTGGCTTGCTTGCCGCTTTCGCGGCCTCGCGGCTTTGGAGCTTGAGGTTATTGCGCTCCGCCACCAAAGGGCAGTCTTGCGCCGCCAGCGCCCTGGCCGCCCGCGGCTGGTCTCGATCGACCGCCTCCTGTGGGTCTGGCTCTACAGGGTATGGCCGCACTGTCTCGACGCGATGGTGCTGGTGAAGCCGGTCACGGTTGTGCAGTGGCACCGGCAGGGGTTTCGGCTCTATTGGCGCTGGCGCTCACGCTGGGGACGCCCATCGATCAATCGTGAGATTCGCGATCTGGTCCGGCAGATGAGCAGGGCGAACCCGCTGTGGGGTGCGCCGCGCATTCACGGAGAGTTGCTCAAGCTCGGCTGATCAACGACAATAAAATTTACCGGTTGACGGCAATTGGAATTGCCGGTTGTCGCCGTCCCGGCGGCGCGGGAGAGAAGTGGAGCCAAGTGGTGAGGCTCCATGGTGAGAGATGCGCAGGTCGGGGTGTTGCGGAGAAAGCGGATGGAAGGCAAGACGCAGGAGGCGGCAGCGGCGGCGGCCGGGATGAGCGTTCGGAGCGCGCGCAAGTGGGAGCGCGGGTTGTATCCGTCACAGCGGAGCAAGCCGCATACGTGGCGGACGCGGAGGGATCCCTTCGCCGAAGTTTTCGACAACGAGGTGGCGCCACTGCTGGCAGCGGATCGCGCTGGAGTGCTGGAAGCGACCACGATTCTGGCCGAGCTTAACCGCCGTCATGCGGGCCGGTTTAGCGGGGGCCAGTTGCGGACTCTGCAGCGCCGCGTGCGGCAATGGCGGGCCCTGAACGGACCGGAGAAGGAAGTCTACTTTCCGCAGGAGCATCCGCCCGGGCGCGAAGCGGCCTACGACTTCACCCACTGCGATGAGCTCGGCGTGACGATCGGCGGTGAGCCATTCGATCATCTGTTGTTCGAACTGGCGCTGAGCTTCAGCGGTTGGCGCTGGGCGACGGTGGCACTGAGCGAGAGCTTCGAAGCGCTCGCACTGGGCGTGCAGGAGGCGCTGTGGCAGTTGGGCGGAGTGGTCGAGGTGTTGCGTTCCGACAATCTCTCCGCGGCGACCCACGAGCTGCCTGTGAGCGGCGGACGGGCGCTGACCAAGCGCTATCGAGCCTTGCTCGACCACTATGGCATGCACTCAACCCGGATCTTTCCGGGTAAGGCCCACGAAAACGGTGTGGTCGAGCAAGCTCACCGGCGTACCAAGTCGACCCTGGCCCAGATGCTGGTGCTGCGTGGCCATCGCGACTTTGCCAGCGTTGAAGAGTATCAGCGCTGGGTGCGCGAGGTGATCGAGCGCGAGCACAACGCCGCGCTGGGCGAGAAGCTGGCCGAGGAACAAGGTCACCTGCGCCCGCTCCCGCCGATGGCATTGCCAGGGTATACGACGATGACCGCCAAGGCTCGTCGCTGGAGCACGATCCGGGTGGTGAATCGGCGCTACTCGGTACCGGCCCGGCTGATCGGCGAGCGGGTCAGAGTTCTGCTTCATCACGACCATCTCGGGGTTTACTTCGCCGGAAGGCTGGTTGAGCGGCTGCCGCGCATCCGCGGTCAGCGCCCCGCGCGCATCGATTATCATCTATCATCACGTGATCTGGTCGCTGGCGAGAAAGCCCGGCGCGTTTGCCCGCTACCGCTGGCGCGAGGAGCTGTTCCCGAGCCTGATCTTTCGTCGCGCCTACGACGTGCTGCGCGGCTTCCATGGCGAGCGGGCCGACGCCGAGTACGTGCGCATCCTCTATCTGGCGGCGACCAGCGGCGAGGCGGTGGTGGAACGATCTCTGCGCGAGCTACTTGAAGCGGTTGAACGGTTCGACGCCGAACGGGTCAGGCGCACGGTCAGGCCCGAGCAACCGAGTCGGCCGGCGGTCATGATCGGAGCGCCGGATCTAAAAGTGTATGACGCGTTGCTCGGGGAGGCCGCGTCATGAAGACCGCCCAGGTAGATGTTGGCGAGCGCACCACGCAGTTGCTCACGCGCTTTAATCTGAGCACCGCGGCAGTCGAACTTGCAGCGCGTCTGGAGAGTGCCGGGCAGCGCGAGGCGTTGGAGCTGGTGTTGGAAGTGTTGGAGATGGAAGCGGAGGCGCGCGAGCAACGCAAGATCGCGCGTCTGCGCCGCGCCGCACAACTCCCGCCCGGCAAGAGCTTCGAGACCCTCGATCACGGCATGCTGCCCGCCCCGCTGATGCGAAAGCTGCGCAAGCTGGGACGCGGCGAGTTCCTGGAGCGGGGGGAGAACGCACTGGCTTTCGGCCTGCCCGGAGTGGGCAAGAGACACGGCGCGTGCGCGATCGCAAACGCGCTCATCGAGCAGGGTCATTCGGTGCTGTTTCGTCCCGCCTATCAACTGGTCCAGGAGTTGCTCGCCGCCAAGCGCGATCTGGTGCTACCGCAGAAATTGCGCCGGCTCGACTCCTTCGAGCTGCTCATCCTGGACGACATCGGCTATGTCAAACAGAGCGCCGAGGAGGCCGAGGTGCTGTTCACGCTGATCGCCGAGCGCTATGAGCGGCGCTCGATGCTGATCACCAGCAATCTGGTCTTCAGCGACTGAGAACGGATCTTCAAGGACCCGATGGCCACCGCGGCCGCCATCGACCGCCTGGTCCATCATGCAGTGATTCTGGAGTTCAACGTGCCGAGCTATCGCACCCGAAAACGCCGCTGCACCGACACCAGCAACACCGCCGAAAGTGCAGACGCGAGGCCGGGCTGAGGGCGCGACGGTGCTGGTCAGGTCTGGCGCAGCGCTTGCAAAACAACGCGCAAGCGCTGCGCCAGACCTGACCAGCACCCCTTTCATGGAGATGTCGTAGAGAGAATCGATGGAGTTATCAACCTGGCGACGACCGGCAAAAATGATTGTCGCGGATCGGCAAAAATACTTGACGTTGAGCAATGGTCATCCTCGCCCACGATCGCAGGAGCATCGTGCGGTTCGATGTCACCGA
>JBEKLA010000293.1:0-4495 GCA_050010455.1 Binataceae bacterium (SeqCode) | reverse complement strand
GAAGGAAGGTCGAACAGGGATCGCCAGATGGAGGTGGAACTCAGTGGCGGGAAGCGCAGCAGCCGATCAATCGCACCGCATCAAGTCCGGCGCTCGGCATTCAGTCCGTGCATAATTCAGGTCCCAGCGAACAGAGCGGGCGGGAGTTCATTTATCCGCACAAGCGAGTTGGTTGAACGGCCGTAACCGGGCTGTGCTGGCGCGAATAATGCGGTAGTGGGTCTATTGACCTACTACCGCCGTTTTATATGGCGTTGAAGTTAACCTCTATCGCCTGGGGTGCACGAGTTCTTCCCGCTGAATTTGCTGGTGATTTTCCTCCAGCAGTCCCTGTACTTCGGCATCGCTGACCTGCCGAAAATCCATAAACCACTCTCCAACCGCCATAAATGATTCAGGAGTGGCAAGGCACACGAGGTCGTCAGCTTCCTTCCTTAGCAGGTTACAAGCCTCTCTGGAGCCGACAGGCACCGCAATGATGATCTTTGCCGGCTTGAGGGCGCGCACGTAACGCGCTGCAACCAGCATGGTCGAGCCGGTGGCTAATCCGTCGTCGACCAGTAGCACGCCGCGGTCGCCTAGATTCAGGGCCGGCCGGCCGGCGCGGTAAAGCTTTTCGCGGCGTTCCACCTCAGCCCGTTCTTTCGTCACTGCAGCATTGACTTCGTGCCGGGACACTCGAAGTTGCGCGATCAATCCTTCGTTAAGTACTTGTGCCGAACTACCGGCGATCGCGCCCATCGCGAGCTCCGGTTGCCAGGGAACGCCCAGTTTGCGCACGACGACCACGTCGAGCGGCGCCCGGAAAACTCTGGCAACCTCGAATCCAACCGGGACGCCGCCGCGCGGCAATGCGAGAACGATTACGTTGGCCGGCAGCCTGTGCCTTAAGAGCTCGGCGGCGAGCAGCCGTCCGGCTTCGGCCCGATCTGAGAATGGGAGCTGAATCATGGCGAACTCTCCTTGTCCCTCATTTCAGATGAGCCGCGAACCAGTCCGACGCCAACCTTGCAACCTCGACCAGAGCTCCTGGTTCCTCGAACAGGTGAGTTGCGCCCGGAACAATCTCGAGTTTGGTCTCGCATTTCAGCCATGCCATCGCCTCGCGATTCATTTCAAGCACTGCGGTATCCAGGCCTCCGACGATGAATAGCGTCGGGGCGTGGACCAGGGATGCGTCCCGTCCCGCCAAGTCGGGCCGGCCACCGCGCGATACCACGGCTTTCACGATTTTCGGGCGCCGTGCGGCTGCCAGCAGCGCCGCCGCGGCGCCGGTGCTGGCCCCGAACAGGCCGATCTGACGTCCGCGTGCCTGGGGCTGGTTCTCTAACCAATCCCCAATCGCGACCAGACGCTGGGTGAGAAGACCAATGTCGAAGCGTAATTGGGCAGTGATCTCATCCTCCCGTTCCTCCGCCCCCGTAAGCAGGTCAACCAGCAGGGTCCCCAGCGAGTGCTCGTTGAGAACTTCGGCGACGAAACGGTTGCGGGGGCTGTGGCGGCTGCTTCCGCTGCCGTGCGCGAACAGCACGAACCCTTTTGGCGCCGCGGGTACGCTCAAGTCTCCGTCCAGCGTTACCGGCCCCACGGGAACGGATACGGCGATATGTTCGACGACAGCCTTCACTGGCATCCTGCTTGGCATGTTTTGTCTCCCTTACTTGACAATGAGCAGCAATCGAGGTGCCAGTGGCAGGTGCCGGGTGAGTGGTATGTCGCGTGCGAATAAAAGTACGAGGTATATCTATCATGGCGACACGTAAGACGGACAAGCGCAATCAAGAACGTGAGAGTGGCCGTCCAGGCGGAGGTGCGGGACGGAAGGACGTCGTGGGTCGTTCCGGGGTTTACCCGATGTCAGGTCCACAACCCCCCAGTGATGCACCGGCGATTTGGCCCGGAGCGTGGGGGCAAGGTAAACGCGGCGCAGCCGGATACGAGGATCACGGCGAATCGGAGTTAACTCCCCGCCGCGTTAAGCCCGCGAAATGCCGGGACATCATGACCAAGGATCCGGTTTTCTGCCAGGCGAGCGACACGGTGGTGATTGCGGCGACCCTGATGAAGAAGCATAATATCGGTGCTCTGCCTGTTCTCGGGAATTTGCGTGGAAAAAAGCTGGTTGGAATCATTACCGATCGGGATCTCGCGATGAAGGTTGTCGCCGAGGGTCTCGATCCGAATGCGATTACGGTAGATCAAGCCATGTCGCGTCCAGTTGTGACCTGCTCGCCGGACGATCGATATCAGAAGGCTTTGGATCTGATGGAGCGCCACCAAATAAAACGCATTCCTGCTATCGACAATTCAGGTCGAGTTGTCGGTATGATTTCCGAGGCTGACGTCGCGCTCCGGGTTGGCGACGAGAAGAAAACCGCGGAAGTGGTTAGCAGCATTTCGCAGCCGAACTGAGTCGTCTTTCATCTTGGACGGCAGCTTGAGTTTCTTCCCGGCGACCAGGAATACGCCCTGTTCCACGTGATGAATCGTTCGCGGGTGCTTTCGTGAGGGGTCGATCCAAGCCTGGATCACTTCCAGGACAAAGAGGTTGTATTTCGCAACCATCCTTGTATCGACCACTCGGCATTCGAGGTTGGCGTAGCACTCTTCGATGAGCGGTGCGTTCACCTGTGAAGCTGCGGCCTGCGTAACGCGAAAGACCTTGAACTTATCGACATCCCGTCCCGAGGTGTTGCCACATCCCACCACCTTTGGAGCCATTTCCACTGTGGGGATATTGATCACGCACTCTTTCGTGGCTTTCAGGATATTGAAGGTGAAGTTGCGGTTGCTGACAACGCAACCTACGAGAGGCGGCTCGAAATCCATCATCGTGTGCCACGACATCGACATCACGTTGGTCTGCCCTTTGCGAGACGTAGAGAGTAAGACCACGGGCCCAGTTCAAGTAAACGATAGACTTCACAGAGGGCAAGGGGCTTTCGTTTCTGGGGAAATGTCCCGGACTTCACTTGGCGGAATGCCCAACCGGGATGATGACGATCACCTGTTCGCCGCCGGTCAACTTCACGGCCTGCTTGACGGACGCGGGATCGATGCCTCCCGTGACCACGGCCCCAAGTCCGAGCGCGACTGCTTCCAGTAGGAGATTCTCGCTGGCGAGACCTGCCTCGTAGTCGGTAAACGTGCGGCTTTGGGCTCCCGATCCCATCCGCTCATACACGGCAGTAATAACAAACACTGCCGGAGCGCTCTGCACCTGTGCTTGCGGCGTAGAACCGGCCAGCAACGCTTTACCGGGCTTCGCGGCGATGAGCGGTTCAACCGAATGCTTGGCCGGCACATATCGATAGGCTCCGCAGGGTAGACCGTCGACGTTCTGTGCCACCACCGCGATTTCAAGCGGGTACTTGTGCATCGCCGAAGGAGCCGTGCGCTTGCCGTCCGAAGAGGTGACGCCTTGCGCAGCCCACAACAGTTGGCCGACTTCGGCCAAAGTCAGCGCCTGCTTGGTATAGCTTCGCACGGAGCGGCGGGCAGCGAGAGCCGCCTCCAAGTTCATACTGCCTGCTTTGTTAGGGCTAGGCAGCGAAATCCCGGTAGGTTCGGCCGAAAAACAGCACGCAGCCAGGAAGAAAGCGATGGACGCGAGAGTAAAGAATGGGCGATTCATACGTCGTACTCAGAGCCGCAATGCGGCTTCCGCTATCGTGGCGAACTTCGCCACCTTCGGCTGAACCAGTTTCGCGAAGTCCGGGTAAGAAAGCCGGATCAGTTCGTGGTGCGTGCCGGCGTTGAACGCGATTTCCTTGTCTCTTGTCAGGCTCTCCTCGACGAAAACGCGCATCCCGTAAAGCTTCCCGAAGGGTGGCATCGCGCCGACTTCACACTCGGGAAACCTGTCTCGAAAGTCTGTTTCGGATGCAAGGGCGATCTTCTTTCCTGCCGCAGCGGCCTTTAGAAGGGGCAAATCCACTTGATAGGAAGCAGGGAGAACAGCCATGACCAGCGCACCATCGATTCTGGCAATGACAGTCTTCGCGAACTCCTCTCCGTGGATGTGCGCCAAAGACGCAATCTCCTGAGCCGTATACGCGGTTGAATGCGTTATGGTCGCGTAATGGACTTGGTGGTTATCGAGAAATTCTTTCAACTGTTTTGCTGGCATATCGACCTCCAGGATTCCTTGACGTAGAACTCAGGTTGTGCAATTCGTCTTCCAGTCACACCGAGTCGGACACTTTGGCTACAACGGTACATTAATTGTCATAGGGCACTGCGGGACTGATCGATGACCGGCCATTCAAGCGTCATTTCCACGGAGAGGCTCACCCGCCGTTTTGACGTCCTTGTCGCTGTTGCTGTAAAGGATCTGACGTTCTCGATGTCCGGGGGGAACAATCTTTGGCCTGGCTCGGGCCAAATGGAGCTGGCAAGAGCACTCTCATCAAAATGCTGACGACTCTGCTGCCAGCCAGTAGCGGCACGGCACTCGTGGCGGGATTCGATATCGTTTCGCAGCCAAGGGAGGTCC
>JBEKLA010000292.1:0-4509 GCA_050010455.1 Binataceae bacterium (SeqCode) | reverse complement strand
TTATCGCTCCGAAGATAATCGGCGGGGGGGTGGGCGCGATCGAGGGGTTGGAAATCGGCGAAATGACGGCGGCAATCAAGCTCTCGAATCTATCCGCCCGGCAACTCGGACCCGATTGGCTGCTCGAAGCGGAGATTACGCGGCGCGGCACGGCCCGCGGCTAGTTAGATCGCTGCGCCATCGCTTGGTTGGCCGTTTCACCAAAGCGGTGGTAATATTCGCTGAGGGAAACTGTAACACGATGCAACAGACTCCATTCGAGGAGGTTTTCAACCGTCTCCGCGACGGCCGGATGGTCGTGCTGGTAGCCGACGATCACCCCGAAGCCGAGGGTGACCTGGTGATGGCGGCGGAAAAGATGACCCCCGACCAGGTCAATTTCATGACCCGCGAGGCGCGCGGTATCGTCTCTGTGGCGATAATCGAAAAGCGCTTCCGTGAACTGGGGATTCCGCTCCTGCCTTCGAGCGAGGTGGAACCGACCGAGCAGGTGGGCGCGTCGCTCGAAGCCCGAGTGGGAGTGACAACGGGTATCTCTGCCGCCGATCGCGCCCGTACTATCCAGACAATCGCGTCGGACAAATCCGGTCCCGAAGATTTGGTCATGCCCGGCCACGTGCCGCCCCTGATGGCGCTTAGCGGCGGCGTCCTGATGAGGATGCGGCGCGCCGAGGGCGCCGTCGATTTGGTGCGGGGCGCCGGGCTGCGGCCGTGCGCCGCTTTGTGCGCTATCCTGAGTGAGGACGGCGGCGCGGCGCGGATGGCGGAACTGGCCGATTTCGCGCGCGCGCATGACTTCCCGATTTGCACTATCCGTGACCTGATCCCGTATCGGCTCACCCACGAGCTTTTGGTGCAACGGGTGGCTGCGGCACCTTTCCCGACGCCGCAGGGCGAGCTGCAGGCGATCGTGTTCCGCAACGTAGTCGACGGCTACGAGCATCTGGCGCTGATCAAGGGCGACGTCGGCGGCGGCCGGCCGGCCTTGGTAAGACTTCATTCGGAGTGCCTGACCGGCGACGTTTTCGGTTCGAGCCGATGCGATTGCGGCGAACAGTTGATGCGTTCGATCGAGACTATAATGCGCTCGGATGCGGGCGTTATCATTTACCTCCATCAGGAGGGCCGCGGAATCGGCCTGGGCAACAAGATTCGCGCGTACGCGCTCCAGGATCGCGGACTGGACACGGTGGAGGCTAACCTGGAGTTGGGCTTCAAAGAGGATCTTCGCGATTACGGAATCGGCGCGCAAATCCTGCGCGACCTCGGCGTGGGCGAAGCGCGCCTGCTGACCAACAATCCGCACAAGCTCGTAAGCCTGCGCAACTATGGCGTTAACGTGGTGCGCGTTCCGCTCGAGGTCGAACCTCATACCGGCAATATCGATTATTTGCGCACCAAGAAAGAGAAGCTCGGCCATCTGCTTTCCGAGCTGAAGCTGATAACCTGAACGCGATTACCGATGTGCGACTGCGTGGCCGCGCCGTACGTGGCCCTGCCGCGGATAGCGCTGAGGAACGACTGGTACCGGCACGAATCTACCATGGGATTGCGACGTTTAGGGCGCGAGCTCGCGCTCAAGGGCCTCTATCAGGCGGAGATGTCTGGCGACACGTCGCTTGAGGCGCTGGGCAGGGTCTTCGCCGATTCCGCCAGTGAAGACCGCGCGTGCCGATTCGCGCGTGAGCTGGTCGAGGGCGCGCGGCGCGAACAGGCGGAGATCGATCGGCATATCACGGAAGTCCTGGCCCACTGGTCGATCAAGCGATTGTCGCGGATTGACCACAGTATCCTGCGTATCGCGCTCTACGAACTTATCCGGATGCCCGACATTCCGGCGCGCGTGACTATCGATGAAGCGATTGAACTCGCCAAGCGTTACGGCGACACTAACTCGGGGCAGTTCGTGAACGGGGTGCTGGACGAAATCGCGGGACGGATGGGGCTGAGGAACAAGGGCGATGAAACTATCTCTGTCAAGCAGGCGTAATCTCCTGTCGCTGATGCTGATAGCGGTGGCGCAGTTGGCTGCCGGCTGCGGCTATCAATTCGCCTCTTCGGGCGCCGGCCTGCCGTCTAACGCCACCACGATCTACGTGGCCAAGTTCCAGAATCTTTCGCGAAGGACCGGCTTCCAGGAGGAATTCGCCCGTTATCTCAAAGATGAAATCGCGGATCACAAGCGCTTGGTGCTGGTCGACGATCCGGCCGACGCCGATCTGCGCCTGACCGGCGTAATCCGCTCCCTGGAAACCTATCCCGGCGCGTCCAACGCGGTCGCGGAACCGTCGACCTACGACATGGCGATGGTGGTCGACGCCCGCCTGATCGATCGCTCCAACAATGTCGTCTGGAGCACGCACGGCCTCTCGGATCAGAGCGAGTACGCCACGGTCGCCAATGGCGTGGTGGTAACGTCGCCCAAATTCCTTCAGCAAAACTTCCGCTCGCGTGATATCACCGCGTTGCCCGACGCTCAGGTCGCGCAAACCCAGATGCAGGTATCGCGCGGCCAGATGATGACCCTGTTGGCGCGCGACCTCTATAGCTCGATGTCTGAAGGCTTCTAGTGCCTTCGCGCGGGATCAGATGGCGGTAGAGAATCCGCTGCCGTTTCTGCGCGCTTTGGCGGAAAAGCGCCCGCTGCCTCCGGCGGTCCTGATATTCGGACCACAAGTCTTCCTGCGCGAGTACGTCCTCGACGCGCTGCGGATTCGAACGTCGGGCGACGGGCTTGAGTACCGAACATTTCAGATAGGCGCCGGAGATGACTTCGGCGCGGTGATCGACGAACTGTTGGCGCCAGGCCTGTTCGCGTCGCGCAAGCTTATCGTTTGCCGCGTGTTGCGCGCGCGCCGGGAGCGCTCCAGCGACGACGGCGAGGCGCGATCATCCAAGGCCTCGCGCGGCGCTGACGAGGCCGCGTTGGCAGCGGCGATCGAGCGCTCGGATGGGCGTAGTCATCTGGTCGTACTTTATGAAACCGCGCCTGCGGCCAAGCTCCGGCAAGCGATCGAGAGCCACGGCGCCGCCGTCAATTGTAATCGGCCGTTCGATAATCAGATCGGCCAATACGCGCAACTGTTCGCGCGCTCGCTCGGCGTGAAACTGTCGTCCGCCGCGGCAGAGCTTGTGAGCGCTCGCTACGGTACCGACCTCGCGGCGCTGAATAACGCGCTCAGCCGGGCCTCGATCAATCGTGAGCCGGGCGCGACGATCGACGCGGCCGATCTGCGCGAGCCCGCCGCTCAAGGAGTGCCCGAAGCGTTTGAGCTTGCCGACAGCCTCGCGCGAGGCCAGGCGCCGCGCGCCGTCGCGCTGCTCGATCGATCGCTGGCGACCGGCCGCGACACCTTCGAGCTGCTCGCGGTCGAGATCGTCCCGGTGCTGCGGCGGATGCTGATCGCGGCCTCGATGCTGCGCAAGCGCGATTGCACGGCCGCCGACATCGCGCGCGTGCTGGGACTGCCGCCGTCGAGCCCGATGGCGCTCCGGGCGGTCGAGGGCGCTCGCCGTCTCGGCTTGCAGCGGCTTAGTCGAGGCTACAGGGCGGCCGCCGAACTCGACGCGGGATTCAAGACCGGGCAAATACGCGGACGTGAGCAGGCGCTGTCAGGCTTGATAATCGAGCTTTTTGCCGCGCCTCAGGCGTGAAGCGCGGCTGTTCGTGTCGGTCCGCTCAGGCTTTGGCGGCCGTGGTCGCGCGATGAATCCGCGCCGATAGCCGGCCGATTTTGCGCGAAGCGGTATTGCGATGGACCGGGCCTTTGGCGGCGGCCTGGTTGAGAGCCTTGCTCGCCAGCTTGAGCGCTTGCTGGGCCGCGGCGGTATCGCCGGCGGCGAGCGCATCGCTCACGCGTTTGACGGCGGTGTGCACGCGCGCCTTGATCAGACGATTACGGACCTGGCGCTTTTCGCTTTGGCGATGGCGCTTGATGGCGGACGGATGATTCGGAATATGCGGCATAACAGGAGAGAGTTAACAGCGCCGGCCGATTGGGTCAATACGGGCGGCGCAAAGTGATGTCGGATTTAGGGCAGCTGGGGGCTGGAAACTTGGATCTATTAATGGCCTGGCCGACAGACAATGGCCAAGATGCGCATCTGAGCCATCGCACGCCACGAAACTCCAGCGGCTATGCAGACAATCACCCATGCGCAAACACATTGACGCAAAGCACATAGCGGTCTAAACCTAGCTACTGAAGCTCCACAATCTCTACTCAGACAGTTCGTCGTTGCACTCGGGGGAGGTGAGATGGATTTCAGACCTTTCGAACCCGTGTCCGGATATCCGCAGATGCTAAACAAAATCGGGATATCGACATTCTTCGTTTCCCTAGGGGCGACTTGGCTGCTCAGGAAGCAATTCGCATCTCTGGACAATGCCCTAGCAGGATGCGGAAAAACGAGCGTTTCTCATTCGATTATCATGTAGAGTAGTGGGCGATCGCGGTGTGAGGAGGATGTGGGATGCGCGGGGCGGATCACCAGCAGTCTGCAATGTTC
>JBEKLA010000291.1:0-4523 GCA_050010455.1 Binataceae bacterium (SeqCode) | reverse complement strand
CAATCCTGCCTCGATCACTACCCTGCGCATCTGCCAGGCACGCTTGCTTGCCGCGGCGCTGCACTCCTGCCCTTGGTGTGGCCACCATGCGAGCGCCTAATGTTATGACACAGTAGTACTAGCTGCGAACGCGAGCGTTCTTGGGGTCATACCAAGCACCGAACTGGACTTCGATCGGATAGCGCTTCATCGCGATCTCGACTTCCCATCGCCCGGACGACAACCACTCCTTGGCCACGCCATGCTCGTTGCTGACGTAGCCGAGGCCGAGCGAAGCGCCAATCCGATGGCCGTAGGCGCCCGAGGTGACTGAACCGACAATCTCCCCGTCGCGCACGATTGGCTCGTGATGGTAGAGCATCGGCATGTCCGCACCCGTCAGCTTCACCTGTATCAACCGCCGCTGGATCGGACCCCCGGCTTTCTGGCGCAGCAGCGCCTCGCGACCGACAAAACCACCCCTCTTGTCCAATGCCACCGCAAACCCAAGCCCGCCCTGGTAAGGCGTATCCTCTTCGCCGATGTCGTGGCCCCAATGCCGGTAGCCCTTCTCCATTCGCAGCGAATTCAAAGCGAAGAAGCCCCCGGGCTTAAGCCCGAGCTCGGCGCCGGCTGAGATTACCTCGTCGTAGACGTGAGCGGCGAACTCGGACTCGATATAGATTTCGTAGCCCAGCTCGCCAACAAACGTCACCCGAGTGGCGCGCACCCGCGCATAGCCGAGGTCGATTGCACGACTGGCCCCGAACGGAAACGCGTCATTGCTGAAATCGTCTGGCGACAGTCGCGCCATCAGCTCACGGGTCTTCGGACCCATCAGCACCAAGGTCGACATGCCGGAGGTGATGTCGGTGATGGAGATGCGCGAGCCTTCAGGAACGTGCCGCTTGAACCAGGAGAGGTCGCGCCGCTGCGAGGCGGCGATCGTGACCACTAGGAACGCGTCGTGGGACAGACGTGTTACCGTGACGTCGGCTTCTATCCCGCCTGCCTCGTTCAGCCATTGCGTATAGACGATGCGCCCCGGCTCCACTTGGCACTCGTTGGCGCAGATCCAATTGAGGACCTTGAGGGCGTCGGGTCCCTCAACCAGATATTTCACGAAGCAGCTATGATCGAACAGCGTGATGTTTTCGGCAGTGTTACGACATTCGGCAGCCACATTGGGAAACCAGCTCGGCCGGTAGTAGGAATATTCGATGTTGGAGACTTCTTCTTGCGTTCCAAAGAAACCGGGGCGTTCCCAGCCGGCGAGCTCGGTCATGAAGGCCCCCGCCGCAAGCAGCCGATCATGAAAAGGTGAACGCCGCACGCCGCGCGCCGTAGTCCATTGGCGACTGGGCCAGTGCATGTCGAACTGAGTCCCGATTGCCTCGACCGTCCGATCCACCAAGTAGCGGCGGTTGCGCTGGAAGCTTTGCGTCCGGCGAACGTCCACGTCGATAAGTTCAACCGGCGGCCGCCCCTCCTGAATCCAGGCCGCCAATGCCTTGCCGACGCCCCCCGAGGAGAGGATGCCCAAGGAATTGAAGCCGGTCGCGCAATACAGACCGGGTAGTTCCGAGGTTTCACCCAGCAGATAGCGGTTATCCGGCGTAAAGCTCTCCGGACCGTTTAAGAAAAGCCGCACGCCCGTATGCTCCAGCAGCGGCACACGACGCGTCGCAAGCTCCAGGTATGGGGCAATGTGGTTTATGTCTTCGGGCAAAGTGTCGAAGCAGAAACTCTCGGGAATACCCTTCTGTCCCCAGGGCTTAGCCCCTGGTTCGAAAAATCCGACCAGCAGCTTGCCCGCGTCTTCTTTGTAATAGGTCCACTCGTCGCCAAAAAATAGCACTGGCAGGTTACGTGGGAGATCCGGGATCGCCTCCGTCACGATGTAGAAATGTTCGGCAGCCTGAAGCGGCAGAGTTACGTCAATCTGCGCGGCCAGATCGCGCGACCACATGCCGCCGCAGATCACGACGGTCTTCGCTTGGATCGCGCCTTGCGGGGTCATCACGCCGGCGGTGCGGCCATTCTCGACGAGAATTCGCGTAACCGGCAGATTCTGGACGATTCGAGCCCCACCCATGCGAGCGCCCTTGGCATAAGCCATTGTCACATCGGCTGGGTTGACCTGGCCGTCGTGCGGGAACCAGAAACCTCCGACGATGTCGTCGTTACGGACCAGCGGCCAGCGTTCCTTGATCGCACCCGCGCTGACAGCCTCGACCGGCAACCCAAAGTTGCGTCCCATAGAGGCGCCGCGCGCAAGCTCCTCATAGCGCGCCTGGGTGATCGCCACCCGCAACGAACCGGTGCGACGGAATCCCGTCGCCTGGCCGGTTTCTTCTTCGAGGTGACCGAACAATTCACCGGTGTATTGCGCCAATTCAGTCATCCGGCGGGTTGCGCGGAGCTGGGTAACGAGCCCGGCGGCGTGCCAGGTAGTGCCGCAGGTCAGCTGGCGCCTTTCGCAAAGCACGACATCGGTGATTCCGAGTTTCGTGAGATGGTACGCGATCGAGCAGCCAGCGATGCCGCCCCCAACAATCACAACCTCAGCTTTAGACGGAATGTCCATATTCTGGGCCCCTAATCCTTGATCATTACGTTGTCGACCGGAGCTGGGGGCGTGTTTTTTTGCCAGCCCGCTCAGACGCCGAAATCGTCTGCGAGAGTAACCCAACCGCTTACATCCGTATAGCCTACTGGCAACATGGGCATCCCGTAGCTTTGCTCGCCCGGCCTCTCTCACTAGGCCATTTCATACACTGGCCCGCGGCGCAGAAGCAGGTCGATTTCACCCGGAATCGTGCGGGGGAAAGCGTCGGTCACCTTGGCAATCCACTGGGCGGCCGGATTGATCGTCACGCTGACGGTAACTCAGTATCGGCGCAGAACTGTCTCGGGCTGAATGACCATTAGAGCCCTGTGCCAGTGCGGCAACCACTGCGGCAGCAGGATAGCCGATCCCACTGCGGTAGCAATTGCGGGTCATCGCCGGCGCTAGCTCGCTCAACGGTTTTGATCTTGACCGCCGCGAAGATGGCGCTCGCGGTCCCGGCGGAAAGTCCGGCGAAGTGGGCAGTGAGTGGGCACTCTGACGACCAAAATCCGGATGCCAATCTGGCCTCAGCTTGAGAAAGTCTTTATTTATTAATAGCTTGTACGCCTACGCGAGAGTGGCGGAACGGCAGACGCGCCGGACTTAGGATCCGGTGGGGCAACCCGTGGGGGTTCAAGTCCCCCCTCTCGCATCCCCTTGATAAATAAGGGTTTTCTCAAGCGGTCGCGACAGTGGGGCGCCCATTCAAGCCGTCAGAGTGCCCACTCAGTGCCCACTCTGCCGGACTTTCCGGCGGCACCGTCCCGAGCGCCATCCTTGCGAGCCGCTCAACCGCGCCGCCACCTTTGGCACTCTTAAACCAGTGGCTATAGATCCCGAGCGTGATCGACGGGTTGCTATGCCCGAGCTGATGCTGAACCTCGGTGATAGCCGCGCCGGCCGCGATCAAGGCCGAGGCGCTACTGTGGCGAAGAGAATGGAACGTCACGCGGCGTAGCCGCGCCCGAGCCAGCGCGGGGTAGAACCGTGTCCGCAAGAGCCGATCGCGGCAGAGCGGCTGCCCATCGGACGTCGGGAACACCAGATCGTCGGCAGACTTCGGACACTGCAGTTTCCAGCGCTTCAGGGCCGCAACAAGTTCCTCCGGAATCTGGATCACGCGGCGGCCAGCTTTGGTCTTGGGCGGAAAGTAGCGCGGGCGGATCTCCTCGCCCTGGAGCCGCGCCCACGACAGGCTGCGGCGGATCGCCATCTTGCCCGGCCCCTCCTTGGGTAGTTCAAGATCCGTCCAGCGGAGCCCCAGTTGCTCGCCCTCGCGCGCACCGGTAACGAAGGCGGTCAAAAACAGCGTGCGCTCGAAGCCCGGATTTGCTGCCTCCAGTAATCTACGTATCTCGCTGGGGTCCAGGATATTGTCAGGGCTGACAGCGTCGGCGTCGCGATCGTTCTCCGCAGTTATCTCCCGCGCCGGCTTATGTGCGCGGTCAACGCGGTCCAGTGGATTCGTGGCGCACCGACCATGCTTGATGGCGAGCCGGAAAACACCACCGGCGATTCGCAGAATCTGGTTTATCGTTGTCGACGCGTACCCCCGATCGCGCAGATCGTCTCGCAGTTTCTCGACCTCGGCTACCCTGATCGTGTCCAAGCGCCTCGTGCCGAACAGGGGAATCAGGTGCTTATCGAGACGTGTTCGAAGATCTGACACGTGAGAAGGGCGGCGATCCATCTTGCTCCGAAACCAGTCCTCGGCGACCTCCGCGAAGGTCGGCACCTTGGCCGGTTCGACGTACTCGCCGCGCGCGGCCTGAAGCGCCGTTTCCGCGAGGAATCGCTCGGCCTGCTTGCGCGTCTTGAAACGCACTCGCCGCCGCGGGCCGTACATGCCCAGCGGGCGATAGTCCAGCGCCCACAGGCAATCGCAATCGCCACCATTGCAATTGGGCAGGTGAAATTTCTTAATGCTTGCCAT
>JBEKLA010000290.1:0-4532 GCA_050010455.1 Binataceae bacterium (SeqCode) | reverse complement strand
TCCGTCTCGGTGATTTAGCTCAATTTCAAGCTTTTGAGGCAATTCGCGGCATAAATTTGCCGTCCAGATTAAGAGAAAAAAGAATGCCGGACGGAAATTGTCAGTGTCCAATCTGCACCGGACGTGCAGAAGTATTGACGACGCCGTTCTCGCGGTACAACAACGTGCGCGTGTCCCGGTTCACCTGTTCGCGCTGCGGCGTCTTCGACATTTTTGAGCAGAACGTCTCCACTGTGTCGGCGCTGATTACGCGCTTGAGCCAGGATAGATTGTGGGCGCGGGCGCTTCTGAGTTACTGGGCGCGGAAAACGCCTGCCGCCCAAGAGGAACGTCCAATGTTGGAGCGTCGTCTCATCGAACAAATCGTATCGGAGCAGCGGCTGCCGGGCGCCGAAGAACAGGCCGACAACCTCGTTCGCTATGTTGGCGATCGCTTGGAGTTACGACAAGATCCCGGAGGGGAGATTCCCTTCGGTCCAGACGAACTTGTACCGATCATGGGTTGCCTCGATCCCGGAGGAATCTGGTATCTGGCCGATGAACTTGAAAGGAGCGGCGTGCTGCTGTTTCCGCCTAGAGTTCGTTCGGTTAATGAACCACTAGGTAGCGTCCCGCCACCTTTACCGGCGAGCCAGCGTCGCAACGAGATTGCCAGCGTACGCTTGACCTTCGAGGGTTGGAAGCGGTTCGCCGAATTGCAAAGGTCACACTCGGAAGGTCCCATCGCATTCATGGCGATGCCGTTCGGCAATCATGTGCTCGATCGCGTGTTCGTTGAGTGCTTTAAGCCCGCTGTTTCGAAGACAGGCTTCGACCTGAGACGCATCATCGACAACCCGCCTGCAGGCCTGATCGACGACCGGCTGCGCATCGAGATCAGGAAGTCGAGATTTGTGATCTGCGAATTGACCAGCGGGAATTCCGGGGCATATTGGGAAGGCGGTTTCGCGGAAGGCTTAGGACGACCAGTGATCTACACGTGTGAGAAGGGTTACTTCGAAAAGCAGAAAACACATTTCGATACGAACCATTGTCACACTGTCGTTTGGGCCGAGGGCGCCCTTCCCGATGCTGGTGAACGACTAAAGGCTACTATTCGTGCTACGCTTCCCGGAGAGGCGAAGTGGGCCGACTGATCCCGTTTACCGGAGGGATTCGTCGGCGAAGCAATGCCAACCTGCCAGTCGCGGTCGCCGTCTTACCTCGGCTCTCGTGCACAATTGGGCCACTCGGTGAACGCGTCCAGCGGGCGACGGGTGCTTCACGCCCACGCCCACCGGAAGCAAATTAAGAGTGAGATCACGGAAGCGGAGTAGATGCGCAAGGCAGGTAACGGCGACGCGCGCACACAGCAAAGCGCGTACTGAGCGCAGTTTTTTGAGCACCTCATATTGATCGCTCGCGGACTATTGCGACTGCGCGGTTCAGGGCGACACGCAAGGACAGCCAATGAGAAAAAGTGACCTTCTGTTCTTTGCCGATGAGATCGGGTTCGATCAAGTTGATCTGTTCGGATCTGCGTTGCCCGAGCAGTTCTGTCAGCGCATCACCGAGTTCTACATAAAGCCTGCCGAGGAATGCGCGAAACAAAACTACGCCTTCGCTGCTGGCGTCCTGCTTGTGAGTTGCATCGACGCCTTATCCCGCATTCGTTTCGGAACGGTTACGGCCAATCGCTTCAAGGAAGCTCCTAGGCGCAAACGCTTCATCAAATTTGTCCGCGAAGAACTCCAAAGCTTTTCGAGTAGCGACATTGCCGAGAGTTTCTATCGAGACTTTCGGTGTGGATTGGTGCACCAGGCTGGACTGAAAAACGGAGGACAGTTTTCCTTTCAGATCGGAACCACCGTCGATGACGGCGAGGGTCTGATTGTCGTCAACCCGCGTCTGTTGGCCACTGAAGTGGGTTCCGCTCTCCGGAAGTACGTGACCAGCCTTGAGTCCGATCAAAATGAGCGAACGAAGCTCGCCAAGGCGCTGGAACAGGACCTCGCCAAAGACTTCAGTTTCGCGAGAGCAAAAGCGTAAATGTGTAAATCGGGTGCGGCATATTTCGTCTTGGGTCGATGGTCCGGCCGTGAATTATTCGTCCGAAGGCCCCGACAACGAACGATGTGCGATCCCCACAAATGCCGCCTCGCTTTCGGCGAGTATCGGTCGCCATACTCTTCTCCGAGCGCTGCATCTGACTCCAAACTGATCCGCGAGGAGTCGAATCACGGCCTCGAGCGACACTCTCATCGTTGGAAAATGGATGCGCTCAAGAGTTTGCCCCGCTGGCAGGCATTGCTCCAGCAGTTGGCCGCGAATCTGGAGATGGTCAGCCGGATGCGGGTCCGGCGGCCGACGAAGGTAATCGTAACGGAATACCCACCGCTCGGAGTCGGCGTCTTCCCGATATTGATAGCTTGCGGAACCCACCTTTAGTCTCGGGCCTTCCGAAGTCTTGTGTGTGGCGAATTGCTACTTGTTGCCAGTCTCAACAATTCGCCCACACACGAGAAGCGCCCAAAAGCATATGCGGAACCGAAAGCGGCCGGGTTAAGTGTGGGGGGGCGGTCAAAATCTCCACGTTCGGCCGAGCGTAGACCGCGGCGCTAGTCGCGCGCGCGCATCCGCGAAATTCGAATTTTTTGTCACATGAGCCTTGCAGCCTTGCCGACGTAAGCACAGGGACGCTGTGTTGGGCTGATTGACGCCAAGGTTATCGACTAGTCGGCTGTTTTCCGAGCTTTTTCCATCTGTTTGGGTAGGATTTCCGCCTGTTTCGAGAGGATTTCCGCGTGTTTTGAGGGCATGCAAAGTTGACCGCTTGAGCGGCTGCTTGTAGTTCCTCACGCGCACGAGGTAGCGAAGTTTCAGGCCCAGCTACATGCAGTCCCACAGGCACAGGGCGGGCTGGTCCATACCCCGAGCTGGCGGCTCAGTGGGCGCGCAAGCGGACTAGGGCTATCGCTCCCGGTCGGTTTCCAGATGAGATGACCGAATCAAATGTCCGCCGTTGACGAAGTCTCAAGTGGATGCGTCGGAATACAGCGATGGGCCCCTCACGGCTAGAGCAGAGGCATAGAGGGTATGCGTTTTGCTGCACCAGGGTCAGTGAGGCGGTATTGGGTAAATAAGCGGACGGCGTCGCTGATCGTGATCCTAAATGCGCTTCTGCGCGATGGTGTGCCGTGGCGGACGCACAACCATTTAATCAAAGCGAAAAGCGGATCGCTTTTACAGCGTTGCAAACAGCGGGTTTGTGACTCGAAACTGCCCGAGGTGCAAAAAGGGTCCGGGCCACATCCTACCGGAGCCTGTGTTGAACAAGCTAAAAGTGACCTTTTCTGTCCCCTATGCGGCCTAAAGCTGCTCCCTTGCAGCGGCCACACAGAAGGTACCGCGCCCGCGCGATTGGTGGCGCAGCGATTTTTTTCGCAACATTGCTGTAGCGCAATCGCTCACGAAGTGGTCGCTCCGGGTCGCGCTTCCGGCGCATTAACGGGTTTCGTGCCCGAAAGCACCGCGAAGATCAGATTGCGGTAAGAGCAGGCGACGTCTGTGAACCCAGACTCGCGCATCCACGCGAGCTGCTGGCCGACGGTCGCCGGCAGGTCCTGTTTCATCCGCTCAAGTGCAGCATTGAGGTCACGCTCGCTAACCTTCAGTTCGCGTGCGCGTTTGATCCACATCTGGCGCGAGCGCTGATCGATCGCTGCGGTCTCGCCGGCGACCTGGTCGGCATTGATGAAGACGCCGCCGGACGTCAGGTACTTGAAAATGTCGGCGAAAAGATGACGCTTGCCGCTGTCGGGTAGATGATGGATCGCTAGAGCCGACACTACCGCGTCGTAAGATTTCGAGGGCGCGGCGGCGGCGAAATCGGCGGTCACGAATCGCACGCGTTTGCCGAGTGGCTTTAGGCGCTGGCGCGCAATCGTTAGCATCTCGGGTGTGAGGTCGAACAGAGTGAGCCGCGCCTTCGGAAACGCCTCTGCGATCATTGCGGACAAGAGTCCGGTGCCGGCGCCCAGATCTAGCGCCTCGAAGCGATCATCGGGCTTAAACGGCAGCAACTCGAGCGAAGCGCGATAGAAGTCGTCGAAGCATGGAACTAGTTTGCGGCGCGCGCGATCATAGGTGTTGGCGCCGGCCGCAAAAGCCTTGCGAACCACCTGAGCCATTCCGAGAACATACACGATTGAGCCCGCCTTGAGGGAGCGGTTGAGCTAGCGTCGTCTGAGCATGGACCAGCTAACGGAGTTGCAGGGGGCTTCCGGACGGCGTCTGTCGCATCGCTTCAATGTAACTGGGGACGAGGGGAACGTCAGCCAAGCCGTGGCTTAGACGGAACTCCTCGGCGAAGCGCTCGCGGAGCAGCGGACTGGCTAGAGCGCACGGCACTCTCACGAAATCGAGCGATTCCGCGCGACCAGAATCGCCAAATAAAACTGTCCGGTGATACCTTCGGCGACCGCCGCGTAGCGCGTTTGCAGAGTGAGCGGAAGGATGTCGCCAAACCCGACGGTCGAAAGGGTGGTCAAACT
>JBEKLA010000289.1:0-4714 GCA_050010455.1 Binataceae bacterium (SeqCode) | reverse complement strand
AACCGGTGGTTCGGTCGAGGCTCCCGACGGTCGAGTCGTGTCCCTCGGCGTCGACCGCTTCATATCGGCAATCGCGCATGGGGATGCATGTTTCATCTGCGGGGTTGCTCCCGCCGAAAAGCGATTCAACGACGAGCACGTAATCCCAAACTGGATCTTGAAGAGACATGAGCTCCACTCGAGACGCCTAGTAACGCCGAATAAAGCTGATCTCATGTACGGACGAAACACCGTACCCTGTTGCATCGAGTGCAACGCGCTTATGGCAAACAGCCTTGAGAAGCCCATAAGCGAGGCGTTCAGAGGAGGGTATACGGCCGTTTGCGAATTCATGCGAGGTGAGCACGGTCCACTTCTATTTGTATGGCTAGCGTCGTTGTTTTTGAAGACCCATCTTAAAGATCGAGAATTGCGCTGGAATTTAGACGAGCGTGCTGGCGGACAGAAAATCGCGGAATGCTATGATTGGGCCGAGTTTTATCATAATTCACTGCGTGGTTCGCTCGTTTTACTCTGGTTGCACGCCTAGCCCCCGGCGTCTTCGGTTCGATCGCACTCCTGCCAGCCAGCAGTGGTGAAGGACCCGAGTGCTTCGACTACGCCGATTTATTCGCTGGGAGGGCCGTCCTCCTTCGCTTGGGCGACGCCGCGTTGCTTGCAGTCTTGGACGATTGCGGCGCCGTAATGGACGCCATGAAAGAACTGTTCGGAGTATTAACCGGACCACTAACTCGGCTACAGCTCCGCGAGCTAATGGTTCGAATGGCTTACTGCAATATCCTGTTGGAACCCCGCCCCCGATTCCGGTCCGAGTTGGACCTGGCAGGGGAAGAATACACGATTAACGTCGAGGTTCCTGACGAGTTCTCGCTTCTAGACGACCCTGACCCCGGCTTGTTTGGGCGCTTGTTATACCCCGCCGTCGGCCCGATTCTCGAAGCGCTGCCCAACGAGGTTGCCCCCCAAACCCTGGCAGAGCTCAAGGAAGGTCGATTAACGTTTCTTCTTGACGACCACGGCAGGTTTCGGTCAAGTTCCGGCTGATGTTCGTGGCAAGGTTCGGCGACCGCAGTAGTGGGAACGATCATGATGCAAGGTGCCATGCCGCCACCCCCAGCGGGCACAAGGTAGTGGCTCCCGGTCAGGGAGCGCAAGAAAGCGCCGAGATCATAAGTTGTGCATCTTGAGGCTTTGGTCGTGCTGCGGGCAAGCTGGTGCGCCGGTTCGGGAAAGCGCACGCGTGAAAGTAAGTCACCGGGGCTAAATTCGGCCGGGAAATCGTGCGGCTTTCGTTGTTTAATTGAGATTATGACCAAGATGGCATCCCGTCGGGATTTTATCAGCGGCGTAACCGCAGTCGGAACTTCCGCGATCGTTTCGGGTCAAGCGCGATCGGGGTCCGATGCTCGCATTCGCGTGCTGGGCAACCGGCAGTCGATCTTCTACGCTCCCTTCATCGCAACCGTTGCCGGCGGATTTCTCAAGGCCGAGGGGCTGGAGCCGTCGTTTACCTGGCCCGGCTCGCAAAACGTTTTGGAAGCGGTTCGTTCCGGCGCGGCGGACGTTACTCAAAGCGCCGTCTCCAGCTATTGGACGGCCAGCGAAGCAGGCGGCAAGGATCTTCCCGTGCACATCGCGCAGATCAATCAGCGCGACGGATTCTTCCTGCTGCGTCGCGGGCCGAAGGCGCGTTTCGAATGGAGGGAATTAGAGGGCAAGACTCTGCTGGCGGATCGCGGAGGCCAGCCGCTGCTGATGCTGCGGTATGCGCTCGACTATCATCACGTCGATTGGTCCAAAGTGAAAGTGATCGACGACCCCAGCCCGGCCGCGCTCTATGACAAGTTCAAGTCCGGCGCCGGCGATTTCGTCCACCTGCAAGGACCCGCGCCGCAGCAACTGGAAATCGACAAACTTGGAGCGGAGGCAGCTTCGCTCGGTGCTTCGACGCCCTTGGTGGCCTTTAGCAGCGTGGCGGCATCGCGCGAGTTTCTGAGAACACCCAAGTATCAGGCGTTCCTGCGCGCTTTCGCCAAAGCGAAGACGTGGGCTCAGAACGCGCCGGCCCGGGAGATTGCCGAAAAGGAGGAGCAGTACGTCCCCGGCTTCAGCCGGGAAGCTCTCACGGCGGCCATCGCGCGCTACCAGGCAATCGCCACGTGGAAGGGCGGAATCGAGATTCCGCAGGATCAATACGAGCAGGCGCAAAAGATCTTTTCCTGGGGTGCCGCAATCAAGCAAACTCACCGCTACGAAGAAGTCTGCGCGTCGCCTTCCAAATGATTTTTCTACGGTGTTCCGTTAATTCCGAGGAGCTCGATCTCGAAGACGAGCGTGGCTCGGGCCGGAATCGTCGGCGGACTTCCTTCGTCCCCATAGGCGAGTTTCGAAGGACACACTAATTGCGACTTTCCTCCGACCCTCATTTTCTGGACGCCTTCCGTCCAGCAGGGGATCACCCGATTTAAGGGGAATTCGGCCGGCTCATTGCGCTTATAGGAGCTATCGAACTCCGTCCCATTCACCAGTGCACCGCGGTAGTTGACCTTCACAGTATCGGCGGCCTGGGGAGAGGCGCCCGTGCCCGCTCTCAGTTCGCGATAGACCAACCCGCTCGCGGTCTTGGTGGCGCCAGGCTCGGCGGCGGCCTTTTCAAGATAGGCGACGGAAGCAGAGGGGTCGGACGCCGACGGCCCAGAGGAGGAGCAAGAAACCAGAATGACGGATATGCCGATCAACAGAGGACGCATTGGCTCAGGTTAGCATCGCGCTGGGCGGGCGATTATGATAGTAAGTTGCCACGCAGCTATTTCCCGCACTCTAAGCGGGTCCCTCTGACAATCGTACGAGGGTGCGTGTTCCACCCGGAGAACATGAATGAACGCCGAAGTTGAAATGAGTTTGTATGTCCTGGTTCTGGCCGTGCCTCTCGGCCTGGAACTGGTGCGACGCGTATCGCCGTTGCTGCACACGCCGCTGATGTCGCTGACCAACGCCATCTCCGCCATTTCCGTGGTGGGAGCGATTCTGATCGCGGGGTCGGGAGAGGCTCCGCAATTGAGCCGGGTGCTCGGTTGCGTAGCCGTGGCGGCGTCGACGATCAACATCGTCGGCGGATTCCTCATCACGGACCGGATGCTGAAGATGTTCCGCAAGAAAGACCGCAGCAAAGAGAGCCGCGCGTAATGGATTCAATCTGGCAGATCGCGTATATTCTCGCCGCGCTCCTGATCATTTTTTCCATCAAATGGCTGAACTCGCCCGTGACCGCGCGGCGCGGCGTGCGAGCGGGACAGGTGGGCATGCTGCTCGCGGTGGTGGGAACCTTGCTGCGCAGCGAGGTCATCAACTACGAGTGGATTCTGATCAGCATGGCCATCGGAGCCGCGATCGGCGCGCCGCTCGCCTACCTGATGCCGATGACCGCCGTTCCTCAACTGACTGCTCTATCTCACGCGTTCGGCGCTCTGGCTGCGGCGTTGGTTGGAACCGCCGAATATTACCGGCTGGTCGCCTCCGGACAAGGCGCCACCGGATTCACGATGGCCGCCCTCGTGATTGAGACGGTGCTGGGCTATCTCACGGCTACGGCGAGCGTCATGGCGTTCGGCAAGCTCCAGGAGATCGTGCCCACGCGTCCGCTCACGTACAAAGGCCAGAATATAGTGAACTTGGCGCTGTTCGTGTTCGCCCTCGGCCTGGGAGTTTGGATGATCGCGGGACCAACACCTACGTGGGTGTTCCCGACTTTTACGGGCTTATCGCTCCTGTTCGGTGTGCTGCTTATCCTGCCGATCGGCGGCGGCGACATGCCGACGGTGATTGCGCTGTTGAACTCCTATGCAGGCGCGGCGTGCGCCGCAATGGGGTTCGCGTTATCGAATCGACTGCTCATCGTGGCAGGCGCGCTAAACGCTTCGTCCGGATTTATTCTGTCGGTGATCATGTGCAACGCCATGAACCGTTCTTTCACCAACGTTCTGTTCGGGGCGTTCGGCCAGGTGCAGGAGTCGAGCACGGCGAAAGCTTCCACGCGGCCCGTGCGGTCGGCCACTGCCGAGGATGCCGCCGCCATTATGAGCGCCGCTCGCAAGATCATCGTCGTACCGGGTTATGGGATGGCGGTGGCGCAGGCGCAGCATCAGCTTCGCGAACTGACCGATGCGCTCACCAAGCGCGGCGTGGATGTCCGGTTCGCGATTCATCCGGTGGCGGGACGCATGCCTGGCCACATGAACGTCCTGCTGGCCGAGGCGGATATTCCCTATGACCGTCTGTTCGAAATGGAGGACATCAATTCCGATTTCGCCGAAACTGACGTTGCTTTGGTGATTGGCGCCAACGACGTCGTCAATCCAGCCGCGCGCCACGATCGAACCAGTCCGATCTATGGCATGCCGATCCTTGATGTTGATAAGGCGCAAACCGTCATGGTGATCAAACGCAGCATGAATCCGGGATTCGCCGGCATCGATAATGAGCTGTACTATATGGACCGTACTCTAATGCTGTTTGGCGACGCGAAAGCTTTCGTCAGCGCGATTGTGAAGGAATTGTCGAGTAAGAATTAGACACTTTCAGCAGGGGTATGCTTACAGTTGACTTATGCACAGCGGTTGAACCGCATCGCCCCGCCTGACTGAGAACCCCATTTGGGGACCCCGAAAAACCTGCGATAAAACAGAAGAGCCGCGAAGGGCGAACTTCGCGAGCT
>JBEKLA010000288.1:0-4718 GCA_050010455.1 Binataceae bacterium (SeqCode) | reverse complement strand
CGGTTTGACGAAGCGGCGGGTGTTCTCCTCGATATCGGCAGCGGAATCGGCGCTGCGTTGCACCGGAATCTCGTCGCCAATCACCAGCCGATGGGTGCGGTTGTCGGGCTGGCGCACCAGAAAGACCGGTACCACCGGCGCGCCGGAAATCTGCACCAGGCGGGCGAGACCGCTGGTGGTGGCGGCCAGCTCGCCCAGGAACGGGACGAAAACCGCCTCGCTGCGCTTGGCGTTCTGATCGAACGGGATCCCTATGACCTGATTGGCGCGCAGCGCTTTCAGCACCGCTCGCGCGGCTGAGTGCTTGCGGATAGTCCCAACTCCTGCCCGCTGCCGGACGAAGGTTATCAACGCGTCGCCGGCCAAGAAGCGCTGGGTGTGATGGACCAGGCTTATCTGATGACCGTGTAAGGCGTGAGCCGCGGGCAGCAGTTCGAAATTGCCAAAGTGCGCGGCCAGCACCAGGATTCCCTTGCCCGGGTGACGGCGCGCGATCTCGTCCCAGGCTCCGAACCGTTCATAAATCACCCTGCGCTTGAGACGGCGATAGAAGAAGCCACCCAGCCGGATGTACTCGGCCGCACCACGCCCAAGATTGATATAGGAAGCTCGTAGTATCTGCCGCCGCCGGGCCGCGCTTTCCTGGGGAAATGCGACTTCAAGATTTTTGAGTCCGATCCTCACGTGCCGACGATCGAGCCAGTAACCCACCAGACCTCCGATCACCCCGAGCGGGCGCAGGATAAAGTCGGGCAACAGGCTGAGCAGATGCAGGATGCCAACCATCAGGTAGAATAAGCATCGGCTGCCAAAACCGAGCTCGAGTTCGGCAGCCAGATGCCGACGTGCGAGTGGCGCGCGCTTCGCCGCTTTCCCGGCGACTTGCGCTTGAGCGCCATTCTGATTTTCCAGGGAAGTCGGCGGCGCGGGGCGCGCCTCGGACGAACGCGAGCGGTCTGACGCCGCGGGGTGCGGAAGATTCGTCATGAGGTGGCTTCGTAGGCAATGCGCTCGCGTTTGGGCGTCTTGGGAATCACCACGATCCCGGAATCTGTGACGAAAAAGCGCTCGCGATCGCGATCGAGGTCGTAGCCGATTTCGTCGCCCTCGGCGACATAAACGTTCTTATCGATAATCGCGTGGCGGACCCGTGCGCGCCGCCCGATTTCGACGTAATCCATGATCACGGAATCTTCAACTTCGCTGTAGGAGTGGACGAACACCGAGCGTCCCAAAACCGAATTTCTGACCATGCCGCCCGAAATGATGCATCCCTCCGAAATCACCGAATGCAACGCATGTCCGCGCCGCCCATCTTCAGCGAACACGAACTTGGCCGGTGGCTGATTGTAGTAAGCGGTCCGCAGGGGCCAGTTTGTATTGTAGAGATTCAGGTGCGGCCGCGCGTCGCGCAGATCCAGGTTGGCTTCGAAGTAGGCGTCCAGGGTCCCGACGTCGCGCCAATAGCTCAGATTGATCGCGGAATCGCCACGAATCCGATTGGTCATGAAGTTGTAAGCGTAAACCGGGACACGTTCGATCAGCGCCGGCAGAAGATCCTGGCCGAAGTCATGCCGGCTCGCGGGCTTCTGGGCATCCTCGAGCAACGCCGCGCGCAACGCCTGGGGGTCGAACAGGTAGTTGCCCATCGAGGCCAAACAGGTCCCCGGCGAACCGGGGATCGAGCGGCCCTCTGCCGGCTTTTCCTCAAAGCCGACGATCCGCGAATTCGAATCGACTTCGACAATCCCGAACTGGTTGCTCTCCTCGACAGGAACCGGGAGGGTAGCGACCGTCACCGCGGCCTTTCGCTCGATGTGGAATTCGACCATCTGCTGGATGTCCATCCGGTAGATGTGGTCGGCGCCGAATACCGCAACTATATCGGGCTGAGCGTCGTCTATAAGGTTGAGATTCTGAAAGATGGCGTCCGCAGTCCCCTGATACCAGGTTTCGCCAAGGCGCATCTGGGCCGGCACCGGGGTCACGAAATGGCCCGGAAGCAGGCCGCCAAACTGCCATCCGTCCTTAAGATGCTCGATTAGCGATTGCGAACGCCATTGAACCAGGACGTAAATGGAAAAAATTCCCGAATTAACCAGATTCGACAGGACGAAATCTATAATACGGTACTTACCGCCGAAGGGGACGGCCGGCTTCGCCCGGTCCCGAGTCAGCGGATAGAGCCGAGTCCCCTGACCGCCCGCCATCACCAGCGCCAGGACTTTATTCGCAAGGGCCAAGGGTACCTCCTGAAACCAAAAGCGTAATCATAGGTATTAACTGTAACAAAGTCGTACGCCCGGAGAACACCAAACTTGAAACGATGGGGCAGCGCAAGTCGTCTAATTTCGTAGAGGATGCAAAATCGACACGAGCTAGTGTTGAAATAGCGGCAAAGTGCGTGCAGATTTTGCCGCCGTCTCGGCTGGTTCGCTCGGTTTTAGGTATGATTTTCGGGCACTCGAGCATTGCCGAACCGAGGCACGAGGATTGCTTGAATCTTTGGGCACCGATGCTCGTCTATCTTTCACAGTCGAGATGAGATCGTCAACAACCAAACCCGTCGAGGTACCAAAAGTGGAACGAGCACTCAATTCGAACAATCTGCCCGGGATCGTCTATCGAACGACGTGCCAGAACCCCGGGTGTGGCCATACATTTGACCTCAGAATCACGGCTCAAAACGCGGGCCTGCTCAGTGGTACGATGCCGTGCCCACGATGCCGCCGCCATGGCGGGATGTTGAAGCCGGCGGGACGGCTGGGCGACAAGCTGTTCGGGGCCAAACTCATGTACAAGTCAGTAGGCGTCGATTACCGGACACCGGGCGAGCAAGACCTGCTTTCCGACCTTGCCGGCTCGACGTATTAGACGAAGGGTCGTACGTTTTGAGGATATCGTCTCGAAAGCCCCCCTCCCGTCGCCATCTCCGCAATACACCGCTCGTTCCTTGCGAGCGGTGTATTGTTCGGGGAACTGGCCTCCGTATTTAGACGCCTGCCAGTAAAGTAGCGCTAACTCCTTGGAGATTCTGAACGCTAGGCCGTTCCAGCAGCCGCTTGATCCACGCCTCGACGTTACCCCGGTTCATTCCAGCGTCTATCCCGAGTTCGTTGAGCAGCAGCAGCCGCGGCACAAAGCCGATATCGGCAACTGAGAACTCACCGGCCAGAAAATGCTGGCCCTGCAACTCGCGATTCAGGTAGTCCAGCACGCGCTCGACGGCTTGGCGAACACGCTGTAACCGATTTGGGTCGCGCTCCGCCTCGGGCTTGGCGTTCTCCGCCATCAACTGGCCCACTTGGGGGGTAAAAGAATTGTCAGCAAAATCCTCGAACAAGCGGGCGCGCGCTCTCAACGAGCTCGATTCCAGCCGCGGCAACACGGGCGGATCCGGATACTCGTCGTCGAGATACTCATTGATAATGGTCGAGTCGTAGACCACCGTATCCTCGTCGATAAGCACCGGAACCTTGCCATAGGGGTTGAGCCGCAGGAATTCCGGTCGGCGTTGCTCGCCCTTGGCAAAATCAACCTCAACCAACTCATAGCTGAGGCTTTTTTCCACGAGCACGATGCGGACCTTCTGACCGAAGGGACACGGTAGGAAGTCGTATAGCTTGATCATGGGCTGGGCGCCTTACTCTGCGGCCACGGTTATTTTCAAAACCGCCTCGACCTCGGGATCGATTTTTATCGGGACGTTGTAGTCACCCAGTTGCTTGATCGGCTCCGCGAGTAATATCTTTCGCCGCTCGATGTCGAGATTCTGCTCACGCAAGGCGCGCTCGATATCGATATTCGTAACCGAGCCGAACAGTTTGCCTTCCTCACCGGCGCGGGCGGTAAGATTGATTTGTAACGCCTCGAGCCGCTCTTTCACCTTCAGGGCCTCGTTCTTCTTAGCCTCGCGACGCGTCAGCGCGAGTCGCTTTTGATGCTCGAAGGCGCGGATGTTCTTGGGGTTGGCTTCGATCGCCAGATTGCGCGGCAGGAGGAAATTCCGTGCATACCCGTCGCGAACCTTAACTACGTCCCCCGGCCGTCCCAGATTCGGTATGTCCTCGCGCAATATAATCTGCATGAGTCAGGTGTCGCCTTCCTTTTAGACTACGAAAAATTACCGAAGCTGTCCGCCTCGCGCGGAGGACGCTTCAGTCTGCGAAAATCTACCCACATGTCGAAGATGCCCATACCCGATACTAACAGCGCGAGTATCGGCTGCATCGCCATCAGACAAACCAGCAACAGCGCGACGCTGCGAAACGCCACCGGCATCGCCAGCATGCGAAAATAATAGGCGACGATCGCAAGCCCTTGGCAGAAGTATATCGCGGCGGTGCAGATAAAACCGTCGATAGCCAACACTCGGATAGACGCCGCAGGTATGAACAGCGCAAAACCGGTCGCCAATAAAAGCCAGATCATCCACTCCGGGCTGCACCAAAGCGCCAAGTCCCCAAAAAGCGGGTAACTGAGCCGACGTTTGCCAAGCCATCGCCAGAAACAAGCCAGATTGACCGTGACCATGAGGGCCGCCGCCATCGCCGCAATCGCCGGAATCAAGCGCACCGTATCGTCTGCCAGTCGCTCGCGGGAGGCGGCGTCAATCCCGTCTCCCATGCCCAGCGACTTGTAGAACTCCGCGCTTCGAGCGAATCCCTGCATCAGAGTATCCCGAATCATGTGGGCGAGAGCCTCCGGCGAGCCCGCCA
>JBEKLA010000287.1:0-4776 GCA_050010455.1 Binataceae bacterium (SeqCode) | reverse complement strand
CGGTCTTGTAGGGCTCCTGATCGGGATCGACGTCGCCAAGACGCTGAACGCCGCCCGAAATCAACTTGGACAATTTAAGAGCATGGTCGTCCTGAGAAAGGAACAATGCAAAGCGAGGCCTGGCGTGGCCCATTTGACGCATTTGCGTACGGAAAACATTGACGTCCACGTCGGGCGCTACAAGCAAGACGTTTCTGACCTTGGCGCCGATCTTGCCGGCCTGGATCGCCTTAGACCGCAGCGTTTCAAGCGTGGGTAAACACCCCATCGAATGACAGAGTACTGTAATCTGTTTTACATTAGCATTGGCTGCAATGGTGTCGAGCAATCGCTCGAGGGCATCGCGAGAGGTGTTCGCGTTTTCAAGGTCATATTGGTACTCAGCCAGCCCTACTACGCCGCGCGATGGCCAGGAGAACAACACGGGAGTCGCAGGCGCCTTGGAATCATGAACGATTTGCGCAAACCGGTATACAGCCTCATCGAACCGATTATTGAAGCCATGGATTAAGACAAGCACCTTGCCGTGTCCAGTCTGTTTGGCGGCAGCCGACAGGGCGGCGACAAAGGATTGCTTATCCAGATAGTTTCCCGAAACCGTCACAAAACTTTGCCGAGGATCGCCGGGCAAGGAGGTAGGCCACTGCACCTGGCCAATCTTTCGCCCATCGTCTGGGGGGATCGACACAGTGATCGAGGCATACGACACCTGATCCGCCCGCTCGCGGTCGAACATATCTCCGGCATCGGCCGTGGCGCGCTTTCGCGTGGTAGCAACCAGGACAGGGACGATCGAGGTTCCTGCCGTGTCGGCTTGCGCGACCGGCACCAGAGCGCCCTGGGGCAGCCGACTGCCACATGCGCAACAACATAGGGCCAACGCGACGGCCGCGATCGTTGACAGATGAATCTTACTCATCAACGCGATCCCCACCCTTTGGCATAGTATCAATCTAATCGATCGCGCTCAATGGGCGCGCCCGCGGCCGGACCTCTCGATATCCATTGTGCGATGCCTCCGCCCGGCGGGCGCCAGGATCGGAAGCACGCCGGACGGTCTGCCGACCTTAACATTGCATTAGTGGACATCGAGATGGCCTGCAGGCCTAAAATGGTTTTATAGATTCCCGCAGCAGGAGCAGATTCTGCGGAGACACGCGAATGAGTCCCCCGCGCGGGCTGTCGATATCCGCTATGAGCAAGAAAGCCATTGATACGATTATTGGCAAGATAAGGAGTAGTAATCCGCTTCGACGCTCACGGTAACCAAGCAGCAGATTGGAGAAGATCGCGATAAGCCCCATCATTACCCATGCCCCAACGGGTATGCGGTTCAACCAAGCTGCTTGAGTGTAGCCTTGCGAATTCAACACATCGTTCATGCCCGAAACGGTGAGGGCTAGTACCTGTGTCGGTTGCGCGTTTGCGGTTGGCCAGACGGCGGACCACAGGTCGGCTTGCAGCTTTGCGGTCTCAATGTTGACCTGACTGATCTGACGCTGATCGCTGGTCTCGTAGAATAAAATGCGCTGGTCCAGATATTTCCTCAACAACTCACGCACACTGAGCGCGCCGTTATCGACAGGCAACAAATCGGCACGTACATATTCGGTCCCAATAGCATTAGCCTCTGCTTCCTCATAATTTTTGCGTTGATCGTAGCGCGTCACTGCCATTGAAAAGCTGAATCCAATAATGAGCGCTAGAAGTGTCAGAATGGCCGTTTGGATGGTATGGAGGATTCCTTGTGCATCTTTGTGTATGGGGCGCCCCCGCCTGCGAAGGAAGTCACCCAAAAATGCCGCTAGTGATTGCGCAATCAGTACGGCAAGGAAAACAATAAATGGGTTATCGAGCATGTTGCTGCTCATACGAACCGGTCCATTGCCATTTGACCCCTCCCCAATGGGGTCACGCGCGCTGGAATATGGAGCACGATAGCACGCCTCAATACCGGGGTCTGTGACCGACTTCACAGTTGTCCGACGACGAAACTGCCCACTTCTTCTCCGCAACTTTGCCGCGTTGCAAAATGTCGCTCATGGCCCGTCTCTACCGTTCGTTGCGATGCAGCGATACTTCCGAAGTTAGAGGACAAGCCGACGTCGCGGGAACGTCGCGATTATGTCGAGGTTGACCCACAAGCGAGTGCGCCAGGAAAGCTGGCAAAGGATAGGAGGTGGAAGTCCTTCACGGGGTAAGGCCTAGCCAGCCGCCCCGACCCCGAGTGATGCAAGGGCTAGCCGCAAGGCTCAACTTGAAGCGTTCACAGGGGAGACCATGGGCTGGGTATCGAGCTGCGAAACGGGTCGAATTTCGAGGTGCCGATCCAGTTCGAAGACGAGAAGGCAACATCCTCGCGCTGGAATTGGCTTGGCGACGAGGAGCCTCGCGCAGTCGGAGACCCCATGCACGTGGAGACGTCCTTTGTGCGGAACCTGGGAGGCCTCATCCGTGTCCGGCGCGGCATGCCGGACCGGCTCATGAAGGCGAAGGCCAAAGATGAGCATGCACGCGGATGAGGATTCGGACGAGGTCGTAGTACCGGCGAAGCGGTCGAACAAAGAGGACACGTCCTCGGCGGAGATCGTGGAGGGAAGGGCCTCGCCCAAGGGAAACGGCGGTCAGCCCGCCGCGGTCCGGGCACTGAGCCGGGAAGCCGCGTCGACCGGATTGGCAGCCGTGCGCCAGGCGGCGCGACAGAGTAGGGATGTACGGTTCACCGCGCTGCTGCATCACATCACCATCGACCTCCTGAAGCAAAGCTACATTGCGCTTAAGCATGATGCGGCGCCCGGGACGGATGGTGTGACGTGGCAGACCTACGGAGAAAATCTCGAAGAGAAACTGAAAGACCTGCACGATCGGGTGCACCGCGGCAGCTATCGAGCCCATCCGGCCAAGCGGAGCTACATACCGAAGGCCGATGGCTCGAAGCGGCCGCTGAGCATCTGGTGCCTGGAGGACAAGATTGTTCAACAAGCGGTCGTGAGGGTGCTGGAGGCGATCTACGAGGAAGACTTCGTTGGGTTCTCCTATGGGTTCCGGCCGGGGCGTAGCCAGCATGATGCGCTGGATGCTCTCCACGCCGGCATCTACCGGAGACAGGTGAACTGGGTGCTCGACGCGGATATCCGGGGCTTCTTCGATGCCATGGCCCATTCGTGGATCATCCGCTTCCTCGAACACCGTATCGCGGACAAGCGCATTCTTCGCTTGGTTGCGAAGTGGCTGAAAGTCGGCATTGTCGAAGATGGACGCGTAACACGTGGCGAGCGGGGTGCGCCGCAAGGGGCGGTGATATCACCGATCCTGGCGAATGTTTACCTGCACTACGTGTACGACCTGTGGGTCCATCGCTGGCGCCGGACAAAGGCATCAGGCGACATGATCGTCATCCGCTATGCGGATGACACGATCGTCGGCTTTCAACACGAGCACGAGGCGAAAGCATTCCTTGACGACCTCAAGGAACGGATGCGTGCGTTCGAATTGGCCTTGCACCCGGACAAGACCCGGCTGATCCGCTTCGGTCGTCATGCGATCAAACAGCGGGAGATGCGCGGAGAAGGGAAGCCCGAAACGTTCGACTTCCTCGGCTTCACGCACTTCTGCACGCGATCACGCAAATGGGGCTCCTTTGTCATCGGGCGCAAGACGATTAAGAAGCGGATGGTGCGACAGCTACAGGCGATCAAGATGGAGTTGCGCAAACGAATGCATGACTCCATCGCCTGGACCGGCACGTGGGTAAGGCAGATGCTCCAAGGGCATCTCAATTACTACGCCGTCCCGGGCAACGATCCGAGCCTGCGGTGGTTCGTCGCCGAGGTTCGCTGGCGCTGGCTGAAAATCCTAAAACGACGTAGCCAGCACGCGTTCCTCCATTGGGATGAGTTCATCCGAATGACCGACTGCTTCTTCCCGCCAATGCGGATACTACACCCTCAACCGTTGCATCGCTTCGACGCCAGAACCCGAGGGAGGAGCCCGGTGCGTTAGCAGCGCCCGCCGGGATCTGTGCGGGGGGCGCTCAGCAATGAGCGTCCCTACCGCGACCTCTCGGAACGCGATAGGTGGCAATAGTTGCGACCGTATGATCCCGCAGGAAATTATAAGCTGGGCGGCAGCCCAAGGTTTCCGGTCTCGACTGCAGCGGCGGCATCATAGCTATAGAGCCATGCGATTGCCTTGATCGACCAATCGGTGCCGCCTGTGGCCATTTTTGCGTCTCGTTCCTGCTGGGCTTGTCTGTCGGGCAGATGGAAAACGGGTCTTGTTATTGGTCGCCATTCCCTGAATATGCGACGTGCGCGGCAAGCGTATTCTTTCATAACGCGCCAAGGCGCCCGGCACATCGCCAGACGAAGCCAGGCACGCTGTCAAGCTGGCGCCGTCTTCGAGCGCCTGTGCTGCTCCCTGCGCCATGAAAGGCAGCATCGGATGGCATGCGTCGCCTAATAGCGTCGCGCGGCCAGCGGACCAGCGTGGCAACGGGGCGCGGTCGAAGAGCCCCCAAATAAATGTTTCTTCCATGGTCTCTATGATAGCGCGGAGCTTCGGGTCCCAATCGGCGAAAGCCGCGCGCAGGTCCTTTACATCGCCTCGATCGGTCCAAGACTCGCCAGTCCAGGAATCCTGCTCGATTATGCCCACCAAGTTCACAAACCGCTGGCCGGCAACGTAATAAGCGACGACGTGCTTGCCCGGCCCCATCCATATCTGTGTCGTCACTTCGACGTTAAGATGCTTGACGCGCGCCACCGGCACGAGTCC
>JBEKLA010000286.1:0-4782 GCA_050010455.1 Binataceae bacterium (SeqCode) | reverse complement strand
GAACTATCGTTGGACGAGCGTGAAAAGTTCGTCAACAACCTCGGCAAGAAAGAGATGCACGATATGCCGTTGTCGCAGGTGCGCGAACTCTACAAGCCGAGCTTCAGCATAGCTGTGCCGCCGGGTGCCGAAATCGGCGCGCCGGTTAATGTGCCTGCGGGCGCTGCCGGTCCGAACGAGCCGGAAAGCCGTCCGGGCGCTTTCGGCCCGACGCCTCTCAACACCGAGGAAATCGGACCCAGTTCGAGGCTAGAGGGTTCTGCGCCGGCGATGGCTTCGAGTGCGCCCGCGTCCTCGACCAAGACGTTTGCGGCCGCGCCCGCAGCACCCGTAGCGGCCGCGCCGGTGGCTTCCTCGGCGGGCACGACCTCGGCGGGCACGACGGCGAGTGTCGACGCTACCTCCAAGGCTGTTTCAGGCAAGGATGGCGGCGTGCTCGACGCGGTCAGCGGCTTGTTCGGCGTGCGTAACTGAAGGCGGCCTATTAGCTGAACGACGACGGCCCGGCCGCCTGGCGGCCGGGCCCTCATCGTTTCATGTTGGACAACGCCGCTCGCGTATCGCGCAGGGCGCGCAAGGGGCGCCGCAACGGCGGGGCCCCTTGCGCGCCCTCATCCGCTCTGGAAACTTGACCCTCCTATGGCGCGGCAAATCGCAGGTGGACGGGCACGGATCGAGTATGCGGCCTTTGCCGCCGCCCGGGGTACGCTGGCGGCGATGCCGCTGCGGGCGGCGATGCGGATGGGAGCGGCGCTCGGCTCGGTGGCCGCGCAAATCGACCGGATTAACCGGCGGATCGCGATGCGCAACCTCGAGATCGCCTTCCCTGATATGGATATTTCCGGGCGCGTCGCGATCGTGCGCGAAATGTATCGCAACTGGGGGCGCGTGGCGGCCGAGTGGGCTCATCTCCGCGAAATCAACCGCGACAATGTCGCGCGCTTCGCGACTTACGAAGACGCCGAATTCGTCGAGTACCTCAAGCGGAATCATTTCGGCCATGGCGCGCTTTGTCTGACGGCGCATTTCGGCAACATCGAGCTGATGGCGGCGGCGAACGCGCTGTACGGGTTTCCGCTGGCGATTGTCGGGAGGCCGCTGCGCAACCCGCTGATGGACCGAGCTATCGCGGCGTCACGAGAGAGCTTCGGCAGCCGGATGATTGCGCGCGGGAACGTCGGCCGTCAAATCCTCGGGCTGCTGCGATCGAACAGGGTAGTCGCCTTCGCGCTTGACCTCGACGTTCGCAGGGGCGTGTTCGTCGACTTCTTCTCGCGCAAGGCCTGCACCAGCGGCGGCCTGGCGCGGCTCGCGATGGCGACGCGCGCGCCGGTCGTGCCGGTCTTTATCGTTCGCCAGGGCGATAGCGCAAGCCATCGGATCAAAGTCCTGCCTCTGGTCGAGGTCGTAACTGACGGAAATCAGGATGAATGCGTGCGCGAGAATACGCAGCGTTTCACGGCGGTCCTCGAGAAGGTGATCACGGAACGCCCGGATCACTGGAACTGGATCCATCGCCGCTGGAAGACCCGGCCTCCCGGCGAAGCGCGCTTCTACTGACGTTCGGCAATCGCTTCGGCCAACGCCATCAGGCATATGCCGGTGCCGAACGGAGCCGTCGCAACCGGTATCGATTGATACCAGGCGAAATCGCCCGGCGGCGTCTGCTGCGCGACGCCAGTGAAATCACCTTCCGCATTTATTTTCCCGCTGATCGCCGCCAAAGCGTTCGCGTGCGCCTGTTTCGCCGCGTCGAGGTCGATCCCGGCAAGCTTCATCCGCAGCGCTCGTCCCAACGCCAGCGCGAATCCCGCGGTTGCGGAAGCCTCGAGATAAGAATCGGGCCGGTCGATCACCGTATGCCACAGGCCGTCGCGATGCTGCAGCATGACCACCGCCGCAAGCTGGCGCGCGACGATCTCGCTAACCGCCTGGACCTGGCCGGCAAGGCTCCGTTCGAGGCCCGCCGTCCGCACCTCGCCCAACACCTCGGTCGCGGCGATCGAGAACCAGCTATTGCCGCGTGCCCACAGGCATTGCGAGTGGCTGCGCTTATCTACGTAGGCGACGTGCCAGAACAGGCCGGATGCCTCGTCACGCAGATGGTTCGCGTGCAGGATTAGTTGCCGCAACGCACGCTCGACGATTGCGCTGTCGCCCGTTAATCGCCCGATACGCGCCATCGCCGGAGTCGAGAAGTAAACCGCGTCGACCCAGACTTCGGCGGCGGGCGGATGCGGCATGATCGCGCCGTCGGCGGTGTGCGCGATTCGGTTTTCGAGCGCGTCGACCACCGCTCGCGCGTAATCGAGATAGGCGCTCTGGCCGCTCAACTGGTAAAGGTCCAGCGCCGGCAGCGCTTCAGCCGCCCAAAACCAGAACCAATCGCCGAGGCGAGGGCCGCTGGATAATCGCGGAGCGAACCACGCGCTCGCGTCCTTGGCCGGCGAGTCATCCTGCAACGCCCGCGCGGCGTAAACGAGGCCGTCGCACAGGATGCCGTCGCCCCAATGCGGAATGCGTCGCTCCAATTCGCTGCCCTTGAAGAACGCCTTCTCGACAAGCGCGGTCTCTTCGACACGATACTTGGCGCGCAGCTCGGCGCCGCCATGCGCCGCCAGGGCGGCGAGTTTTTGCTTGAGGCTTTCGGAACTCATGGTTTCGGAACCCATCGTTTTGCTCCCGTCGCGGAAGTTTTTTGCCTGCTTACTTGTGGCATAATCCCGACCGATGCTAGTTGACAAGAAGGGCCGCGATTAGATGCCGTCGAGCAAATCCAAACCGTCGTCAATCAAGAGTCTGAGCGAGGTCGGCCGTTACGCCGTCGGCGTGCAATGGAGCGACGGCCACGACAGCATCTATCCGCTGGAGAATCTGCGCCGCTATTGTCCCTGCCTCGCGTGCAAGGGCGAGGTCGACGGCGAGATCGCGCCCGAGGCTCAGCGCCTGCGCCAGCTCGTGCGGCTCGGCGAAAACGGCTTATTCCTGGGATGGAACGACGGCCACGAAACGCTCTACACGACGGCGCAGTTGCGTTCGATTTGCGGATGCGCCTACTGCGTGGGCGAGCCGGAAAAGCCGATCACCGGCGGTTAGCGCCTGAAGAGATGCGCTCGCAGGGCGTCGAGGTCGGCGGCGAGTTCTTCCTCGACCGTTGCGCGATCGTCCTGCGCTTGAGCGCGAAGCAACCACATCGCGGCCAGAGAGCCGACCAGAGCTAACAGGGCGATCTTCGTTATCATCGACTGATCCTCATCGAGTTATCGTTAGGATATCAGTTTCGGAAATTTGATTGAATCGCCGCGATCCTCGGCCAAACGCCTGGTCGACTCCGGCGGGATTCTATTTCGAACCATTCCGCGTATCCGCATGCGATTCCAACGCCGCGTCCACAGCCCCCGCTAGCTGATTATAGGTCTGCCATCCATCGAGCCGATGGCCGTTGACGAAAAATGTAGGCGTGCCGCGCGTACCCGCCATCCGCGCTGCCTTCGCGTCCGCCTGGACCAATTTCTGATAGCGCCCGCTCTTGACGCAAGCGTCTAGCGCCTGGCCGTCGAGGCCCAGGTCGGACCCGTATTGCGTTAGATGGCCGATATCAACGTTGCCCGCGCGTTTGAACAAGAAATCGTGCATCGCCCAGAACCCGGCCTGTTCTCCGGCGCAGCGCGCGGCTTCGGCCAACTCGACCCTATGCGGATAATGGCCGATCGGGTAGTCGTGAAACACGATCCGGACGCGCGATTGGTAGTCTTTCATCAACCGATGCAGGTTCGGCTCCTCTTCGGCGCAATAGGGACATTGGTAGTCAGCGAATTCGACGACAGTTACGGGCGCGAAAGCGTCACCACGCACGTACTTGCCCGCTGATAGCTCGGCGATTAGCGACGGCGGCGCGACGATCTCGGGCTGCTTGGGCGCCGGCGCAGTCCGCGCGCATCCGACCGCCGCGATGACACAAAGGGCCGCTATCGTCGGCCTCTGGAGCCGCCGGATAGATGCTCGATTCACCACCTCTCGGTACCTAGCAAGCGAACCTCGGTTCGAGCAATCGATGGACTGTCGATGAGACGAAGCGGGAGCGGACGGAATTCGCGGTAAATCGGCCCTCGATAAGGAGTTGTCGGCGGCGGGGGATGGCGACTAAGATGAGGTCGTGCCCAAGGATACATTTGGCCGCGAAATCGATTACCTGCGCCTGTCGCTGGTCGATCGCTGCAACCTGCGATGCGTCTACTGTATGCCGCTTGAAGGGCTGCGCTTCAAGCCCAATTCCGAGCTGCTAACAGCCGCCGAGATCGAGCAGGTCGCGCGTGCCGCGATCGCCGTCGGCTTTCGCAAGTTTCGCCTGACCGGAGGCGAGCCGACCCTGCGCGCTGACCTGATCGAAATCGTCGAGCGCCTGGCCAAGCTTCCCGGCGTGGGCGACCTCGCGCTCACCACCAACGCCATCCTGATGCCGCGGCTGGCGCGGCCGCTTCGAGCCGCCGGCCTCAAGCGCGTCAACGTCCATCTGGATAGCCTGACGCCAGACACTGTCGAACGGCAGATGCGATGGGGCAGCTTCGATCAGATGTGGGCCGGGATCATGGCAGCCGAGGAAGCCGGGCTCACACCGATCAAGCTCAACGCGGTGGTGGCCGCGGGCTACAATGAAAACGATGTCGTCGCGATGGCGCGCCTGACCTTGGAGCGCGATTGGCACGTGCGCTTCATCGAGCTGATGCCGCTGGGTGACGGCGAATGCTCGACGCTATCGATCAAACGCTACGTTTCCAATAT
>JBEKLA010000285.1:0-4797 GCA_050010455.1 Binataceae bacterium (SeqCode) | reverse complement strand
CTCGACGAATATGTCGACGCCTTCACCTTCACCCGCTTCGAGCCGGCCGGCCCGGTACAGGGCAACGACTCGATCAAATACGCCACCTCGATCCTCGACTACGTGTTCCGCGAGCTGGCGGTGTCCTACATGGAGCGCTTCGACCTTGCCCATGTCGATCCGAGCGGCGAAGGTTTCGATGCGCTCGGCAAAGGCGTCGCCGAAGGCAAGCCCGCGCCCGACGGGCGCTACGTGTCGAAGGGCCTGACCCGCTCGCGCACCGACCGGCTCAAGGTGATGCATGGCGGTGTCGATCGCATCGCCGAATCTTCACCCTCCCCTGCAGCGGGCGGATCGGTTGGTGAAACCGGCCGGGCCGCGTCTAACGTCACCGCGCTGACCTCCTCCGGTCCGCGCGGCGAAGTTGCCGGCAGCGCCGCGCTCAAGAGCGAGCCCGAGCAAAAACTCTCGCCGGCGCAGGCGCTCGAGCAGATGAACTGGACCGACGCTCGCGCCCACGCCAAACACGCCGCGGCGGAAAAACGCGCCGAAGCGCGCGCCAAGGGCTACGAAGGCGAAGCCTGCGGCGAATGCGGCAACTTCACTTTGGTGAGGAACGGCACCTGCATGAAGTGCGACACGTGCGGATCGACGACGGGGTGTAGTTGATGCATGCCCATGAAGCCCTCGCGTAACATCGACGAACTCGAACAAATCGCAGCGCGCGTCAGGTGCAGCGCTGGATTGGAAAGCGTTGGAACATTCGATGTAATTGAGGTGGTAGAACAGCGATTGCTGAAAATCTTCCCCGGACTAAAACTCATACGGGTATCGGACGAACAATTGCCTCATGCCGAGGCAGAAGCAAACTCCTCCACAAACACTATCCTTATTCGCGAGAACACCTATCAGCAAGCAAAGGACTGGCAGCCCAGAGCCCGATTGATAGTGATGGAAGAGGTCTGTCACATTGCGCTCGGTCATACCGGGCGCGCTACAGACGGCACCCTTCGCAAGGCACAATCTACTGTCGAACAGAAAAGCGAGACGAACATGAAGCGCGCCAGCTTGCCGCCCTCTTGATCGCACCGACCGCGCTCGCGAAGCACTGCTCGTCGCCGGACGAAATATCAGAGCGCTTCTTCCTGAGCCGCGAAGCCGCTGAATACCGTTGGGGCGAGGTGCAGCGTGCAATACGGCGCGAAGCCGGCAAATTAAGAGAGCTCCCTCCCGGGGTAATCGATTTTCTCAAAGAACAACGACGCAAAGGCTTTCACGTTACCAGCATTAAGAATGAAGACGGCGAAGGCTGAACAGATGCAGCGAGCGTAGCCCGGATGAGTGAAACGAAATCCGAACTCAAACGCTCACCCCGATTTAGTTAGCGCTCAATCCTGGCCACTGGCTGGATCACGTCTGGGGCCGGCGTTTTACGGCGCGTTGTTGGTGCCCCGAGGCGGGAACGATCCGATGCCAAACAAGCTGATCTTCGTGAGTTGTGGTCAACTCAGAGCGGACGAGAAAAAGCTCGGCGCAGCCGTGAAGGCGGAGATCGACGGGACGCCGGGACTGGAAGGTTACTTCGCAGAGGCTGTGCATGACCTGGCCGCACTCACGCACCACGTCTTCGATGCCCTGCGCCGCTGCGCGGGGGCGGTCTTGCTCCTGCACGAGCGCGGAATCGTCACAACCACCGACGGAAAGGACCTCGGCCATCGGTCGTCGGTCTGGATCAACCAGGAACTAGCAATCCTGGCTTATCGGCAGTTTTTCGAAGCGCGGCAGATACCGGTCCTCGTTTTCAAGGACCCGAGAGTTAGGCTCGAAGGCGCCATGAGTGCCTTAATCGTCAACGCCCATCCGATCGGCCCGGACGCAGAAGTCATTGCCTCCGTGCGGGATTGGTTGGCGAAAGCCCGGTTTACGGGCGTGCCCGATGAGACGTTCCAGCGCAAATGGGCGAATCTGTCGGAGGCGGCGCGGCTGGTTGTTGCCGCTCTGATCGAAGAAGGCGGGAGCGCCGTCAAGGAAGTTGCCGCGCGCAAGACCCTAATGGCGGTTTTCGGTATGGATTCCAGTCAAGCAAACGAAGCCGTGAGAGGAGCCAAGCCTATCTTCATGAATACCGACCTCGTGAAGCTCATCGACAACATCCACTCGGGTGACGAATTGACCATCAACCCGACCTGGGAGCACCACCTGCGCCGGGCGAGCGCGAAGTGGCTCGCAAGCCGGTGATGGCGACGAGGGTTACAGGGCCTGCTATGTGAATTACGGTGACATGAATTACGGTGACAGCGCGTAGGATAAGTTAAGCTTTTGCGAAACCCATCATTCTGCCTCACCGCCCTCCCATTCGTCGGTCAAGCACCAATTGCAGCCCGGTTTCTCCCGTCAGTTTTGAAACCGAAAGCCCTCGTTTGCGGGTCGTAGTAAATCGTATAGTCCGTTATCGGCTCATTTGCATTCATGCGGCTTTTAATGATCTTCGGCGGGTCGTAGCTTTTTACGTACTCATCGGTTAGCTCTCTGATAAAGCTAAAGAGATTGACACCGCGGCAGAATATTGCGTCAAATTCATCCCAGGGGATTTTTCGCGGAAACCCACCATTTTTCCTCCGTATTCGCAGTCCGTCCGCCGCAATAATATAGTCTGCATGCGCCACCGCATTTCGTACGTCAGAGTCGAATGCGTCGTTGAATACTTCTGATAGCTCGAACAATTGCAGGTCATACGCGTGACCCATCAAATTCCGGAAGATGGCGTTCGCATTCGGGTCTATAGCGCGGCCTTTTTTCTGGTGCCGCTTGACCAGACTGTGAAACGGGATGATGTTGTTGCCTTTACCCTCGATCGTCAGCATCAATTTCTTGGGAATTTCGTAAAAGCCGCTTCCTTCCGCAACGTGAAGATAAAATGAGAGTGCAATGCGCGCGCGAACGGGATCATCGTTCTTGAGCGATTTGATATGCGCAGCGAACTGATCGTACGCGTAAACCGCCTCCTCGGCAGTATTCCATCCTCCGTCCTGCGCGCCCCGGAACTCTGGCATGAGCGCCATTGCGAAATGCAGCTCATGCTTGGCTTTCGCCTTTTCGAATAAATCGCGCAGCGCACGAATGGCCTTGTCATAGAAGGCTTGATTTGGGTCTTCCTTCGCCGCAGCTTGCTCCGGCGCGGCGGTTGCACTAGCGGATTTGTCCGACATCCTTTATCCTATAAAATAATGCGTCCCAAAAAGCTCGTGCGATGGGTTGAGCATTTGCGAAACCTATCAAATAATCGTCCAGTCCCAATGATGGATTTCGCTGCGCTCAAGCCATACTACATGAGCGCGCTAGTACGTAGGGCGGAACAGCGCAGCATATTCCGCCAATTCCACAGACGCATGCGGCGCAATACGCTGAGCTATTGCGCCCTACGGCCTCACTTGCACGGACCGTTATGTGCCTTTTGCTCCATGGCTTTGATGCGCTCGCAATCGTTGAAATAGGTTACGCCGTTGCAGCCGCAGACCTTCAGCACGACATTAGGCGCGGCTAGCGGGCAGAAAACCGGAATGCGGACGCATCTCCCAGTACCGCCTATCAGCCGGCACGTGCCGGGCTTTTTGTCGCAGAATAGGCCCGGATCGCAAGCCCCGTTGAGAATTGGACCGCATATCCCGCCAAGGCCGACGGCACCCGCAACGCCAATGCCGCCCACCAGCACCGCTAACGCCACTGTCACGCCGATGCCGCTCGACTTCAGTCCCATAGCTTCCTCCCTGGTGAGTTGTTTCGCGATACTTTCCGGTTTTTGGTCTGTGCAAGATGCGGCGCGCCCGTCGGCGCTCACTGGGCGCGTTACTTGCGGAGCCTGCATGACATCTTGGTATAGTTCCAGGTGATCTCTCTCAGGATCGGCCCTTGCATGCAAAAACTCACCCCGTGGAAGACCTGACCTTTCAGGTCGACCACGAGATTTTGCGCCGGATCGGGCCGTGGAATTGCCGAACCTATCTCGTAGCTCTTGCCGGTGTTACGGTCTGTAATGATGAGACAACCGAATTCCACGCCGGGCTTCACACAGCCAAGCACGTGGACGGTTTGCGCCGCCGCGTTCGATGTTGCACCGGCAAAACTCATCAGCAAGAGAATGAAAATTGTGCCCCAGTTACGCATGGTCTGCTGCCTCCCAATTTCAGACTTGCAGCGTATGGTTGCATAACTTCCACGCTCGCGCAACATACAGCAAGCCTAGGGTGGGCTAAGGCGCGGAACGCGCCGAGCCCACGCTGTTCAATCTTAAAAAAGCACAGCGACGTTGACCTGGCACGCTTCGCTTTTGCGGCACCGCGGGTTAGCATGCAGCGATGGAGATCGAGCCGTGAGTCGCACCAATATCATCTACCTCGTCGTCGGCGCGCTGGTGGTCGTTGTCGCCGTGATGGGTTATCAACTCTATCAGGATCGCAAGAAGCCCGAGGGTGTGCGTATCGACGTCGGCCCCAACGGCCTAACGATCGAGAAGAAATAGCGAGCGCAGGCTGGGCTAACGCGCGGGACGCGCCGAGCCCACGTGTTTAATCTGAAACGCGGCGGATGTGGCCGTGGGCATGCCTCGCTAAGCTTACCCTACGGCTTCATGCGCTGGCCGACAGCCGGCGCCAGGCGATGACCCGTTATCTGTCCTCGTTGCGGTCCGGCGCGGGCACGGTCGGATCGAAGATCGTCCAGTCGAGCGCGGCAAATTCCTGCTTCAGCCAGTCGATGAACGCGCGCACCTGCGGACGCTCGCGCGCCCGCTTGGGACGCACCAGATAGTAGGCGCGGCCT
>JBEKLA010000284.1:0-4818 GCA_050010455.1 Binataceae bacterium (SeqCode) | reverse complement strand
CGGGAACCTCCGCGCCGCCGGCATCGAGCTCAATTCCAGCCGCGCCGACCGCCTCGGCAGGCGCGTAATTTCCCTCTGCTGCGCAACCGATATTCCGAAAAGATCGTCAGTCATCGTCAGTGAGCCGACTAAAGACTAAAGGTAAATTCCTGACCGCAGGCCATGGGCTCGTCGGTTTGTCGTTTTTGGAGCGATAAGCAGCCCGTTGATTCGAGACGGAACGCCACTGACGATCACTGACGATCATTTACAACCATGGTTAAGCATCCGTTATTCCAAGCGAGGCGCGTCGCGGGAGGTGAGCGACCTGGTCACCACCATACGCAGTCGTGGCTGGTGTGCTTCGATAACCATCGGAAAGGATTTCTTTGGAAAGAAGGGCTTCACGAACGGACCAGCTGAGCCGCAAGGATGGGCAGCTTAGGGTCGATTGCCGCCAATTTAGCAGGCAACTGATTGCCAAAGCGGCAGGTCGGCGCTCAGCAACAAATTGCCAAGAGGGTATTTCGCCCTATTTTTAAGCTGTTTGGGCAAACCAGGAATTGGTCCGGGAAATGCACTTTCAACCACTCCTAAATCGTCGGCGGCTATGCCGATTCAATTCAGCCAACGAGGCGCGCCTCTAATTCCAAACTAGCACGCGCTCTGCTAACGTCCGCACTGGTTCGGCGTTACGGTTCTCACGAGGTAGATTTGGCAGCAGCAGGGCTTAAGGGAAAAACGTCACCGTCAACGCCGAGTTCAGTCTTAGCCGCCGGCAAGCAGACCAAAGTCATCGTGGTTACGACCGCGATGCTGACCTTCATTTCGTTCTGGCGCGTGGCGGCGATCGTGTTGTGCGACCTCGCCTCGACGGCCTACTACATCGGTGGAATCGTCGAAGAGGCGGTCGGGCCGGCGGCGCCTTATTTCATCTTCGCAGTGATGTTGTTCTCGTATGCGGTGCGCGCCGTCTACGTCGAATCGTGCTCGATGTTCACGCGCGGCGGCGTGTATCGGGTGGTGAAGGAGGCGATGGGCGGTACGCTGGCCAAGCTCTCCGTATCCGCCCTGATGTTCGACTATATTCTGACCGGGCCGATTAGCGGAGTATCGGCGGGTCAATATCTCGCCGGCCTGATCAACGAAACATTCCGCCAGGCGCACATCCCAGCCGCGATTCCGCATGATTTTGCCGCCGCCGCGTTCGCGATCGCGATCACCATCTACTTCTGGCACCAGAACATCATGGGGATCGAGGAATCGAGCGGCAAGGCGATGCGAATCATGCAGGTCACCACCGTGATGGCGTTGATGATCATCGTGTGGTGCGGCCTGACGCTCTACGTCCGCGGATTCCATCTGCCGCCGTTTGCGTTGAAGTTCAACGACACGTCGCTAGGTTGGCTGAGTCATCTGCCGGCGGCGCGAACCATCGGGGCGTTGGGAATCATGATCGCCTTCGGCCACTCGATCCTGGCGATGTCAGGCGAGGAATCGCTGGCCCAGGTGAATCGCGAAATCGAGGCGCCCAAGCTCAAGAACCTGCTGCGCGCGGGTCTCGTGATTTTCATCTACAGCATGCTGCTGACTTCGCTGGTTTCGTTCTTCGCCGTGATGATTATCCCGGACAGCGTGCGGATGGCGCGCTACGGCGACAATCTGATTGGCGGCCTGGCGATGTACGTCCTGGGGCCGCTATGGCTTCGGCTGATGCTGCGGGCGTTCGTGGTCTTCGTCGGCTTTCTGATTCTCGCGGGCGCGGTCAACACCGCGATCGTCGGCTCCAACGGAGTGCTCAACCGCGTGGCCGAGGACGGCGTGCTGCTCGACTGGTTCCGCCATCCCCATCCGCGCTACGGCACCTCATATCGGATTATCAACCTGGTTACGTTTCTCCAGATCGCGACGATCGTGCTCTCGCGTGGCGACATGTACGTGTTGGGCGAGGCCTACGCCTTCGGCGTGGTGTGGAGCTTCGTCTTCAAGAGCCTGTCGGTGCTGGTACTGCGCTACCGCGATCGCACGCGGCGGACGTGGCGAGTGCCGTTGAATCTGAAATGGCTGAAGCCCGCCGGCGTCGACTTTCCGCTCGGGCTGGCGTTGATCTTCCTGGTGCTGTTCGGGACCGCGCTGGTCAATCTTTTCACCAAGCAGGTCGCCACGGTCTCGGGCATCGTGTTCACGCTGGCGCTGTTTGTGATGTTCGAGATTTCGGAGCGGCACAACGGCGGCGCCAAGCACGCGTATGGAGAGGAACTCGAGAAGTTTAATCTCGAACTGGTCGAAGACGAAAGTTTCATTACCCCGGAAGCGCTCGAACTCGGCGGACATTCCAAGAAGCTGATCGCGATTCGCGACCCCAATAACCTTGTCCACCTCCACCGCTATTTGCAGGAACCCGACGACGCCTTCCTGATCGCGCTCACGGTTCGAGTCGAGCGCGGCATCAAGGGCCTCGGACTGCCATCGAGGGAAGGCGCCGGGCTTTTCAACGCCGAGGAAGAGAAGCTCTTCAGCAAGGTGGTCAAAGTCTGTGAAGATCACGGCCGCGCGGTAACGCCGCTGGTGATCGTTTCGAATGATCAACTCTACGCGATAGCGCGCACTGCCCATCAGCTCAGAGTCGAGGAAGTAGTGATGGGAGTGTCGGGCAAGTTTCACGCCGACCTTCAGCTCGAGCACTTCGCGATGCATTGGGGCTCGCTTACCGGCGAACGCCCGGTCAAGGTGCGCGTCCTTTCCGATACTCTCGACATCCGAGCCGACGTCGCCTGAAGACCGACGTCCCTTGAGGACGCGAACCGCGCGCGACAATCCTGTAACGCGATTGTCCGCGCCTCGTGGCGAGTATCGATCGGAGTTCGGATTTCCTACCGCGCGGGTCTTGCCATCGGCTCGAACGAAGTGAGCGTGACATCCGACGTCATCGGCAAATGCCGCGCCGGCGTGAAACGCCACCACGCCTTCTCAAGCTCGGCACGCGCGACCAACGCGCGCCATACGTGCTTGGGGTCGGCGCTGAAAACGGAGGCGGGGTCGGCCGGCACGACGTACCACGAACCCCTGAGCATTTCGTCGTGGAGCTGCTCCCGGCTCCACTGAGCGCGCCCGAAATAAAGACGCAGGTCTTTCAGCGTGCGATCCTTCAGCTGACCGGCGACGTACCCAGGGCCCACGCTCACGTAGACGCCCTCGAACAACGGCATCGCGTGCTCGGGCGCGCCGCCGGCGGTACGGAACACGAGAGCCGGCTCGTCGAGGTCGACGGGGCCGCCGAAGTATGCGTCATCGGTGCGGTTCTTGAGTACCGGGCTATCGGGCAGCAGTTCGCTCAACCGCTTATCGGTCGGCTTGTTGACGATTAGCCCGACCACCAGCGGAGGAGGTGCGTGCGGCAGCATCAGGATAACCGACTCGCTGAACAACGGATCCGGCAGATCGGGAGTGGCGACGAGGAAGAACGTCTCGTCGGCGCTCGGCGTCCCGCTCGACGGCGTCCCCATCAGCATGAGCGCGATCGCCGCGACAAACATTGATACGAGTCTCGTGGATGCGAGTCTCGTGATGCGGGTTGTGTGCGCCATCAGTTCTTCCCGCCATCGCGATTCGTTGGCGACGGCCGCGAATCTCGAGCCCTCTCGAAAAGCTTCTCCCTTCTCAAGCAAACGTCAAGATCCGATACGACGCAACCCTCCTGCGTCAGCGGTTGAGGAACGACATCCCGAGTTCCGAGTAGCGCATGCCGGCGGCAACGTTCTTCGGCGAGATTTCCTCGATCTGCTTGAGGTCGTCCGCGCTCAGCTTGACCTCCGTCGCCGCGACGTTCTCTTCCAGGTACTTGCGCCGCTTGGTGCCGGGAATCGGAATGATATCTTCGCCCTGAGCCAGCACCCACGCGAGCGCGAGCTGCGCCGGAGTGCAACGTTTCTGCACCGCCATCGCTTTAATTCGTTCAATCAGTTCGAGATTCTTGCGGAAATTCTCGCCTTGGAAGCGCGGCACGTTGCGCCGGAAATCGTCGGGCGCCAGGTCCTCGAATTTCTTGATCTCGCCGGTCAAAAGGCCGCGGCTGAACGGACTATAGGCGACGAAGCCCACGCCCAGTTTGCGGCAAGTCGGAATGATTTCGTCCTCGGGCTCGCGGCTCCACAACGAGTATTCGGTCTGCAACGCGGCGATCGGATGAACCGCGCAGGCGCGGCGCACGGTCTGCGGGCTCGCCTCCGACAGGCCCAGAAAGCGCACCTTGCCTTCCTTGATCAGTTGCGCCATCGCGCCCACGGTCTCTTCGATCGGAACGTTTGGATCGACGCGATGCTGATAATAGAGGTCGATGGTGTCGATGCCGAGCCGCTTCAAGCTGCCCTCGCACGCCGAGCGAACGTAATCCGGCCGCCCGCTGATCGTGCGCGAGGCCGGATCCGGACCGCGCACGAATCCGAACTTGCTGGCAACGATGACACCGTCGCGCCGGCCGCGAATCGCGCGCCCCACCAGTTCCTCATTGATATACGGGCCGTACATGTCGGCGGTATCGAGGAAATTGATGCCAAGCTCTAATGCGCGATGGATCGTCGCGATCGATTCATTGTCGTCGCGCGCGCCGTAAAACTCGGACATCCCCATGCATCCGAGTCCCATCGCCGAAACTTTGAGGCCGCTGCGGCCGAGTTCACGCGTCTTCATCGAAATCCTCCTGATTGCGGAAGGTTTGCCTTAGCAGCCCGTGGTGAAAGTGGTCGCGGCTGAGAAGTTGCCGATGGTAATGATCGGTGACGGAGACCAGCGCACCGCCGCGATGAGTGGACGCCATGCGGAAATCGTGACCAGCCAGCG
>JBEKLA010000283.1:0-4818 GCA_050010455.1 Binataceae bacterium (SeqCode) | reverse complement strand
CGAACACCGCTTTCACCATCGCGGGCGTAAACTCTTTCGACGACAACCCGTAGCGCCCGCCGATGATGCGGGGCCACGCGCCGTCACTCGCACCCGCCGCCCGCGTTTCGCTGAGCGCGGTTACAACGTCGAGATAGAGCGGTTCGCCGACGCCGCCGGGCTCCTTGGTCCGATCCAGCACCGCGATCGCGCGCACCGTCTTCGGCAATGCGGCCGCGAACGCGGCGCTGTCGAAGGGACGGTACAGCCGCACCTTGACGATACCGACCTTCTCGCCTTGCGCGACAAAGTGTTCGAGCGTCTCCTCGGCGGCGCCGACGCCCGACCCCATCAGCACGACGACCCGCTCCGCGCTCGGATGACCGAGATAGTCGAACAGCCGATACTGGCGCCCGATCCGGCTCGCGAAACGATTCATCACGTCCTGAACAATCGTCGGACAGGCGCGATAGAACGGATTGATCGTCTCGCGCGCCTGGAAGAACACGTCCGGATTTTGCGCCGTCCCGCGCAGCATCGGGCGATCGGGGCTCAAGGCGCGGTCGCGATGCTGGCGGACGAATTTCATGTCGACCAGCGCGCGCAGATCGTCGTCGGACAGCGGGTGAATCTTGTTGATTTCGTGGGAGGTGCGGAAGCCGTCGAAGAAGTGCAGGAACGGGATGCGCGATTCGAGCGAGGCGGCCTGGCTTATCAGGGCGAAATCGTGCGCCTCCTGCACGGAGTTCGAGGCTAACAGCGCGAAGCCCGTCGCGCGCGACCCCATCACGTCGCTATGGTCGCCGAAGATCGAAAGCGCATGCGTCGCGACGGTACGCGCCGCGACGTGAATCACGCAGGCGGTAAGTTCGCCTGCTATCTTGTACATATTCGGAATCATCAGCAGCAGGCCCTGCGACGATGTGAAAGTCGTTCCCAGCGCGCCCGCTTGCAACGCTCCATGCAGCGCTCCGGCGGCTCCGCCTTCGCTCTGCATTTCCACCACCTTGGGCACGGTGCCAAAGATGTTCTGGCGGGTTTCGTCGCTCCACTGATCCGCCGCTTCACCCATCGGCGAGGACGGTGTGATCGGGTAAATCGCGATCACTTCGTTGAGGCGGTATGCAACCGACGCTGCCGCTTCATTCCCGTCGACTATTTCTATCTCATTGGTCATCGGACTCTCCCGATTCCTCGCGCAAGCAATGTCAATATATAAACTCGGCGCACCGCTGTGTGCAGCGGAGCCGATTCGTCACGGCCAGATCTTCTCAAATCGAGAGGCGCGTTGCGAACACAGATTCCTTCTACGAGAATCCAGTCCACCTTAACGTCGTTCGGCAGTCTCACATCGGAAGTCGCGGAGCGAACGAGTGATCGAGGCGAGACGGTCTCCGCGCTGGAGAGGGGCGGATTTGAACCGCCGAGACCCTCTATTTCGCGCATCCTTCCGGGATTTCACGCGCATTTCTTTTCTCCAGAGAGAACCTCTCGCAGGCAAAACGAGGGCTGATATTATTCTCCGGTTCGCTTCAACACTTTCCAGAAAACAGTTGACTGGTTGGTAACCTTCGCGTCAATCAGCCCATCACAGCGTCCCTGTGCTTACGTCGGGAAGGCTCGTGACAAAAAGTCGAATTTCGCAGATGCGCGCGCGCGACTAGCGCCGCGGTCCTCGCTCTGCCGAACGTGGAGATTTAACCGCCCTCCCCACCTAGTCCGGCCGCCTTCGGTTTCGCAGATGCTTTTGCGCGCTTCTTGTGTGGGCGAGAGTCTTATCCGATGGATCGGGCTCTATTCTGCAGACGGGAGCAGCGCTACTCGTGACGGGTTTCGCGCCGGATCAACTTGCCCGAATCGTCATAGTACTCGACGATATCAATATAGCCGCTTTCTTTTGGATCTCGCTCGACGATCGCGAGTTTGCCATTTCGGAATTCTTTGATGGTCTCGATTTTGCCATCGAAGTCGTCGTCATGAAGTTCGCGGATCAGAACTCCGTGCGAGTATTCCTGAACGAGATCAACCTGCCCATTAAAGTTTCGGTCGCTTTCGACCTTGACCAGCTCGTTGTCTTTGTACGTTTTGACAACGTCGGGCCGTCCATCGCCGTTGGTATCGATCGAGATCTTGTAGTTGTCTTTGTCGATCCGGTATACCCACTGGTCAGGGCGTCCGTCGCGGCCACGGTGCGTCACCGTGCCATACGGATCCCGGCTGCAGGAGATGAAGCCGAAAGCCACCAATGCAAGGAAGATCGCGGCTTTCCGCATGCCTTCTTATAGCGTCTGCGCGTTCTGCTCACAACTTTGCTGCCTGGCACTGGCCCTGCTCGTAGCCGCGCTCCCGTTGGCTGGCGTCAAGCCGGAGCGAGCACCGATCCTTACGCCGTTGGGCGCGGAGCCGGTGCCGCTGGGTACGGGCTTGCAATTGCCATCGGGCAGCCCGTTTCAGCCCCCCTCATTGCTGACTGCCGGTAGGCTAGTTCTCGGACCTTTGCCCTCGCCTGTTTTGGCCCTAGTCTTCTGCGGCGAAAGCCGCCTTCAGGTCACAAACTCTGGTTTCGCTACACGAGGCGCGACTGGGAGACCAAACGGTCGCTCCCCACCTCCCGCATAGTCCTCTCTAAGCAATGTTAGCCGCTTAAGTGCGATACCGCGCGCCTTAGGCGCGGCATCGTGCTTTCGGGCACCTAAACACGACAGGGGACGGAGTTCACTGTGCTCCGCCGTTAGTCAAACAACCAGACAAGGGACGTGTGCGTTCTAACCGAACCATAGTGGCGGCGTTTTTCACGAGTTGCCTGATGTGCGCTGCGACGGCGTGGGCGGCGGGAGAACAGCCATTGACCGTACAACAACTGGTGGCGGCTGCCATTGCAGTCAATCCTCAGGTCAGGGCGACGCGAGAACAATGGGAGGCCGCGCAACACCAGATTCTCCAAAACTACGCGCCGGCGGATCCGACCTTCACCTACGGTAACCTGGACAGCAGCAAGGATTTCAACGCGGCGGTTCACGCCCATTCATTCAGCGAAAGTTTCCAATTTCCGGGAAAAGCGCTGCTCCAGGCAGATGAAGCCAAAGGCACCGCCGAGATTGCGCGTTTAACCTATGAGGCAGCGGTGCGCGATCTGCGAGCCGGCGTCGAGACCGCCTACTATCAGGTTATGCTCGACGAAGCGCTGATCGGGGTCAATGCGGAGAACATCTCGAATCTTAAACAGGTCGTTGGCGTAGTGCAGACGCAATACACCGCCAGCCAGGCTGCTCAAGCCGATCTGATCGGTGCCCAGCTGGCTCTCAGCCAGGCTCAGCTACAGCAACGCCAATACGAAACCAACCGAGCGAACGATCGAGTGGGACTGAATCAACTGCTCTATCGAAAACCCGGGTCGCCGTTAAATCTTGAGCAGCGGATTCAACTCCAACGGCTGGATCTTCCACTTGATAAGGCGATCGACACCGCAACGCATGTACGCCAGGAGATACTCCAAGCGGCACTCGCGGAGAAGAATTCCACCACCGCCGTGAAGCTCGCGCAGATGGAATACCTGCCGGATTGCACGCTCGGATACGAGTTCGACTACATTTTGCAACCCGGTGCGCAGCCGCTTCCCAACGTAACTCAGGGAAATACTTTCTCCGTCGGCTTCAACATCCCGATATTTTTTTGGATCCATCAACGTGAGGACGTGCGCTCGGCGCAACATTCGCTGCAAGCCGCCCGCTTCGGCATGAGTTCCGTGCTGAGCCAAACCGAAGCATCGGTCACACAGCTCTACCAGTCTGCCCAATTCGCCTACGATTCGGCCGAGCAGTACAAGGGAGCGCTGATTCCGCTCGCGGAGAAAGAGTTCCGTGTCGCATTGGTAGCGTACCAAACGGGCAAAGTCGATTTCCTTACACTGTCTGCGGCGTTGCAGAGCGCTTATGCGGCCCGCATCACGTACTTGCAGAACGCCAATCAGTTCCTTGCCGGAGAAGTGGCGCTGGAGCAGGCGATGGGAGTTCCGATTCCAAGATGACGCGCAGCATCAAATTGACGCTCGTCGCTATCAACCAGCAATGTCTCACGGCCCTGATGGCTCTAATCGTCGTTGCGCTCGCCCTGGGTGCGCTCAGCGGGTGCGGCAGCCCCGGTTCAAGTGCTGCAGGTACGGATGCTCCGTCGCCTGAATCGCCCAAACTCATTCACCAGAACGATGGCCGGGAGTTGATGGTGCTCCAATCCCGGGCCGAGGAGGGCACGATCGCAACCGTGAAGGAAGTGCCGCTGCCTGGCGTCCTCGAAGCGATGGGACAGGTGACGTTCGACGATAGGCTCGTGTCCACGATCATCTCCAGGGTCACGGGGCGAATAGAGGAGTTGCGGAAGTCGCAATGGGATAGCGTTCGGCGCGGGGAGCAGGTGATGTCCCTCTACAGCCCCGACTTCATGACCGCCGAGGCCGAATACCTGGAAGCAATGTCAGGTGCAAACCAAACCGGCGGTACCGCCGCGAAGGCCGACGTCTTCGGCCTGCCAGCTGGCAGCTTCAGCATGGCGGCGAACCTTAAGGCTGCCGCCGTGCGTAAGCTTGAACTGCTGGGGTTTTCGGCTGCCGACGTTGCCGCGATCCGGGAACCCAGCGCATCGGTATGGATGCGCGCGCCGATCAGCGGAATCATCGTGAGCAAGAATGCCGTTCGCGGCCAGCAGGTCAATCCAGGCGATCAGCTTTTCTCTCTGGCGACGCTCGACCGAGTCTGGATCACCGCGGACATTTACGAAGATGACTATTCCAGGTTGAAAGTTGGTCAGAGTCTCGAAGCGGTTACTGCCGCATATCCCGGGGAA
>JBEKLA010000282.1:0-4860 GCA_050010455.1 Binataceae bacterium (SeqCode) | reverse complement strand
TCGTCGGACAGAGCGAAGATGTCGTCGCTGTCGACGAACACGACGCAGTGCGGATTCCCCATCGAAACCGCCGTGATCGTTTCGCGCCGTCCGCCAACCTCGAGCGGATAGCCGACGATCCGGCCGTCCGCAGCCGCCGGGATCTCGCGGCCTTCGAGAATCGGCGCGCCCATGTCCACGGTCGCCGCCACGACCGAGTTGCCTTCGAGCTTGAGCCAGATCGTCTTGATACCGCAGTCGGTCTCGACGCTCAGCGGATTTCGCCGCGCCACGCCGCGCTCGTACGCCAGCCGCGCAAGGCATCGGATACCGTTGCCGCACATTTCGCCCCGGCTGCCGTCCGCGTTATACATCTCCATCCGCAGATCGGCGCGAGCCGACGGGCATAGCATGATCAGCCCGTCGCCGCCGACGCCGAAGCGCCGGTCGGAGAGCCGCCGCGCCATCTTGGCGGGATCGGACGGACGCGTCCTGGTCGCGACCACGTAAACGTAGTCGTTGCCGCACCCGTGCATCTTGGTGAATTCCAGCTTCGCCATCGCGCGCGCCTGCTCAGGCTTTCAGCTCGACGATTTTCTCGGCGCGCACGAGGTCCTCGAACGTTTCGCGCTCGCGGATTACGTGCATCTCGCTACCGTCGACCAAAATCTCCGCCGCGCGCGGCCGGCTGTTGTAATTCGACGCCATCACGAAGCCATAGGCGCCCGCGCTCATCACCGCCAACAGGTCGCCCTCGCGCGGTTCCGGGATTGCGCGTTCGCGCGCGAAGAAATCGCCGCTCTCGCACACCGGCCCGACGATATCCGCCGTCACCACCGGGCTGCGCTCGCGATCCTCGACCGGCAGAATCGAATGATAGGCCTCGTACAGCACCGGCCGAATCAGATCGTTCATCGCGCCGTCCACCACGATAAACCGCTTGACGTCGGTCTCCTTGATATACATCACCCGCGTCACCAGCACGCCGGCGTTGCCCACCATCACTCGCCCCGGCTCGACGATAACCTTGAGCCCGAGTTCGCGCAGCGGCGCCATCAACGCGGTCGCGTACTCGGCCGGATGCGGCGGCTCCTCCTGATACGGAATTCCCAGCCCGCCGCCGAGGTCGAGGTACTTGAGCACGATACCTTCGGCGCCGAGCTTCCTGACGATCGTGGCGACCTTGTCGCCGGCTTCGCTGAACGGCGCGGTATCGGTGATCTGCGAGCCGATATGGGTGCTGAGCCCGACCAATTCCAGATCGGCAAGGCCGCGCGCCTCGGCGTAATATTCGAGCACCTGCGCCAGCGGCACGCCGAACTTGCTGTCGCGATGGCCGGTCGAGATATGCGGATGCGTACCCGGATCGAGATCGGGATTAACCCGCAGGCTGACCGGCGCCCGCTTGCCGCGCCGGCGCGCCATCGCGGCTATCCGGTAGAGCTCCGGGCGCGATTCCGCGTTGATCATCAGGATTCCCGCATCCAGCGCCGCGGTGATTTCCTCGTCGCTCTTGCCCACGCCCGAAAACACGATCTTGCGCGGATCGGCACCGACCCTAAGACAGCGCATCAGCTCGCCCACCGACACGATATCGAAACCCGATCCCATCCCGGCGAACAGCTTCAGGATGCTCAGGTTCGACAGCGCCTTCATCGCGTAGCAGATCAGATGGTCGACGCCGGCGAAGGCCTGGTCGAACACCTCGAAATGGCGGCGCAACGTGCGCGCGCTGTAAACGTAGAACGGAGTGCCGACTTTGGCCGCGATATCCTTGAGCGCGACCTCCTCGGCGAAAAGCTGCTTCTGCTTGTAGGAGAAATAATTCATAAGATTTATGTGACGCTGGGTTCTACCATAGCCCAGTCGCCGCGATAAACTACTTGCGCTGCGTTCTATTTTAGCGGACTCGGGCTCGGAGCACCGCCCGGCTTCGATTCCGTCGCCGAACCTGGTTGGCTCGCGCGCGCCGCGCCGGGTTGTGGCGGCGGCGTGCGCACGATCGCGGCCTCGTTCGAGGGCAGGCTCTGATAACCGTCGCTGGTCAGCGAGATCACGCGGTAGCGGTAGCGATGGCCCATCAGGGTGCCCTTATCCACCAGATACATATCGTGCTGCTGCTGGAAACGCTGCTGGTCGGTGACCGGCAGCTTGGCCACTTCGCTCAGCAGCTCGTTACCCTCCGCGCGCAGCAGGACGAATTCGCTGAGATCGCGCATCCGGTCGCCGTTTTGATATTTCTCCGGCCGCGTCCAATCCAGGCGGATTCCGTCGCCCACCGGCCGCGCGCGCAGATCCGCGATCACCTCGGGCCTGACGTCTTCGGGCGGCCGCGGCCGCGTCTTGATTCCGCACCCCGCCAGGCAGGTGACACCGATCGAGAGCGCCAGCCACGCGCGCAAGGCGATCGCGCGAGTGCTCATTTGCCCCGCCCTCGCGAGTTGGAGCCGCCGGCCAGCTCGCGCTTGAGCTGCGCCAGCCGCCGCCGCACCGTCGCCGGTGCCGGACCGCCCACGATACCGCGCGCCTTGAGCGATCCCATCGCCGAGAGCATCGGTTTCACGTCCGCGCCGAACTTGTCGGAGTAGCGGCGCAGGTCGTCGATACTCAGCTCCTCCATCGATCTCCCCGCTGCGCTGGCGTGCCGCACCAGCGTGCCGATCGTCTCGTGAGCCTTGCGGAACGGCACGCCCCGGCGCACCAGATATTCCGCGAGGTCGGTAGCCAGCGACCAGTTGCCGGCGGCCGATTCCATCGCCGCCAAGTTGAAGCGCAGCCCCGGCCACAGCGACGCGATCAGATCCAGCGCCGGCTTCAGCGTATCGAGCGCGTCGAACACCCGCTCCTTGTCCTCTTGCAGGTCGGAGTTGTAAGCCAGCGGCAAACCCTTCAGCACCGTCAGCATCGCGACCAGATCGCCGATTACGCGCCCGCTCTTGGCGCGGATCAATTCGAGCAGGTCGGGATTCTTCTTCTGCGGCATCATCGAGCTTCCGGTCGAAAACTCGTCCGGCAGGCTGACGAAGCCGAACTCGGCGCTCGACCACAGGATGATCTCCTCGCTCATCCGCGACAGATGGACCGCGCACAGCGCCGCCGCCGAAAGAAAATCGACCACGAAATCGCGATCCGAAACCGCGTCGATACTGTTCGCCGCCAGCCGGCGGAATTTGAGCTCGCGCGCCACCATTTCGCGATCGATCGGCAGCGTGGTCGCCGCCAGCGCGCCCGCCCCCAGCGGCATCACCGCGACGCGCTCCAGCGCCTGCGCGAAACGCTCGCGGTCGCGCCCCAGCATCTCGACGTACGCCAGAACATGATGGGCGAGCGATACCGGTTGCGCGCGTTGCAGATGCGTATAGCCGGGCATCAGGGTCTCGACGTGGCGCTCGGCCAGGCGCACCAGCGTCGAACGCACGCGGCCGATCAGCTTTAGGACTTCGGCGATTTCCTCGCGCAGGAACAAGCGCAAATCGAGCGTGACCTGATCGTTGCGCGAACGCGCGGTATGGAGCTTGGCGCCGGCCGCGCCGATTTTCTCGCCCAACCGATGCTCGATCGCTAGATGGATATCCTCGTCGGATGGCATGAAGTTGAACCGTCCGGAACGGATTTCGGCCTCGATCTGCTTGAGCCCCGCCGCGATCCGCTCCGCTTCCGCGCCGCTTATCAGGCCCACCTTCGCCAGCATCCGCGAATGCGCGATTGAGCCCTGGATATCGTGGCGATACAGCCGCCGATCGAACGGCAGCGACGCCGTGAACGTCTCGACCTTGGGTAGTCGCCGGCGCTCGAAGCGTCCGCGGATAAGGCTCACCTGCCGCGGCACGGCAGCGCCCGAAACCGGCTCCTCACTCGGTACTTTGTCAACCTTGGTTTTCACGACGAGTGGCTCAAAAGAGCAAGGTTGCCTGAAACCCTGCTATCGACACAAGCCCCGCGCCTTCGGCGGCGCACCCCGCCGCGAATCGCGTCATCCTTGACTTCGCGCCGATTAAGTAAATACTTAAACAACCGGCGTCCCCGCACACCGCGGTGTTCAGTCTTTGAGCTTTCAATCGGGGGGGAACGATTTCCGTCTTGATAGCGAACCTCAACAGCCTCGGCCTTATCCGCGGGCGCATCCCGGCCGCCCACCTGGCACAAGGAGTGGCGTGAGGTCCGAGCGCGATCTGACGGCCGCGCCGCGCAAAGCGTCGAAGCGCCCGCAGCCGAACCGCCGGCCGATCTCGGTCGCGACGCGCGAGGCGATCTTGCGCGCCGCCGAAGAAGAGTTCGCGGCGCGCGGCTTCGGCGGCGCCCGCGCCGACGCTATCGCCAGGCGCGCCCGCGTGAACAAGGCGCTGCCGTTCTATCACTTCGGCTCGAAGGCGCGGCTCTACGAGCAAGTGTTGAAGCGGGCGCTTGGCCGCTACGGCGAGATCGTGACCCATTCTTTCGAATCGACTCGGCCCGATGAGCGGCTGGCGATTTTCGTCCGCGACCTGTCGCTCTATCTGGCCGCGAATCCCAACTGGCTCAAGATCATAACTCGCGAACTAATCGACAAGGGGTCGCGTTCCAGAGCGATCGCGCGCCGCTACTTGAAGCCTTTGGTCGAGGCCGGCCACGCCGACATGACGCATGCCATCGAATCCGGCCAGATGCGCGCGATCGATCCGTTGCAAGCGATGATCAGCGTCGCGGGCGAAGTGATCTTCTACTTTCTGGTGGCGCCCTTTCTGGAAGGTCTCGGGATACGCAAGCCGCTGGCCGCTGCGAATCGCGCCAAGCGCGAGGAAGCGGTGCTGACGTTGCTCTCCGCGGCGCTCCGCCCGCCGCCGCCGGATTAGATCGAAGCTTCGCTGGTTCTGCGGCCGTGGGGGGGGGGGGGGGGGGGGG
>JBEKLA010000281.1:0-4895 GCA_050010455.1 Binataceae bacterium (SeqCode) | reverse complement strand
AAGTGCTCCATCGGGACAATCGGTCCGCACCATGAATTTCACTCCACGCCGAAAGAAAGTTGAGGTTACGCCGATCTTGGTGAAACTCGCGTTGTTGAAATCGCCCAACACGGTGGAGTCCGCGGCGAGTAGCATAGCAGCTTGATGATGCGAGCCGCGCCAGAGAGCGCCCTCGGACTTGTGACAGCTTTCACAGATCCCCGCTCCCACGAAGCCAGCGGCGCGCATTGGCGGTCGTTTTGGCGTAATCGCGGCGCCACCCGGCTGACGCATCCATCGCGCCAGAAGCGCGACGGACGCTGAGGTCACGATAAATATTGGTAACAGGTAGGCGAGGATCCGGAACTGACGGTACGACCTTGGAAACATCCCACAGCGCTGCCCTCGCGGCGCGTCCTCGCGGACCTCCTGTATTAGTGCCGGCCTTCTCCCGGCCTTTTTCTCCCGGCTCAATCTTTGATTTTTCAAACCGTACTCGACTGGCTCGTTGTTGGCTTGCAATCAGTCCTAAAGAATGGCGGCGACCCGACCCCCGCGGGAATCATCAACGCAACTGTGAAGCGCTGCTATCTTATCTGCGAGCGCCGCTTTCTGGATATGCGGCCAAAGTTATTGTTCGATCCCGCCAACAGTGTCAATCTCTCTCTATGTCTTGCGGTGACGCCTCAGAGGCAGGCTTATGCCAACCTTAAGCCCTCCTGTTGGATTCCAAGATAGCAGGGCAATAACCGGCCAGGACGCTAATACTCGCACGGCGACCGAGGCCATCAAGATTGCCGTGGTTGAGGATGACGAGCGTATGCTCCAAGCGCTCATCTTCCAGCTCGGCACCGCCGGGTTTCAAGTTGCCGCTTATGCCTCGGCCGAACAATTCTTCAAGGCTTCGGCCACAAAGGAATTCGATTGTGTCGTGGCGGACATTTGTCTGGCGAGAATGAGCGGGCTTCAACTTCAGGAGGAACTCAGTCGCAGGGCTTCGAACGCCTCGATCGTTTTCATCACCGGGCGTGGCAATCTGTCGATAGGAGTTCAGGCGATGAGGGCAGGCGCTGTGGACGTCCTCGAGAAGCCGCTCGACGACAAGGTGCTCTTGACCGCGATCAAGCGCGGAGTGCAGCGCTCTCGTGCAGGGCGCGCGGAGCGTGCCGAGCGCCTCGACATCGAAAGACGCTTCAGCTCTCTGCCCGTCCGCCAGCGCGAGGTCTTCACACTGATTACGGCCGGTCTCCTGAACAAACAAGTTGCCGCTGAATTGGGAATAAGCGAGCGGACAGTTAAAGTGCATCGCGAACGGTTGCGCCGCAAGATGGGCGCCGACTCGCCTGCCGAGCTCGCTCGTATGGCGGGGGTCCTCCAAATTCACCTCCCGCGTGCGCCATCCGCCTCTCCGAAATAAGAAAACACTGAAATTGGTATTTCGCTCATTGCGCAGCTCTTGATGCGCGGGCTCGCTGCCTTTGCGCTACCGGAAGCGTGAAGGTGAACGTGCTGCCGCCGTTCGGATTCGGAGTGTACCAGATTCTGCCGCCGTGGTCCTCGACAATCGATCTGGTCACGAGCAGGCCTAATCCCATTCCTTTGGTTTTGGTGGTAACGAATGGTTCAAACATGCGGTTCGCGACCGACGGAGCGACGCCTCCGCCGCTGTCGCGCATGCTCACCCCAATCCATCCGGTCTTCTCTGGGGCAACCCTAATCGTTACTTCCCGCGGGCCCGACTTGGTTTGCGCTGTCGCATCTAACGCGTTCATGAGCAAATTCAGTACACACTGTTGGATCAGGACGCGATCTCCCATAGCCTGCGGCAGGGAAGGCGAAATCTCAATCCGAACGGTGACCTCGCGAAACACGGCTTCACTACTAACCAGATTGACGACTTCCTTGACCAGTGCGCCAACATCGATAGCCATCTTACGGATCTTATGGCCCTTGAACATGGCCCGGAGCCGCCGGACAATTTCACTAGCCCGTTTCGTGTCTTCAATGGCATTCAAAACCGCGGTGAGGGCCATTGCTGGGTCCGGATTTCCCTGAGACGCCAAGCGTGCGAGACCTCCGAGATTACTTAGGATTGCGCCCAGCGGCTGATTGAGTTCATGGGCGATCGAGCCGGTCAACTCGCCCAGCGTCGATCGGCGAGAGGCGACCTCAATTTCTTCTCGGAGTTTACGAGATTGTAAAACAGCCCGCTTACGGTCGAGTGCACCCGCAATTATTTGTCCCACGATCCGCAAGCGCTGGAGTTCATTAGGGCGCCAATCTCGCGGAGCGCGAAACTTGCCAAAGGCCAAAGCACCCAGCACAAGACCGCTGATTTGAAGTGGCAGCACGACCCCCGCCTTAGGGCCATGGGACCTCAGAAAGCTGCTGAGCTTTACCGCCTCCTTGGGAAGTTCCTCGGGACTTGAGTACACAATCGATTCGCCGGCGAGGACGCGTGCTGTGGCCCACGGCGATATCTCTATCGCCCGCATCCGGCTTGGTAGCCGTGGGATACCCGGGCGGTCCCACCAATGCGTGCCGACGAATCCACCGTCAGACGCTTCCCGTTCCCAAACGGCACCTCTGTCGACATCGAGAGCATGCACGCTCTCGCCTAACCAATGCTCAATTTCCTGGTCGATCTCTGTCGCTGATGCGCGGGCCATTGCGGCCGACAGCTGATAGACGAGAGCTTCGAACACCTCATGCTCTGGCCGTGAACGGTCGCCACGCGTGACCTGAACACGCATCGATTTGATCGCCTTCCCTTTTGCGCGCATCGCGAAAGCCGCCCCCTCCAGCTGAAATTAGATTTGTCTGAGCGGAAAGGACTTTACTATGGACATGCAAAGGCGACGGGCCTTGCTCATACGCCTATAGGTGCATCTTATAGCACAGACATGAAGCGCTCCGATACGAATCAGAGCCGACGGATTCATTGGATTTGTTGAAGAAATGAGCCGGCTTGATGACGCGCGCCTGAGCTTAGCGCGGCAACTTCGATTGGTGGCTCAACGCCTTGCCAATCGCGTCTAGCAGGGTCTTCTCGTCGAAAGGCTTGAACAAGCAGCCGACCGCTTTGGCTTCCTTCATGACCCGACGGGTCAGCTTGTCGTCACGAGCGCTCATCAAGATGGTCGGCAGTTGTCGTCCTACCGTAGCTAGCTTCCGGCAGAGCTCAACGCCGCTCATCCCGGGCATGTAGATGTCCAGCAGCAGACATGCTTTGTTGGTAGGAAAGTCGCTGTCCAGCAGAGTTTCCGCGCTCTCGAACACAAGTACGTCGAACCCGGCCAGGCGCAGTTGCGTTCCTAACGCGCGGCGCATCGACAGGTCGTCATCTACCACTATCACGGTCAGCCTCGGTGTAGTTGACAATTGACTCTATCCGGCTTGTGCGTCATCGAAAGCTCGCCAGCAGCGATAGTGGCCTAAACGACAGGTTCCCTCCAGTCGTACCTTGGTACCACAGACCCGGGCCGGCATGTAGTTCCAAAGTACGACTTGAGCAGGTGCGCTGCCAAGAGCGAGAATTTACGTCGCCCTGAGAGGTGTACACGCACATCCAGGGTAAGGACGGCAATCTCAGTCCCAAGTTCCACCAAGGTGTCGGACCGCAAAACGATAAGGCAATACATTTAGGAGGCTAGAATGAACTATCGCTCAAACAGTAGAAGCAAATTTGCAATGGCTATTACACTTGCCTTGCTTGCGGGTTTAGGGATATCGGCCTGCTCGGAGACCGCAGCTCCCGAACCCAACATTATCCAGCGCGCGCAGGGAGAGACGCCGGCGCCATCACCGCCCAGCGGCTTCCTCGGCAGTGACTATTCTCTGCTCACGCCGCCAGCAGAGGGGTCCGACCAAAAAGCAATGCTACGGTACGTGAACCCGAGCGTCACCTGGAGTAGCTACAACGCGATCATGATCGCGCCAGTCACCTTTTGGGCCGCCGACGATTCAAAAGTATCCGCCGCCGATCAGCAGGCTCTGTGCAACTACGCATACAGCGCCTTTGCGAAAGATCTTGGGAAAAACTTCATGATCGTTGATCAACCTGGTCCGGGCGTGATTAAGTTCTCCGCTGCCTTGACCGACGCCAGCTCAGCCGTCCCGGTTTTGCGTAGCATTTCGGTGATAGTGCCGCAGGCCCGTGTGCTGAGTGCGATAAAGATGGCTGCCACGGGTACATACGCATTCGTCGGTTCCGCTCAGGGCGCGCTCAAATTGAACGATTCCGTGTCGGGACAGTTGCTAGCTGCCGCGGTCGACAAGCGGGTCGGCGGCACATCCGTCAAGAACGTAACCGTTTTCCAGTGGGGCGATGCGGAGAACGCGATCGACTACTGGGCGAATTTGGCGGATCAGCGTCTGGCATCTTTCGGCGTTCAGCAAACGGGTTCAACAGCCACCGCCAATTGAACATGGAACCAAAGCCACCACTAGCAGGCTGTTGATAAACGGGTGAATGTCATTGCGATATAGTTCGTCTGAATGGCTAACCGGATTGGTGGAGGAAGCGGCGGATGCGAGGTGAAGAGCGGCGGCAGCGGGCGATGTTGACGATCATGGAGCCTGGCGATCGGGTGCCCAGGGAGCATCCGCTGCGGCGGGTCAAGGAACTCGCCGACGCGGCGCTCACACGGCTCTCGCCGCTGTTCGATGAGATGTACAGCGCGATCGGGCGGCCGTCGATCCCACCTGAGCGGCTGCTGAAGGCCTCGCTGCTGATGGCGCTTTACACGGTGCGCAGCGAACGAATGTTCTGCGAGCAGCTCGATTACAACCTGTTGTTCCGCTGGTTCCTCGATATGGATGTGGCCGAGCCGAGCTTCGACCACTCGACCTTTTCGCGCAACCGGGCGCGGCTGCTGGAGCACGACGTGGCGCGCGAGTTTTTCACCCGCGTGGTC
>JBEKLA010000280.1:0-4897 GCA_050010455.1 Binataceae bacterium (SeqCode) | reverse complement strand
CACCGGTGATCAGGACGTTGGCGGGGCTATCGGCGATCCTTCCGATGATCTCCAGCAACGCCAACATTTTCGGGTTGGCCGCGATGATGTTGGGCAGGCCGTTGCTGCGAGCCAGTTCGCCGCGCAAGCGCTGGACTTCCTGATGCAGGCGGCGGCTCTCGAGCGCGCGCGCTACCGATATCAGCAATTCGTCGTTGCCGAAGGGCTTGGTGATGTAGTCGAAGGCGCCGAGCTTCATCGATTCGACCGCAGTCTGAATCGATCCGAACGCGGTTATCATGACCACCGGCAGGTAGGGGGCGACGCGCTTGAGCTCGAGCTGGAGCTGATGGCCGTTCATGCCGCTCATGCGGAGGTCTGATATGAGCACGTCGGGTTCGGTTTGCTTGACCAGCTTCAAAGCTTCGGTGCCCGAGTTGGCGCCTGTCGAGTTGTAGCCCGCCGAGCGCAACACGTCGCATAGTACGGCAGCCATCTCGCGGTCGTCATCAACCACGACAATCGTCGCGCGCTCTAAGTTCAACTTCTGGTCTCCACGCTCGAACGAGTTGCGCTCTCCGTTGCGGTCGCCGGCGATACCATCGGCATAGTCACAATAAAGGTAGTGCCGGAAGGTCCGGGGTCGAAGGTTATCTTACCCCGGTGGTCGTACATTATTGATTGGCTTACCGCCAGCCCCATCCCCGTTCCCTTGCCCGGCTCCTTGGTGGTGAAAAACGGATCGAAGATGTGAGCGCGATGCTCGGCCGCGACGCCGCATCCGCTGTCTTCAAAAGCGAGTTTCAATACTCGCGTACCATGGTTGTGCGCGATTTCGGCCGCGACGCGGAGAGTCCCACCGCCGGGCGTCATCGCGTCAAACGCGTTGACGGCAAGATTGATGAACACTTGCTGAATCTGGTCGGGATCACACTCGGCGATCAGCGGCTGGTCACCGAGCGCCGCCGTCACCTTGACGCCGCGGCGGGCCGCTTCGGCTTCGAGCAGGCCCAGCGTGTGTTCGATTATCGTTCGCACGTCGTTGCTGGTCCGCAGAGCCTTATGGCCCCTGGCATAGTCGAGCAGCAGCCTGACGATATGCGAGATGCGATCGATCTGCCGGATTATGATATCAAGCCCCTCGGCGGTCTTTGCCGCGTCCGGCTGGATGCGCTGCAAGTATTCCGCACGCGCGCGGATTACACCCATGGGCGTGCCGATTTCGTGCGCGAGTCCGGAAGCAAGGGTGCCGATTGTCGCGAGCCTATCGGCATGCTGAAGCCGGTGCACAAGATCCAATTCACGCTGATGTTTTTCGATTAGAGCCGTATGCGCCTCGCTCAACTGATGATCGAGCCTGCGAAACTCTTCGTTTAGCAGCCTGACTTCGTCGCGCTCGTGGCCGCGGTCCCCATCTTCGCTGGAGAAACGCATAACTCGTTGCGAAAGCTCTGCTAGTGGATTCGAGACGTACCGGCGGATCATTAGCGGAATTATGGTCGCAGTGATTGCAGCAACTAGTAGGGCGGCGGCGACAGTTGCGAAAGTCCGTGTCCTTAGATTGCTGCTGATGTCGGACCAGTCCTGGGCTACGAGCAAATAACCAATGCGCTGACCGTCGCGCGCGTGCAGGGGGACGAGGTGGCAGAACCAGTGGCGGCCGGTGTCATCGTGTTCGAATTGGTTGAGCCCGCCCGAGTCCGCATTGATAAGGTTCAGCTTTCCCGGAACAAGCGACAGCGGAAAGCCGCTCGCAGCAAGCCTGAGCTTGCCGTCAGCGCCAATCCACGCCGCTAACGTCTTCACGGCGGCGAGCCGGGCGAACACGTCATTAATCTGATCCCATTCCTGAGCCTGAATGTCGTTGACCAGAGCGGGCGCCATGCCGCGACTAATTGCTCGAGCTTCGCGCTTTAAGTCGTCGATGTAGGTCCGGCTTGATCCTCGCACGCTCCAATAGGTGTAACCCAGCGCCACCGGCGTCAAAGCCAGTAACAACACAATCGTAAGGCGCGTGCCGACCGATACGTGAGAGAGCCCGCTGCTGCGCACAAACGATCCGCAGTGGGTCGCGGTCCGGGTCATAAAACTCCGCCAGAGCTCACGCGACACAACATTCTCCATTGGCGGTAGCCGATCCGAGATCACCTCCCTTGCTTACCGAAGCTGTCCGCATAGACCGTGCCAACACTATTCACTTTAGCGATTTTAAGATGGCTTTATCCATCGGTGCCGTTCGCGCGTAGCGAATGTTGCGAATTTCCCCGATTGTGGAATTTCTCCGCACGTTCTCTGAAAAAGTTGCGCCGACCGTTTGTGTTCTCGCAAAGGTCTCTCCCTACGGATTAAGCCGAAATCGCTCTGTCAGGATAGCGGCGCAAGCAAAAAGCACGCTTGGTATCCAACTTGCTCAAGAACGCTCAAGCTTGGCCGCGTCAGGCGGCTTCAGCGAATTTGTGATCGCGGTGAGAAAGTCGAGTTAGGTTAGGAGGAGTTTAAATGACCCGTTCCAAAATGTTCGCGTCTTTTGTGGTTATCTTTTGTCTTTTCGCGATAGCGACAACCAGCTTCGCAAAGAAAAAAGCGGCGCCGTGTCCGTTCAGGGGAGACTATTCGTTCTATTTTTGGGATCCGAGCGAGGACCTTTCCGGCGTCGGCTACTTCACGGTGCTGCTTAATCCAGCGACGAAATGCCGCGCCGGGACCGTGCTGCCGGGCGGAATCATCAATTGCAACTTCGAAGGTGGCGATATCTACGAAGACTACATCGAGGACGGGTCCGTCTATCTGGAGACCGATGGCGCGGGAACGATGGAAATCGAGACCAACAGCTCTCGCGGCATTTGCGGTACCGGCAAGCAAGCCCTTGAACTGGACATCTCGGTCGTGCTCGGCGGTAAGAGTGTTCTGTTTAACAGCGACGGAATAGCCAAAGCGAACGGCGGTCGAATCCCGAACGCCGGCTATGATTACACCCTCACCGGCCGGGCCGATAAGTGCTACGCTGGTCAAATCTCGGGATGTTATGACATGCGTTTTTGGGATGCCAATGACAGCAAGGTCGGAGATTGCTCGATCTGCGTGAATGGCGCAGGTGGTGTGATTGGCGGAGGCTGCCGCTGCAACAACGACGGATTCGAATATCTTTCGGAAATTGAAGCCGGGGCTTACACGCTGGGTGAAGATTGTCAGAGCAGCACGGGTTATCTGTGGTTCGCAGTCAGCAGCGACAAGATCTGCGGGATTGACAGCTACCTCGCCCTGGATTTTGCCATCGCCCAGCAGGGTGGGGAGATCATGGGCGCCTGTGACACCGACCCGTACATCTTAGCCAATGACTCGATGCCGAATAGCGGCTACGACCTTGCCTGTGCCTTCGAAGGTCAGCGGTTCTAAGAAATAGTCCGATCTTCTTACGGCCTTTGCTTGGGCCGGAGGTTTCGAGAGGCCAAGCCCGAGCTATCCAGCGCCAAGCTTCCGATACGGCGATCGCGTGAGAAACGCGATCGCCGTCCACCCTACCGACAATGATTCTCACACATCAGAAGCTTGTAGGTTTAGAAGCCGTCTTAACTTAAACGCCCGAGGAGTAGGCGTCATAAAATCGAGGGTTAGATTGAGCAATCACTACCCATTCGGTATCCCATTGGTAACTTAGTGCCTGCCGACGTTTAGGTTCATCTTTCATCCCAGTTTTTCGGGCCGCCCTTCATGATTCGAGGGCGATCGAACAACTGTCGGGTTCTGGATCCGCGGCCGAGCTCGTTGCATCGCGCCTCGGGCGTCAGATATCCGAGGCTCGAATGCGGGCGCTCGCGATTATATTCGATACGCCATTTTTCAATCTTGCGCCGCGCGTCGTCGAGCGAAACGAAGACATGCTCATTGAGACATTTCTCGCGCAAGCGTGCGTTGAAACTTTCGATGTGCGCATCCTGAGCGGCTTGCTCGGCTCGATGAACTGCAGCCGCACGCCATGATCGTAGGCCCACTGATCGAGCACCCGGCCGCGCAGCTCCGGGCCATTATCGGCCCGAATCACCGTCGGCAGTCCTCGCATGTCATGCAGTGGTTCCAGTACTTGTGTTGCGCGCTCGCCGGTAAGCGATACGTCGACTTCGATCGCCAGGATCTCCTGGCTGACGAGTCCGGACGGACGGCTTGGGCGCAACGGTTGGTGCGCGTCCTCCGCCGGGCCGAAGATCTGCTCAACCAACCTCGGTGACCTCGTCCGTGTAAACTTTGAAGCTGACCAGTGTATTCGGACCGAACGCGCTACTGATGGCGACATCGGCGGCGTCGCGACCGCAGGCGATGAGCACCCGCCCGATCCGCGGAATGTTATTGCGCGGATCGAAGGTGTACCACCGGCCACCGAGATACGCCTCGAACCAACCGGCGAAGTCCATCGGTCCATAGGGCGGCGGAATGCCGATGTCGCCGAGATAGCCGGCGCAATAGCGAGCGGGAATGTTCATGCAGCGGCAGAATGCGATGGCAAGATGGGCATAGTCACGGCAGACGCCCCGACGTTCGTTGAACACCTGCTCGGCCGTTTTGCTGGGACAGGCATGCTCATAGCCGAAGGCGATATGATGATGGACGAAATCGCAGATCGCCTGAACCCGCGCCCAGCCAGGCGGAGACCGATCGAACAGGTCCCAGGCCACTTGGGACAGATGATCCGTCTCGCAATATCGGCTGCCCAAGAGGAAAACCAGGGTCTCCTCGGGCAGCTCCTGGACAAGGTGCTGACAGGCGGAAGGGGCTACCTCGTCGGGCTCGCCGGTGTCCCGGACGACGCCGGTGCTGGCGATTCGAATGCGCCCCTTGGGAGCCACGATCCTAGTGCACCAGTTCCCGAACCCGTCGCGATATGCGCTAACCGATACGCGCGGGTCGGTCGTCATGAAATCGG
>JBEKLA010000279.1:0-4939 GCA_050010455.1 Binataceae bacterium (SeqCode) | reverse complement strand
CTTTCATGCCATCACTCCACGAAGCGTCGGCGAGCCGCCGCGCCGAATTTCGCGGGCGCTTCGATCTCCAGCGACGGCCGGCGCAACTGAGTGTTCTCGAAACGTCCTATTGTGCTCGGCGCATCGTACGCCGCATCTCAAACCGATATCAATCTGTATTGCCATGCGCGCCTGCGCAAAATCGTGATGTGACTCTACAAAAGATCTTATGAGTCGACGACGCGAAGAAATCGCCGCTGCGGCCGCTAATCGAGGGATTTGTGAAAGCGCAGGACGCTGATCGCGAGAAACATGGCTCCCAACGCGGCCATCCCGAACATTTGCGGCCACAACACCGTTATCCCAGTGCCCTTTAGAAAAATTCCGCGCAATACCACAAGGTAATAACGCAGTGGATCGAGATAGGTGAGCAACCGCATCGCCGGCGGCATGCTAGCGATCGGAAATGCGAATCCCGACAGTGTGAATGCGGGAGTGATGAAGAAGAATCCCGACGCGAACGCCTGTTGCTGAGTCGAGCACAGGGTGGAGATAAGCAGGCCGACGGCCTGGACGCTGATCAGGAACAGCGACGACCCCAGCAGCATCGTCAGCAGGCTGCCTCGGAAGGGCACGCTGAACCAAAGCGTTCCCGCCACGGCTACCAGGGCGACTTCCGCCAATCCGACGCAAAAAAACGGCACGGTCTTGCCCAGGATGAATTCGATCGGGCGGATCGGTGTGACCATGATCTGCTCCAGCGTGCCGATCTCGCGCTCCCTGACGATCGCAAACGCGGTGAGGTTCAGAATCGTTACCAGCGTCAGGCTGCCGATCACACCGGGGACGAAAAACCATTGACTGTTAAGATCCGGGTTGTACCAGGGGCGTTCCTCCATCTGGACGGTCGGCAAAAACGGGCGGTAATTGGGCGCAACGCGGTTCATGTAGTCTTGCTGATAATCGACGCCGAACCGCGTGACGATCTCGTCGATATAGCCCATCGCGATCAGCGCCGTATTAGAGTTGGTTCCGTCCACGATCACTTGCAGCGGCGCACTCTGTCCCTTGCGCAGCAATTCGGCAAATTGCGGATTGATCTGGATCGCCACCGTGACGTCGCTGCGATCGATCAGATCACGGATTTGTTTGCGACTCGACGGCTGCGCGGAAATCTGGAAGCGACCGTTGCCGGTGAAGTGCCCGGCCAGCTCGCGGCTCTCCTGGCTATGGTCGAAGTCGAGAATCGCGGTCGCGACCCGGTTTACCTCGAAGGTCGCGGCGTAGCCAAAAATCAGCATCTGGATGATCGGCGGAGCAATCAACTGAAAGCGGGCCCATTTGTCGCGCCGCAGTTGGAGGAACTCCTTGATCAACATCTGAAGGATTCGTCTGGCCATGACTCACTGATCCAGGGTCTTGCGAAATGCGCGCATCGCGAACCATCCGACCACGATCGCATAGACCGAAAGGGCCAACACAGGTTTGCTCAGCTCGCGGATTCCGACACCTTTGAGAAAGATCGCCTTTAGAATCGTGACGTAATAGCGGCTGTATATCACATAGGTGATGCCGCGGACGGCCGCCGGCATCTGGTCGATCGGGAAGGCGTAGCCGGAAAGCAGCGACGTCGGCAGCAAGGTGACCAGGAGCGCGATCTGGCTGGCGCCGAGCTGGCTCCTGATACTGGCCGAAATCACGAAGCCCACGCCCAGCACGACAATCAGAAACAGTGCGGTCGTCGCAAACAGCGAAAACAACGTGCCTCTGAAAGGAACGTCAAACCACCACACTCCCATCACGAAGCACAGCACCGCGTCGAGCATCCCGATCCCGAAATAAGGAATTAATTTCCCGAGCATCACCTCTGTGGGCGTTACCGGGGTCGAGATTAGCTGCTCCATCGACCCGCGCTCCCATTCGCGCGCGATCGTCAGCGAAGTCAGCAGGGCGCCGACCAATGCCATAACCAGCGCGACGATTCCGGGAATGAAGAAATTGCGGCTTTCCAAATCCTCGTTGAACCACACCCGCACATCGACGGAGACCGGCGGCCCTCCGACGGCGATCGGCAAGCCCTGCCGAGCGAGCCAATCGCGCTGAAACTGCGCGGAAAAGCTTGAGATCACCGCGCGCGCATATTCCGTGGCCAGATTGGCGGTGTTGTCGTCGGTGCCGTCCACGATCGCTTGCACCGAGGCGGTTCCCACGTCGCGCAGCCGTTTGGAGAAATCAAACGGGATCACGATCCCGAGTTTGCAGCGGTCGCCGTCAATCGCTCGAGCCAGCCTCTGGTAGTTATCGACGGTCTTCACCAGGTTGAAATACTCCGACGCCTGGAAGTGCTTGAGCAACGCCTGGCTGTCCTGGCTGCCTTCCTGATCGTACACGTAGACGGGAATATGTTTGGCGTCGAGACTGATACCGTAGCCCAGCAACAACAACTGCATAATCGGCATCAGCAGCGCGATAAGCAGGCTGCGCGGATCGCGGCGGATCTGGATCAGCTCCTTGCGCGCCATCGCGATGAGCCGGTTGCGGTTCATCCCTGCCGAACCTGGGCGTCGCGGAGCCGGCCGCCGGTGAGATCGACGAAAACGTCTTCGAGCGAGGGAGAGATTCGATGCAGGCCGGTGCATCGAATGGCGTGCTCGCCGAGGAATCGAGGCAGCAAGGAAATCGCGGCGTCGGGATCGCGAACGGTCAGATGCAGAGCGTTGCCAAACACTGCGGCTTCCAGTACGTCGGGGTGATGTTGCAGAAGTTCCAGCGCCGGACCCAGCGGTTCGCATTTGGCCAGGAGCAGAGCGCCCCTGGTAAGCTGGCGTTTGAGTTCGGTCGGCGTCCCGCTCGCGACGATCTTTCCGCGATTGATCAGGGAGAGCCGATTACAGTATTCGGCCTCGTCCATGTAATGCGTCGAAACGAAGACGGTAACGCCGCTTGCCGCCATGTCGTGAATCAAATCCCAGAACAGCCGCCGCGAGTTGGGATCCACTCCCGAGGTCGGCTCGTCGAGAAACAGGATCTCCGGATTGTGCAGCACCGCGCATCCCAGCGCCAAACGCTGCTTCCATCCGCCGGCCAAGGTCGCGGTGAGATCGTGTTCGTGCCCGGCTAATCCCGCCATCTCGACTGCCGCGCGAATCCGCGCATCCACGAGGTTGCGCGGCACGCTGTAGAGTCCGGCGAAGAATCGCAGGTTCTCCACCACCTCGAGATCGTTATAGAGCGAGAACTTCTGCGACATGTACCCGATATGCTGGCGCACCGCTTCGGGCTGGGCCGCCACGTCGAACCCAGCCACCGTGGCCTTGCCCGAGGTTGGTCTAAGCAATCCGCACAGGATTCGAATGATAGTCGACTTGCCGGCACCGTTGGGTCCCAGGAATCCGAGGACTTCGCCGCGTTGCACCGTAAAGCTCACGTGATCGACCGCGGTAAAGTCGCCGAAGCGCTTTACCAGGTCGCGGGCTTCAACCGAGATGGCCGCAGCCTGCTCGCCGCCGTTTGTCATATCAACGGCCGTCCCGCACGAAGGCGACGAATAAATCCTCGATCGTGGGTTCGCTCGGCGTGATCGCGTCGTAGGGAATTGACGCGTCGTCGAGACTCCGCCGCAGCTCCGGTAATCGGAGTTCCGCGTCGTCCACCACCAGATGGACGCCGTCGCCAACCAATACCAGGCTCGATACGCCTGCGGCGTCGGCGAGCCGCTCTCGGATTTCGCGGGCTCTGGGCGAGTTTACTACGATTACAGTTCCGGGCATCTGCTGCTTGAGTTTGTCGGGAGTGTCGCAGAGCATGATGCGCCCCTCGAACAACAGCGCGAGCCGGCTGCATCGCTCGGCCTCGTCCAGATAGGCGGTGGAAATCACGATGGTGACATTCTCACGCAGCAGCGAATACAAAATCTGCCAGAACTCGCGGCGCGAAACCGGATCGACGCCCGTGGTGGGTTCGTCGAGCAGCAGCACGCGGGGACGATGGATTAGCGCGCAGGCAAGGCCGAGCTTCTGCTTCATCCCGCCCGAGAGCTTGCCAGCAAGCCGGCTGCGGAACTCCGCCATCCCCGCGGCTTCGAGCAAGCGCGTCGCGTGCTGCTCGCGCTCGCGCCGTTTGAGCCCGAACAGGTCGGCATAGAAGCGAATGTTCTCGTCAACCGTCAGGTCCTCATAGAGGCCGAAGCGCTGGGGCATGTAGCTGATGCAGTTCTTGACCGCCTCGGGATCGCGGACAACGTCGAAGCCGGCGACCGTCGCCGAGCCGGCGTCAGGCGACATCACCCCTGCCAGCATCCGCATCGTGGTGGTCTTGCCGGCTCCGTCGGGCCCGACCAAACCGAAGATTTCACCCTGCTGCACCGTGAAGCTTAATTGATCGACAGCGGTCACCCCCGGGAAACGCTTGGTCAAACCGCGGGCCTCGACCGCCGCCGCCGCGGGTTCAGCGGTTGTCATTGGAGGAAGGTGCCGCTTCGATCTCGGCGTCGGCGGGCATCCCAGGAACTAGCTCATGCGTTGGGTTGTAAACGTCGATTTTGATTCGATAGACGAGCGTGACGCGTTCGCTGTGAGTCTCGACGCTCTTGGGGGTGAATTCAGCCTGCGAGGCAATCGCCGATATATGTCCCTGATATTTCTTGTTGGGGTAAGTGTCAGTGGTGATCGTAGCGGGCTGGCCGAATCGGACCTTGCCGATATCGGTTTCGTTGACATAAGCACGCAGCCAAACGTGATCGAGATCGGCCAATGTGACGACGGGGGCGCTGGGCAGCATCACCTCTCCGATTTCAGCCTGACGGGTCAAAATAACCCCATCGAATGGCGCCCGCAGCACGGTGTAGCCCAATATGATTTCCTCAAGCTTAAGATTCTCGGTCGCGCTGCGGACGGCGGCTTCAGCGCTGGCGATGTTCTTCTCGGCCGCTATCGCCAAGGCCTTGTCGCGAAGCAAGGCC
>JBEKLA010000278.1:0-4948 GCA_050010455.1 Binataceae bacterium (SeqCode) | reverse complement strand
ATCCCAGAAACTTCCAGTTCCACTCCAGGTTACGCCCGGCAAACCCATAAAAATCATCCAGCGTGTCGTCGGTCCCCATCAGCGAGTCATACTTGACCTCGGCCGAGATGCGGCGCACGCGGCGCAGGTTGGGGATGTAAGCCCAGGCGTCGTCGGCGCGATGCGGGTCGGCGTAGCGATAGATGATGAAGGCGGTGCCCCGGATGTCAAACGGGGAGTAAAAGCCGGTGAACTCCTTGAACTCGAAGTCCTTGGCATGGGGAATGTCCAGGGAGCCGCCGTTCAGAGGCGCAAGGTGGCTGTAATATGCGCGCTTATAGGGCCCCTGCAGCACGCGCTCGAAGCTACCGCGGCCCCCAAACATGGGCGTCATATCCATCGGCATATTAACCACGAGCGGAGCGGTCACGTTCCAATATGGAGGCGCAACGACAGTCGCCGGCGCCGCGTGAGTGCCGCCATCAAACCGATCCCAAACCCAGACTACATCGGAGATTGACAGACCAAAGTTCATCCAGCGCCAGTTGAAGTTCCAAGCCGTTTTTATTCCGGCCCTGGGGTCGTCGACGCTAATCGACGAGTTCGCGAACGGCTGGCCGCAGACGTAGTTCTCCAGTGCGTCGTCGGCCGCCAGCCGGACCTGGCTTTGGTACTTCTCCGTGCAATTCATGTAATCCTGACGGGGCCGATGATCGACCGGCGCAATGATCGTCGCCTTGAACTCCGGAAAGTCGAGCTGTTCCAGGTAGCCCGGCGGAATGAACGGCGCCATCCGCGCCAGGTCTTTGGAGGTGAGCACGTCGCCGGGCTTAAAGTCCGGCTTGGCGTCGCGGTATTTATTAAGCCATTGGTTAAAGGTCTCAAAGGTGTAGCCCCTGACGTCTCCGCCTTTGAGCCATGGCGCCCGAGGCGAGCGTTAACAGCAGCAGCGCTCCAGCTAATGTGCTCGCCAAGCACCTCAAGCAGCCTTGTGGGTCCTGTTGCATTTTTCTTTCTCCTCGCCCCCTAAGACTAGCTAAACAATTTTAAATAAGCTCAACTACTAAGCTTGCACTGATACTCTAATGTATCCAAAAGGTCCAACGATTCGATCGAAGTGGTCCTAATGGAGTCATCTTTCAGGTGCACCCCGGAGAATTTCGGCGCCCGGTTGTCAAGAAATCGCGCCAATCGTGCAGATGGGCGGCTGCGGCATTGGCGTGTTACGGCACACGTATTGCGTTTGCCGCGTTACACTTTTTCGCGATTAGTTGATACAAGTCCCGCAGGCGCTGGCACCGGAGCTGGCGACCACCCGTAAGAGGGATTTCGATGGACAGCTATCCGCCAAAAGCAGTGCTCAAGGATCTGATCGACGGCAAGCTCGATTGGCCGCGCGTCAAGCAGATCATGAGCTCGCCCAAAGACAGCGACCGTTTCGAAAAGTACCTCGCGCTGAGGCAGGAGCAGGTGCGATGGCCGGAGAAAATCCTGCTGCCGCTGGGCGAGCATCTGTCGGTCGTGGCCAAGGGCAAGCATCGGATCGTCAAATGCGATTGCGGCAACGAGTTCGGCGATTGGCGCGAGAACTGGAAGCTTCAGGCCGTGGTCTTTGTCCGCAACACGGCGGAAAGGCTGGCTGAGCTCTATCCCGGCCCGCGCAGTCCCGATCCGGCGTGGTGCGAAATCCGCGAGTTTTACTGTCCGGGATGCGGGGCGCAGCTCGAAGTCGAGAACGTGCCGCCGGGATATCCGGTGAGCTTCGATTTTTTACCCGATATCGACGGGTTTTACGCTCAATGGGTCGGCAAGCCGCTCAGCGACGAGGTTGCGACAGAGGATCGCAGCTCGGAAGTTACCCGTCGCTGGGCCAACGAATCGAGCCGCAAGGCGAAGGAAAAGGTGGCCAAGCATGGCAACCGCAATACGACAAGCGCCAAGCGCGCCAGTAAGTAAGAGCCTCAAGGAGCGGATGGCCGAGAGCGAGGCGCTGTGGCAGGCGACCGGCCATTACCACGGAATCCGCGAGCTCACGCTCAAGGAAAAGGATCCGCTGCGCTACGAGCTGTTCCACTCGCGGCTGCTGTCGACGGTGATCGCGGCGCGCGAGGTGGCCAAGCAGATCTCGTCGTCGGTGATGACGCGCGAGGAGGGTGAGCTGTCGTTCGCGCTCTACACGCCCGAGGGCGACTCGGTGGTGTTTTCGACCGGGATCATGGTCCACATCGGGGTGATGGGCAACTTCATCAAGTGGATGATCGCGAATGACTGGGAGGGCGATCCCGGCGTCAACGAGGGCGACCACTTCGCCAACAACGACGTCCTGATCTCCGCGGTCCACGTGCCCGACGTTTATTTCGCGACGCCGATCGTCTACGGCGGCGAGATCATCGGCTGGTCGTCGGGCGTGACCCACGTGCTCGAAGTCGGCAGTATCACGCCGGGCGGCGGGATGACGTCGCTGGCGGTCGAGCGGCAACTCGAAGGCATCCACATCTGCGCCGAGAAGGTGGCGCTCAACGATCGCCTGCGCCGCGACTACGAACTTGGTATCAAGCGCAACACGCGGCTGGCGTCGTTCTGGCTGCTCGACGATCGCGCGCGGCTCACCGGCAACGTGTTCATCCGCGAGGAAGTCAAGCGCATCATCGCCGAGTTCGGATTCGACTACTACATGGCGGCGATTCGCGAACTGATCGAGGAGGCGCGCCGCGTCCATCTGGCGCGCGTGCGTGAGCGGCTGATTCCCGGCCGCTACCGCAATCCGAGCTTCCATACCAGCATGCTGAAGGATCGGCCCGGCGTCCTGCCTCAGGCGAACGCGAACAAGCTGATCCATTATCCGCTTGAGATCGCGGTGCGCCCGTCGGGCGAGATGGTGATCAATCTCGAAGGGGCGAGCCGCTGGGGCTTCCATAATTTCAACGCTCCGCCGGGTTCGATTTACGGCGGCCTTTCGATCGCGCTGTCGCAGGCGCTCGACTTCGACGGCCGCGCCAACAGCGGATGTGTGCGCAACGTGGCGCTCAAGCTGCCCGTGGGGTCGATCGTCAATCCCGATTACGACTTCGTCTCGACCGGGTTCTCGTGGGGCAGCGTGATGGGGATTTTCAACGGCTTCCTCAAATGCATGAGCCGCGGCTTCTTCGCGCGCGGCTATCTCGAAGAGGTGCTGACGGGAGGGAATATCACCACCGCGGTCGAGTTCGGCGGCAAGGACCAATACGGCCGGCAAACCGGCGGCGTCAACGTCGAGGTGTGCGCCTCGGCCAGTGGCGCGCGCGGCGTGATGGACGGAATCGACGCGGCCTGGTCGCTGTGGAATCCCGAAGGCGACCAGGGCAACGCCGAGATGTGGGAACTGCTCTACCCGCATCTCTATCTCGGCCGCACGGTGGTCGCGGACTCGGGCGGTGCCGGGCGCCATCGCGGCGGCGCCGGCTTCGAGAGCCTGTGGATGATCCACAACTCGAACTTTGTCTACACCTATCAGATTCCGGGAATCGTCAAGATCGCGACCAACTACGGCATCTTCGGCGGCTATGGCGGCGGGCCCGGCTACGTCAACCTAGCCAAGAAGACCGACATCGCCGCACGGATTGCTCGGCACCTGCCGCTACCACACGGCGAAGGCGACGACCCGGCCCGGCCGGATATGAAGCGGCTGCTAAAGGGCGAGATGCTGATCGGCAAGGACTCGCAGTATATCAGCGCGCCGCTCAAGCAAGGCGACCTTTACGAGAAGCTCTACCTTCCCGGAGGGGGCGGCTTCGGCGACCCGCTCGATCGCGAGTTGAGTGAGGTCGAGCGCGACGTCAACCTGCACTTCGTGACGGCACGAGCGGCGCAAAAGTTCTACGGCACGGTGGGAGCAACCGACCCGGACGGGGAGTGGAAGGCCGATCCGGTGCGCAGCCAAAAGCTTCGCGCGAAGATGCGTAAGGCGCGCCTTGCGCGCGCGGTGCCGGTCAAGGATTGGTGGAACGGCGAACGCAAACGGATCATCGGCGGAAAGATAAAAGGCGAGACGGCGACGATGCACGCTGAGTGCTTGAAACACTCGCAGGAGTGGACGCGCATCTATCGGGAGTTCTGGGCGTTGCCAAAGGATTTCGCCTTTGCCGCTCCGAGCGAGGAGTGAGCGAAGCGCGCGAAGGCCGCAAGCAGGTTTGGGTTGAATAGAACATCCGCAATTGCGCTCGTTAGTAAGAACCGGCGCTTGTAATCGGGCGCCGAGTTCGCGCGGCGGGCGAAGTCAATCGTCGAGGGTATTGAAAGTTTCGTTATCGTGACGAACCAAACCAAAAAACGTAAAGAGAGGACCAAGTAATGGCAGAGAAAGCGAAAACGGAGGTTAAGGCCGCTGACATCCCGGGCGACCGGGTAGACGCGTGGAAAAAAACCCACGAACAAAAAGAGTTGTGGATGGCGGAGGAAGACATCGCTGACCTGATCAAAACAGGCAATGTGCTGTATATCAGCCATGTGACTAAGGACGGATGGTCAATCGTGACGCCGATGTTCTACTGCATGCTGGGCAAGGACATCTACACCAGCACCGTCAAGGGCCGCAGCAAGGAGATCGCGTATCGCCGCGACAATCGCATGTCCGCTTCGGTCTCGCGCGAAGACCTGAGCCTCGCCAAGGAGCAGGGTCTGACGATCAAGGCGCGCGCGCACATCGTCGAGGACAAGGACATCGTCTCCAAGGTTTGCCAAGGTTACGTCGACAAGTACTGGCATATGTTCACGCCGGCTGAGCAAAAGGGATATTTCGAGACGCTCTACACCAAAGATCGGGTGGCGATCAAAATCGTTCCAGAAAAGATCATCAGTTGGGACGTGGGCAAGATGCAGAAGTACCAGCAAGCGCAGGCGCAAAAGAAGTAGCATCGAAACGACAGCGATGGCTGCGGCCATCGCCGTCTGTGGTGTGAAATCGACGCGAAGCGGCGGCCGTGAGGCCGCC
>JBEKLA010000277.1:0-5034 GCA_050010455.1 Binataceae bacterium (SeqCode) | reverse complement strand
TTCCTCTTTAAGCGAGGCGATAGCTGCCGACGCTCCGGAGATCTCACGCGCGCGGAGCAGATCGCGGAGATCGTCGATGTAGTAGCCGAGAATCTTTTCAGCATCCTCGCGTTTACGGTCCGTGAACCTGATCGTTATGTTTCCCGTCTTTATCGAGTACTCGCAATCGAACCGCTTCATCAGGGTGCGATAGCTTTTCCACCTTGGGTCTCTGCTTGTCCCGGAATCGAGCATGCTTAATGGCCACGGTAGGGGTCTAAGAAATTTTCCCGAAAGCTGATGGTGCTGCACCAACGCGATGTTAAACTGAAACCCGCGGAGAATCGCCGTATACTCTTCGGCGTCGCTTGAACCGCCTGCGCCGCCAAGCGAGGCTGCCAAGCCACCCAATGCGCCGCCGCCCAATGCGCCACCGCCTAACCCGCCCAGAAAGCCAGCTATCCGGCTTTCAACCGCAGGCGTCGAAATCGGCCTGATCACGGCGGTCGCACGATACCACTTGGGCAGCGCCCAAGCCGACATTATTCCGGCTATCACCACAGCCGCGCCCGTCGAGACCGCTATCATCCGCCATCGTTCTCTTAGAGCGCGCAAGTAAGGCCGCAGGTCGACATAGTCTTCATCAAGCTGCCGCCCTGGCATCGGGCGCTCCCCAGCCTCCAGCGGCTGTAACCGCTTCGGCGCTGACCCTTGCGTCCCTATCGGATCCATCAGTAGCGATACCTCGGACGGTGAGACCCGTCCGTTGACACCAGAACACTCATAACGCTCAACGCCATATCAAGCTCCGCCAGGTAGGTGTGATCCCCATAGACAACATCACAAGTGTTCGGAAAGATGCGCCGCCGCCGTAATTAATGCGATCGACATACTCGAATGCGATTCGCGCCTTGCCGTCCACCAACGACCCGTTTGCAAAGGTCGTGGATTCTGGAATTCGTAAAACGTCAAACGCGATTCCGGCGCTGTGTTCTTTGCCAAGGCTCGAGTATGGGTAAAAGGCCGAGTTCGGCTTAAAGAAATAGTTGACGTTGCCTTCGTACATGCGAGGCGCTTCTTCTGTATAGAAAAAATCAACGTCGGCCTTGTAACGCGACCCGAACCAGCGGCCGAACTGCACGTCGACTTCAGACGAGTTAAGCCCTAGAGGATCGCCCATCAATTGGTTGTCATACGTGAAATATAGAGAATTGCCGTCCTGAACTGAGTACGATCCTGGAATAAGCGCATACTCGAAGCGCAAGTCGGTAAATCCGTCTGCCGTCAGTCGCGGCACGTAAAAGCCGCCCTGATAGGCGACGCTCAGAAACGGCATATAATGACCGATGGTTGGGACTTCGTAGGAAAGATTATCCGATCCCAAGATCTCTTGATAAAACTCGACGTTTCGCAGCTGCGGGACGCCAAATTTGAAAAACAGCCCGGCTCGCGACTTGGTATTACCCTGAGCTGGATTGCCTGTAGCAATTCCGGTGAAGCGGCCCGCAAATCCGCCAAAATTGTAATGATCGTTGTTGCGTCCACCGAAAATAATGGCACGAGTAATGCCAAACTCAAGAGTCGGAAGCGGCTTGTAAGCCAATATATGCCCAACGATCCAGGCATGTTGTGACTGCGCCCTGTCGGCGTCCAACTGGCCCATGAACAATTCGCGCCGGCCTGGTCCGAGGTAGCGGAAAATCCATGGCAAGTAGGTCGGGTGGATGCTCTCCATTGTTAGCGCCCAGAAGGGCTTCGCGTTGTCGCTCTGCGAGAGCGAAGCAAAGTATCCCGTGCCCCACGATCGCTCTTGCTGTCCGAAGGACACGGCGGTATTGCCCAGACTCAACACGGTCTCCGCACCCAGGAGTTGTCCGCGGCTCGCGCTCGCAACGCTATGGCTGATCGGCCCCGCAACCGCGCCCTCGGCGTAGCCAGTAAGAAAGCCGCCAAATCCGCCCCAGCCGGACATTCGCACGATTTCATTGCTGCCGTTGGATGTGGGGAGCCCGTCGTTGTTCGGCAAAAGCGGCGTCTGCTCTTGCGCATTGATCGGCCCGCCGGGACCAGTAAGCCAGTGACGCGTCGGGCCAGATGAATATAGATATTGAGTCTCCACGCGCTCGAGCGGATGGAGCATCGTCGGCGGTGAATCTTCGCTATTGTTCTCAAGCCAGCCGATCTCGTCCTGCAACTGCTCCTTGAGACTCACGACCATCGCGCGCGCAAGCACATCTCGTTGGCCGGACTCGGCAAGATTAGCCTGTGCCTCAAGCGTCAGGCGAGCGGCCTCGACCCTGCTTATCGGCTTGATTTCGTCGAGATAGGTATCGAGGTAGCCAAGCCCATTCAGCGTTTCGAGTTCGGTGTAGATCGAACTATCCAGCGGAATATACACGACGTATGTTGAGCCGCGCGCAGAACCGGCTATCAGAAGCTGGAGGGCTCCTCCTCCAATAATCAGTATTAGCAACCAGGCGCTGTGTCGTGTCACGCCCATATTAAGAAATGCAGATCTACGCGGCCGCGTTTTTTTAGAGCTGCGTCCCCAGCAGCGCAGCATAAGCAATCGCCTGAGCGGAATTGGCAATGATCTGCGTCACATCAAGCGTTTCCTGAAGAGGATTCACGAACAGGAGCTTGGCCGGCACATAAATCGTGTCGCCGGGCTCCAATCGCGCCTGCATCAGCCCGCCGGATACAAGCGGCAGTAAGGGGAAAATGCGATTCTTGCCGCTGTCCGCAAGTCCCGCTTCGGATAAAATCTCGCCATTGGCCTTGACGACGAAAACCTGCTCCTTGTCGGCCTCACGCGTAAATCCACCTGCGCGATCGATATAGCGGCCGACGGTAATCGACGGATCGTAGGCTACGCCCGCCGGGCCATAGACTTCGCCCATCACGTTTACCCAGGAAGGCTGTTTGGGAATTATGATTTCGTCTCCATCTTCAAGCCGAACGTTGCTGGCGGAACCGTCGAGTGAATCGAGCGAATCGATATTCACCACGATACGCCCGATTGCCTGATGGCTGGCGGCCTGAGTAATCATCCCCTCAAGCATGCGCAAGGCGGCCGCTTTCTCGGCGACATTGGGCTCTGCCTGTTGACGATTGGAACTTGGCGTCAACGCCACCCTCGTGATCTCGCCTTCGAGCCGGGTCTTAGCCAGTTCGATATTCTTGTGCTGTACCTCTTTCAGTGACCGACGAAGCAGAATCAGGCCGCGCAGATAGCCATCGTTGCGAATCCCTCCGCATCGTTGAAGCACGGAGCCTAAAAGCGCTCCGTCCTCGATAACATAAGGGCCAGGCCTCATCGCTTCGCCCTTGACCTGAATTATCCAGGGACGGTGCCAGTTCGACACCTGCGTAATTAGGAGTTCCTCCCCGCCGTGCAACGGCCAGTTGTCCGCCGTACCATTTAGCGCGCTGGTCAGATCGATGTCCTCATAGACGTGTCGCGTCACAGAGCCGTCTATGATTTGAGTGCGAGCGAGTTGCGCCTTCGCCAAGTAGGCGTCTTCCTTGAGTCCTCCAGCCTCGTAAATCAGGTCACGGACCCTCATCCCGTCGGTAACGGGATAGGTGCCCGGCTTTCGTACCTTGCCGCTGACAGTCACAGTCGGAATTTCGTTTATCTCTCCCTCGCTGTAGACGGTCAGGGTGTCGCCGCGTTCGAGCGTCAGATTTGCGGAGGAGATTTCATTCGCGATCGCGTCGCCCAAGTTAACGTGCATGAAGCTCGTCTTGTGCGATGGGCCCTCGCGCCGCGTGAGCAGCGCGTAGCTGAAGACCGTGTGGTCTCTGACGCCTTGCCCGTTCCGAATGAGGTCTGTCACCCGCATGCCCACTTCCCACTGGTACATGCCCGGGCGATTAACATTGCCTAAGAGCTTTACGATGTTTTGCTGTTCCGGCAGTACGGTGAAGATCTTGATCAAATCGCCGTCGCCAACCACGAAATTACGCGCCTGCGGATTATCCAGATGGACGTCCAACGCAACACGCCGCGCGTGGTTCTCGATACGTTCAACCTGGACCCGCTGCGTATAACCAAACGCGCTGACACCTCCCGCAGTGTCGATCACGTTTGCAAGGCTCTCGCGGCCTTTGAGTTCGTAGATAGCCGGATTCTTCACGTCGCCCGCGACACCGACAACCGGCCCGATCACGGGCACAAAAATTACATCTCTGGGCTGCAGTCGCTCGTCCGCAGACATATCGCCGTGGAGCAGCATCGAGTACAGGTCGACTACTCTCACCACTCGGTTGTCACGCCGCAGTTCAAGGCGGCGCAGGCCACCCGTCTTTCGCACCCCACCCGCCGCCGACAGCGCGTCCGAAACGTGCGCGAGCGCGCTAACGGACTGCAATCCTGGCTCGGCAACCTGACCGATCACGAACACCTGGATCGTCCTGAGACGCCCCACAGTCACATCCGACTGCACCCCTTCGATCTGGTTTACCTGACTCTCGATCAGCTTCTGGGTTTGAGCGAAGGTCAGCCCGGCCACCGGCAGCGGTCCGATCTGTGGCACCAATACAGTCCCGTCGCGCTGAACCTGCAACTTAACGGTTCGGTTTATACGACCCCAGATCAAAACGTTCAGTTCGTCGCCCGGCCCGACGATGTAATCCGGACCGGCAGGCATGTTATCGAATGACGCGGACGGCAAAGCTCGCGTGGAAAAAAAGTCGTAGCCGAATTGGTCGAGCTTGCTTAGACTTGGGGCCGCAAGGAGCTTGTACGGCGTGTCGAGTTCATGGAACCTCTCCTCGATCGGGGAAGGTGCGGAAGGCATTGTGCCGTACGTGAAATTTTTTGCGCGGGCTTTGTCCGAGCCAAACTGATTAGACGGGCCGTTCGACATCCGAGCACAATTGACCAGGCGCGACACATTCTCTTCCGAGAGACCGAGCGTATGACCGATTGATTCGGCTTCGTCCGGCGATAGGCGCTTGGCCGCGACGCTCGCACACAATCTCTGCATATCCGAGTTTCCCGCCCCGCCCGCTGAAACCTGGTCTCGAAGCTGCTGAAGTTGCTGCTCTGGA
>JBEKLA010000276.1:0-5071 GCA_050010455.1 Binataceae bacterium (SeqCode) | reverse complement strand
CTGGAAGGATCTAGGCGGTGCCGGAATGAGCGCCGGTGAAGTCGATACTTTGAGAGGTCCGAAACGACCGCTTAGAAAAGGACCGCGCGGAAAAGCTAGATAGCTGCCACCAGTGAGAGGGATAAACGCGAGGCACAGTACCGGCGTGAGTGGGCAACGCCTCGGAAATCGTTGAAAGATATCACCCTTGACCACCAAGTTTACGGACCAAAGAAACGCCCGACAGCGCGGCGCTGTGGCCCAATGTGGGCCGGTTTAAGCGCGGCGGCTGTGAACGGTTTAGAATCGACTGCTGCTTAGTATGCCTAGCAGTCGAAAGCACACCTAGTCGATTCGCCTTTAGCGGCGAACGACTAGGCTCGCAATCCGCTGCCCTGAATACGCGCGCGATGAAGTCCGTTCTCCGCGGATGAAGCGTCGAGCGCCTGCGCGCCGTCGCCCTTGCGAGCCGGTTTGGTCCGTGGCTTGGCGTTGTCCTTATGCAATTTGTACTCGACGGAATCGACCAGCGCCTGCCAACTCGCCTCGATCACGTTATGCGATACCCCGACCGTTCCCCAGTGCCGCTTGCCGTCGGTCGAGTCGATTAGCACGCGCACGCGCGCACCGGTACCCGCGCCGTTTCCCAGCACGCGAACCTTGTAATCGACCAACTGCATCGCCGCCAGTCCCGGATAGTACGGCACCAGTGCCTGGCGCAGCGCCGAGTCCAGCGCGTTGACCGGGCCGTTGCCAAGCGCCGAGGTGCGGCTGCGCCGCCCGTCGGGGCCGTCGAGTACCACCACCGCTTCGCTCAAAGGCGCCTCGTCTTCGTGCCACTTGTCGTCGAACACCCTGAAACTGACGAACTGAAAATGCTCGCGCTCCAGCCCCAGCGCCCGCAACATCACCAGCTCGAAGGAAGCGTCGGCGCCGTCGAAAACGTAGCCGAGCCCCTCAAGGCGCTTGAGTTCGTCGAGCAGCGGTCCGATTTTCTCGTTGCTTGCGTCGAGCGCGAGACCGAACTCCTTGGCCTTGTAGATGATATTGGCCTGTCCGGCGAGTTCCGATAGCACCACGCGCCGATCGTTGCCGGTGAGTTTAGGATCTATATGTTCGTATGTGCGCGTGTTACGCTGAATCCCCGAGACGTGCAGTCCGCCCTTGTGGGCGAAGGCGCTGCGGCCCACGTAAGGCTGGCGCGCCAAGGGCGTAATGTTGGCGAGTTCGTAAACCAGCGCGGACAGATCGCTGAGCTTCTTGAGCTTCGATGCCGGAATACAACGATAGCCGAGCTTGATCTGCAAATTGGCGATGATCGAAATCAAATTCGCGTTGCCGCATCGCTCACCCAGGCCGTTGATCGTGCCCTGTACGAGCGCGGCGCCGCTGCGCACCGCGGCCAGCGAGTTGGCGACCGCCGAGTCGGCGTCGTTGTGGCAATGGATTCCGATCGGACACTTGACGCTCTCGCACGCCGCGCGCACGCCGGCCTCGATCTCATGGACCAGCCTGCCGCCGTTGGTATCGCAGAGCGTGATGGAGTCGACGCCCGCGTCGTCGGCCGCCTTCAGACACGCCAACGCGTAATCGCGATTGAAGACGAAGCCGTCGAAGAAGTGTTCGGCGTCGAGGATGACCTCGTCGACCCGCTTCTTCAGGTAAGCAACCGTGTCGTTCAAGATTTCGAGGTTGGCCTCATTCGAAATGCGCAGCGCTTCTTTGACGTGAAGATCCCAGGTCTTGCCGACCACTGTCGCCACCGGGGTTCCGGCGCGCAGGATCAGGTCGAGGTTGCGATCGTCGGCGGGACGGATGTTGGCGCGGCGCGTCGAGCCGAAGGCGGCGACCTTAGCGTGGCGCAGCCTGAGCTTCTTGACCGCGGAAAAGAACGCGGCGTCGCGCTCGTTCGAGCCCGGCCATCCGCCCTCGATATAATCGACCCCCAGATCGTCGAGCCGCTCCGCGATCGTCAGCTTGTCGCTGAGCGCGAGCGAGACGTCCTCGGATTGGCATCCGTCACGCAGAGTCGTGTCGTAAATCTGGACCTTCTTCGATACTGCCATAGTTACGAACCTTTGGGTGCCGCGGCAGCGCCCTCGGGGAAAAACGCGTCGTGCAGGGCTCGCGTCGCGAGCTCGCCGTACTTGCTGCTCACCACCACTGACACCTTGATTTCAGAGGTCGCGATCATCTCGATATTGATTCGTTCCGCTGCCAGCACTTCGAACATCCTGGCCGCCACTCCGGCATGGCTGCGCATCCCGCAACCGACCACCGATACCTTGGCCACTTGTTCCTGGTGGCGCACGCCGCGCGCGCCGATCTGATTGGCGATCCCGGCGACGATTTCCAGCGCACGCGCGAGGTCGCCGCGCGGCACGGTGAAAGTCAGATCGGTGCGGCCGTCGGCGCTGGCGTTCTGGATAATCATGTCGACCACGATTCCAGCCGCCGCGATCGGCACGAAAATCCTGGCCGCCAGGCCCGGACGGTCCTCGACTCCGGTCAGCGTAATCTTGCTCTCGTTCTGGTCGAGCGTCACGCCCGAGACCAGAACCGCTTCCATCGATTGATCTTCTTGTCCCACCCAGGTTCCCTCAGCGTCGCTGAAGGTTGACCGAACCACCAGCGGCACGTTGTAACGTTTTGCCAGCTCCACCGAGCGCAGTTGCAGAACTTTAGCTCCCAGACCCGCCAGTTCCGACATCTCGTCATAGGAGATTCGCTCGAGCTTGCGCGCTCGCGGACACAGATTCGGATCGGCTGTGAAAACGCCTTCGACGTCGGTATTGATCTCGCACAGGTCGGCTTTGAGCGCCGCGGCCAGCGCCACCGCTGTGAGGTCGGAAGCGCCGCGCCCAAGCGTGGTGATATTGCCGTCGGCATTTACACCCTGATAGCCGGCGACGACCACGATATTACCCCGCTCCAGGGCCTGCAAAACGCGCGCGCCGTCGATAGATTTGATCCGCGCCCGGCCGTAATTGGAATCGGTCTCGATACGCAGCTGATGAGCCAGAAACGAGATTGCCGGCTGTCCGCATCCCTGCAAGCATATCGCCAGCAGCGCCGACGAAACCTGCTCGCCGGTCGCCACCAGCACGTCGGTTTCGCGCGGATCCGGAGTGGGGCTGAGCTCAGAGGCCAGCTTGAACAACCGATTGGTCTCGCCCGCCATCGCGGACACCACCACTACTATCCGGTCGCCTTTGGCGCGCGCTTTCATCGCGCGTTGCGCAACCGCTCGAATCCGTTCCATCGAGGCGACAGAGGTGCCCCCATATTTTTGAACAATCAAAGCCACCGCTAACAGGTTCTCCCAACTAAATGAGCCTTAAGTATGAATCGAAATCGCGCCGCAGGCTAGATGCTGGCCGCCCGCTCGCTCCCGAACTGGCGATAGGCTCAGTTCTTCAAAACTACAACGCGTAGGCCGGGAATCTTGGGAAAACTTCGCTCGTCGCTGGTGATCACGGCCAAGTCCCAAGCGAGAGCAGTAGCCCCGATCATAGAGTCCAGCGCGCCGATCTGAGATCCCTTCTTGGCAAGCCGAGCCCACATTTCGGCGTGGAGACGCGCGGCCGTCAAATCGAAGGGTAAAACCGGCATCCTGGCAAGCAGTCCTTCGACGAAGGCCTGACGCTTAGCTCGTTGCGCCGGCGTCACGGCCCGATGGACACCGTATAGTAACTCCGCGGCAGTTACCGCCGAGATCGCGAGGGTCTCTTGCTCGTATTGAGCCGCAAGCCGCGTCAAGCTCAACTTTCCGCGGTCGGCCGCGACGAGAACGCTCGAATCGATCAGCGCTCCCATGGGGACGGCCCAAGCGGCTGCTGTTTGTTGTTCAATTCTTCGATCGCGTCAAAATATCCGCGATCAGGTCTGGGCAGCCGGGATAGCAACTGAGCGAACTCGACACCTGTGAATGGCGCCGGCGCCGCCGGGGAAATCGTACAAACCGGCTCGCCGCCGCGTTCGACCACGAAGGTCTCGCCTTTGTAACAGACCCGGTTTACGAGATCCGAGAAACTGCGCGCCGCCTCGGTGGCGGAAATCTTTGAGCTTGCCACAATCTGATTATCATACAATCAGATCAAATTGCCAAGCCTCAGGATTTCTTCAACTGGCAAGCGAGGCCGATTCGAGGTGGCGTTTCAGCCGTTCGATAATCGCGAGGTAGCGGTCGTCGCGGGCGCTGAACTCAATCGTTCGTGCGTTGGCGCCAGCGTAGCTGATCTTGATCGACAGGCAACTCAGCGATTCGGCTTCGCGCAAGCGATCGAACCACTCAACCGCGGCGACGCCGGACGAGAACAGATACTCGCGCAGACCGAGATCGTCGAGCCCGGCCTCCTCCAGACGATAGAGGTCGATATGGTAGAGCGCCAGGCGCCCACGATGCTCCTGGATCATCGTGAAGGTCGGGCTCAGGATATCCTCTTCTCTAAGACTGAGACCGCGCGCCAACCCCTTGATGAAACAAGTCTTGCCGACGCCCAGATCACCGCTGAAGCCTATCAACTCGCCGCCTTGAAGCATCAAGGCAAGCCGCCGTCCCCAGGCTTTAGTCTCGCGGCTCGACGCACTATGCAGGATGAGGGTCATGACGCTCAACGTCTCACGACACCAGCGCGGCCAGAGCCGCCGGCAGTTCTTCGATCACGTCACCGGTAATATAGCCGATCGAGCCGCGGCTCCGCGCGACCCGGTCGGCGGCATAGCCGTGAACGAAGACGCCGAGCGCCATCGCGTCGATCGGCCGCATCCCCTGGCCGAGCAATGCCGCCAGCATCCCGGACAGAGCGTCGCCCATCCCCGGCGTGCCCATCCCGGCGTTGCCAGTAGAATTGATATAAATCTCGCCGTCGGCTCCGGCGATCACCGTATGGGCGCCCTTGAGCACCACGCATGCGCCGGTGCGCTCGCTGAGGATGCGCGCCGCCGTGACACGATCGGCGTTGACCTCGGCGGTTGAGGTCTTGAGCAGCCGCGCCATCTCGCCCGGATGAGGCGTCAGCACGATCGGACCATGCGCCCGACGAGCCGCTACGCAATCGATTTCGGCCAGCGCGTTGAGGCCGTCGGCGTC
>JBEKLA010000275.1:0-5133 GCA_050010455.1 Binataceae bacterium (SeqCode) | reverse complement strand
CGGTAGCTTGTCCCGCTTTGCCCATTTCGATACTTGGGGAAGCGAAATTATCTCGGCCATTTTCTTTAGTCTCTCGATGGTTTGGCTCGGTCGCTTTGCCCAAAAGGCGCTTTTTGGGCAATGCGATCAGGGCCGATTAAACGCTCCCGCGGCCATCGGGTAGCAGATTCCGTTGCAATTCCTGCTGGCGCGCCGTCGGGCGCGCGGCGACGATTTGCCATTAATTCGGGCCATGGCGGTGGTGTGACTACCATGGCCGGGCAAGAACATCGACTCAATTGAGGGGCACGAAGGCGGATTCGCACCAATCTCGTCAGGGCGTCGGTACTGGCCTGATTGGGCCAGTCGACCCGTCGCTACGCGCTTAGCTGGTCGAGCAGTATCTTGGCATCCTTCAGGTCGGCGGTGTCGAAGCCTTCGGTGAACCAGTTGTAGATGTCGAATAACATCGTGCGCGCCTCGTCGCGCTTGCCCTGATTGCTCAGCAGGCGCGCGAGGCTCATCGTCGCGCGTAGCTCCCACGATTTGGCGCTTTGCTTGCGCGCAATCTCAATCGCACGCTCAAAGCATCGCTGGGATTCCAGAGAGTTTGATTGGTCCTGCCTCAGCAGCAGCTCGCCTTTGACCCGATGAATCTCAGCTTCATAGATACGTTCTTCATGTTTATCGGCGGCCTCCAGCGCTTCCGTCAAGGCACTTAGCGCGTCGTCGAGGCGACCCGCCTCGATGCACGCCTCAGCGAGCAGGCACAGAGACGATGGCCGCCCCAGCTCCGTCCCTATCGCGCGAAACATCGCCAGGCCTTTCTGTATCTGCGCAATCCCCTCTTCCTGGCGCCCCTGTTTCGCTATCGCCCAGCCGCGCAGAATAGTCGCCTGAGTCAACCATTGGGGTAGCCCGTGCTCGGCAGAGAGTGCAATCACGCTCTCCGCGTTCTCTTGAGTGGCGCGTGCGTCCCGCCGATTTGTCCGAAGATTACCGACCCAAGTCCCCGCCATAGCCAGGCTATTGGAATCGGACAGCCTTTGAGCCAGCGCGATCGCTTCATTGGACCGCTTGAGAGCCTGGTCCGGGTAGCCGAGTTGCCACAGAGTCGAGGCTGCGTAGGACAAGCACGTTACCCCGGCATCAGCCCCACCGTAGCGGAAGGCGAGCGGCCGATGGCGCTCAGGGTCATAGATGGAGATCGCCATTTCGAGATGTTCCCTGGCGCGAAGGAACTCCCCCATAAAGTACGCGGTAGCTGCCAGAGCACGCCGCGCGTACAGCGGTAGCGCCGGATCGTCCGTGCCCCGCGCCAGCCGCAAAAGCTGTTCGGCAAGCTCATAGGCCCTCCGTAACTCGCCTCGCGCCAAACACGGGATCCACAATCCAAGCAGGGCGGGAAAAAGCTCCGGGGAATCGCCCAGTCGCTCACAAAGCTCCCGCGCGCGAGTGTAAGCTCGCTCCACTTCCGATGCGGCAAAGCCTTTGACGGCGATTAAGGCGGGGCCAACGGCCAGTTGAAGGCGCAATTCCCGCTGAATCCGCTCGGCACTCTCTGGCAGCCGCTGGAGCAGATTTATCGCCGCGGTGAGGCCATTAATCGCGTCAGTATAGGCAGAGCGTTGCAGCGCCTGCCGGCCTGCCCGCCCAAGGTACTCAACCGCCTTCTCGATGTTGTCGCTGCGACTGTAATGATGCGCCAGCTCGTCCAGATGGTCCTCCAACTGCTCGGCGAATCTCGACTCCAGCGCTTCTCCGGCGCGCTCGTGCAAGCGCTTGCGGCGTTCGATCAGCAGCGAGTTGTAAGCCACCTCCTGCGTCAGCGCGTGCTTGAAGATGTACTCGATATCGCCGGTGGCCGGTCGCTCGTAGATGAACTCCGCCATCTGCAAGTTTGCCAGCATCAGTTCTAGATCGTCATCCCTCTTCCCATCGACCACTCGTTTGACCAGCGACACCGCGAACTCCCGTCCGATCACGGCCAGCGTCTGCAACAGCTCCTTCTCATCGGGCGGCAGCCGGTCGATGCGCGAGGCCAGGATTGCCTGCACCGTGGCGGGGACCTTTACCGCGCTCATCGACTTGACGAGCTTCACCACCCCGTTGCGTTGGAGCACGCCATCTTCGAACAGAGCCTGCACCATCTCTTCTATGAAGAAGGGCGTGCCCTCGGTGCGTTCGATGATCAGGCGCTTGAGTGGAATCAGATCCTTGCCGTCGCCTAGCAGCGCGGAGAGCATCTCTTCGGCGCTCTCACTGCCCAGCGGGTCGAGCCGAAGCTGGGTATAATAGCTCTTGCTATTCCATTGATGCGAATACTCGGGACGGTAGTTCACCAGCAGCAGGAATTTCGCCGTCCCGATCGAGTCGGCGAGCAAATTGAGTAACTCTTGGGTCTGCTCGTCGATCCAGTGGAGGTCTTCGAAGATCACCACCAGCGGCTGATTGAGACTCTCGCGCAAGATGATGCGCTTGATCGCGTCCAGCGTGCGCCGGCGCCTTATCTGCGCATCCATCATCGCCAGTGGCGCACCCGCACCCGCGATACCCAGCAGGCTAAGGATGTAGGGCAGCGTGTCCGCGAGCGCTGGGTCGAGAGCACGCGCTTTGGCCTCGACTTTCTCGGACCGGCCACTGTCGTCGTCCTCGTCGGCGATCTCGAAATAGCTCTTGAGCAACTCGAGCACCGGCAGCCAGGCCGAGGCCTTGCCGTGCGAGACCGAGTACGCCTCCAGCACCTTGCAGCCGTCCGGGATAGTGGCCTTGAACTCGTACATCAGGCGCGACTTGCCGACCCCCGGTTCCGCCATCGCGGCAACGATCTGCCCGTGCCCCGACCTGGCTTGCGCGGCGGCGTGTTTGAGCACCTCCATCTCACGCTCGCGCCCCACGAACTTGATCAGCCCGCGCCGCGCCGAGAGCTGGAAGTGCGTTCGTAGCGGCCCGGCGCGCACCACCTCGTAAACCTCGACCGGGGCGTTGACTCCCTTTACCGCCGTTGGCCCTAGTGTTCGGAACTCGAAATAGCCCTCGCATAGCCGCTGGGTGGCTTCACTGGCCGCGATCGAACCCGTCGGTGCCGCAGTCTGCATCCGCGCCGCGAGGTTCGCCGTATGCCCGATTGGCGTGTACTCAGTGTGCCCCGCTCCAGTCGCGATCGTGCGCACCACCACCTCGCCCGTGTTCACCCCTACGCGGGCCTCGACCGGAATCTTGCTCTCCGCGCGCTGGCGGTCGGCGTAGCGATGCAACTCCTCCTGCATCGCCAGCGCCGCATGTAGTGCGCGCTGCGGATGGTCTTCGTGTGCGATGGGCGCACCGAACAGGGCGAAAATTCCGTCGCCGGTCGATTGCACGATATAGCCGCCGTAGCGATGGACCGCATCGATCATCAGCTTGAGCGCCGGATCGACGATCGCGCGCGCTTCCTCGGGATCGAGGTCCTGCTCCAACTCGGTCGAGCCCTTGATGTCGGCGAACAGCGCCGTGACGGTCTTGCGCTCACCGTCGAGCACCGTCGAAGCGTCCGGCTGCTCCGGCGTGACACGCACGCTGGAAGCCGCCCCTTCCGGAGGCGAAGTTGCGACTGCTGCGCCCGCACCATTTGTGAGTGGAGCGCCGCACTTGCCGCAGAAGTCGGATGTCGGCGGGTTTTCCGCCTTACATTTTGCGCAGCGCTTTGCGAGTGCATTCCCGCACTTCGCGCAGAAATTATTAGTCGAGGGATTATTCGTCCCACATTTCGAGCAGCGCATCGACGCAACCTCGCGAACCAGGCAACCGACCGCTGTTGTATCACCCAACGTCGGCTACCGACCAGCAGGGTACGGAAGGACGATGGCAACACGTTCCATTGCCGAGTAAAGCGGTAGAGGCTTGTGCTTGGAGGAGGATGTAGCGATGCGCGGGAAGGATTACCAGCAGAGCGGAATGTTGAGCTACTCGGCGGAGCAGCGGATGAACGTTGCTGCAGTTGCAAGGTCGAACGCCCCCATGAAATCAGCCTGAAGGGTCGGTTACGACTAACTGGGCCCATGGCGGTGGTGGCTACCATGGCCGCGCCAGAACATCGACCGAATCGAGGGGCACGCAGCCGGGTTCGCATGAACCTCAGCAGGGCGTCCAGGCGCGACAGCGCCGGAACCGATGGTGAACCAATGCACGCCTGGGCGTTAACCAATGACGCGCGGATACGCCAACTCTTCTACGCCGGGGTTGCGTTGGAGCCGCCGGCGTTTGTCCTGCGCCGCTTTGGGGCTTTTAGTTCGGCGGCGGTCGGGCTGTTAGAGGCGGCGTCCTGCGATTTTAGGCTTGCGCCCTTCTGAAGCGAGAGGGAAAGTCCTCGCCGATGGTTAGCTCCGGGTGCAGTTGCCTGACCCGCGCGAGTAGCACGTCCTCGGTTTCGGGGATGTTTGGATCAGGGATGCAGCAATCGGCCGGACATACCGCCGCGCACTGCTCCTGATCATAGAAACCCACGCACTCGGTGCATTTATCCGGAACTATATAGTAGGTGTCCTGGCTGATCGCGTCGTGGGTGTCGCCGTTGAGTTCCCACGCGACACCGCCTTCATAAATAGCCCCATTGACGCATTCAGGTTCGCACGCGGCGCAGTTAATGCACTCTTCCGTAATTACAGTTGCCATTCTATCGAGCTCCGGTTCTCATTTCGGCTGCATGGTCCATCCTCCGTCCGTGCCGAGAGCGGGACCATATTCATTTCGCTAATTTCGCCTATCCCGAGACTCCTAGGGTGCTTCTGAGACACGGACTCAGTCACCAGGATAGCCCTTATTGCGGCGGGTATCGCGACGCAGTCGACCTCGATCACTGGTCACTGACAGATAACTCGGTCGCCCCTGTTCCGCCTTCCGGTGCGCACATAAAAGCAATGTGCGTACCTACGGCCATAAACAAGAAACACGCCTACATTGATTTAACAGTCACTTATAGTTGAGGAGCCGAACAGCCGCGTATCTACGCGTATCTAAAGGAAGACCGTCCGAACATCCGGAAGACCATCTCAAGATCCGAAGGAGCCCACTTTTGAGCAAACGTGGCGCGAAACAGTACTGACCCATGGCGATGTGACGCAAAAGGGCGCTTTGACTTCTGTCGCCTCTGGCGACATCGAGGGGAATTGGGCG
>JBEKLA010000274.1:0-5147 GCA_050010455.1 Binataceae bacterium (SeqCode) | reverse complement strand
CGAAAAAAGATTGCAACAGCCGCGCCGCGCCCCCGCCAGCAAACTCACGCTGCCCGGATTTCCTCCAGACAGCGTTTAACCTTCGCAACAAAATTCGGAGAGGCTGATAAACATCGATGGCGCAAAATAAGACGATGCAGTTCGACGACATCAAGTATGAAAAGCGCGACCAGGTAGCGTGGGTCACCATCAACCGCCCCGAGCGCCACAACGCGTTCGATTTCAAAACCATCGGCGAATTGGGCGTCGCGTTCGACGATATCGCCGCTGACCGCAAGATCGGCGTCGTGGTGCTGACCGGCGCCGGCGACAAGGCTTTCTCGGCGGGCGGCTACCTCGGCGATTTGGCGAGTTCGGGATTGGACAAGGCCAAGGTCTTCACCTTGTTCAACAACGCGCTCGCGACGATGCTGAAAATCCGCCAGTTGCCGCAGCCGGTGATCGCGGCGGTCAACGGCTACGCGATCGGCGGCGGCAACGAACTGGTGGTGGTGAGCGATCTCGCGATCGCTTCCGAGCGCGCGATGTTCGGACAGACCGGAACCAGGATCGGCAGCGCTCCGGTGGTAGGCGGCACCAACATGCTCGGCCTCCAGATTGGCGACAAGAAGGCCAAGGAGGTCTGCTTCCTGTGCCGGCAGTACACCGCGAAGGAAGCGCTGGAGATGGGATGGATCAACGCGGTCGTGCCGCACGACAAGCTCTACGCCGAAGTCGAGCGATGGTGCGACGAGCTGCTCGACAAGAGTTCGCTCTATCTGGAGATCGCCAAAATCTCATCGAACGCATGGTGGAACATGCTATATACTCACTTCCTTTCCGATGTACATATGCTGAAGCTGGCGGTCGGATCGACGGACATGGTCGAAGGGGCCTCGGCGTTTCTGCAAAAACGCAAACCCGCCTTCCGCAAGCTGCGCAGCGAACAATAGTAATCATGGAGTAGTCAGTAGAACGTAATCGGTCGTGGCGGAGGCAATATGAAGATCGGAATTCTGGCCTTTATCACCGCGGCAACCGCTGACGCGGCAACCGTGGCGAGAAAATGCGAAGCGCTCGGCTTCGAGTCGCTGTTCCTGCCCGAGCATCCGGTGGTTCCGGTCAACTATGCCACTCGTTATCCGACCGGCGACGGCACTCTGCCCCCTGCCGCCTCCCACTTCGGCGATCCGCTGATCCAATTGGCCTTCGCCGCCGCCGCAACCCGCACTATCAAGCTCGGTACGGGCGTCATCCTCGTGCCTGAGCATCATCCGATAGCGCTGGCCAAGGAGATCGCGACGCTCGATCATTACAGCGGCGGGCGCTTTCTTTTCGGCATCGGCGCGGGATGGATGGCCGAGGAAACCGAAGCGATGGGCGCGAACTTCAGCAAGCGATGGCCGATCACGCGCGAGTACGTGGCGGCGATGAAAACACTGTGGACCGAACCCGAGCCGAGTTTCAGCGGCGAGTTTCTCAAATTTCCCGCGGTGCACAGCTATCCCAAGCCGGCGCAGAAGCCGCATCCGCCGGTTCACGTCGGCGCGGGCTTCGGTGACACGTTCCAGCGCGCCCTGAAGGACACGGTGGCGATGGGCGACGGCTGGATGCCCGTCGGCGTGTCACCGGAGCAGCTCGACAAGGCGGTCGCGTCGCTGAAAAAGATGTGCGCCGAGGCCGGCCGCGACTTCAACCAGATCGAGATTTCGATCACCTTCCCGGTAATCGAAGGCGATCCGCGCCGCGCGATCGAGCGCTATCGTGAGGCCGGATGTCATCGGCTCATCCTGGCGTCGCCCTCGCTCGCGCCTGCGAAAGCCGAAATGGAACTGGAGTCGCTGGCTCGAACTTTTGTGCGACACTAAGTAACCGCAGATATATTTTGGATGTTCCAGAATTACTCATATGCCTAATCAACTTCCGCTCGAAGGCAAGGTCGCGATAGTCACCGGCTCGGGACGCGGTATCGGAAGGTCGATCGCGCTTGCCTACGCCGATTCCGGCGCCGACGTCGCACTGTTCGCGCGCACCGCCGCTCAGGTCGAAGAGGCCGCAAGCGCGGTGCGAGCGCGCGGCCGCCGCGCGCTGGCGATGGCGGGCGACGTATGCGACGAGCGCCGCGTCGGCGAACTGGTAAAAGCGACCCTGAGCGAGCTGGGCGGACTCGACATCCTGGTCAACAACGTCGGCGTCGCGATCGTCAAGCCGTTTATCGATAGCACGCCCGCCGATTGGCAGGCGCAGATCAACTGGAACATCATCAGCACGCTGAACTGCACGCACGCGGTCGCCGGCCATTTCAAAGCCAAACGCGCCGGCAAGATCATCAACGTATCGTCAGTCGCCGGGATTCGCGGCAAGGCCGGGATGACGATCTACGGCGCGACCAAAGCGGCGGTTATCCAGTTCACGAAGATTCTCGCGGTCGAATGGGCGCCGCTCAACATTAACGTCAACTGTATCGTGCCGGGCGCGTTTTACACCCAGCCGATGAAACGCGTGCTCGACGACCCGACGCTCGGGCCGATTCGGATCAAGAAAATCCCGATGCGCCGTTACGGCGACCCTGACGAAGTCGGTCCGCTCGCCGTATACCTCGCCAGCGACGCGTCGAAATTCATGACCGGCTCCGTGCTCACGATCGACGGCGGCGAAATGGCAAAGATGTGACGTTATGGACGTGATACTTACACCGGAACAGGAAGCCTTCCGCGATCGGTTGCGGACGATCGTCGACGCCCATATCCTGCCGCGCTCGGCCGAAATCGACGAGAGCACTGAGGTGCCGTGGGACATCATGCGCTTGCTCGCCGAGCAGTCGGTCCAGGGAATCGTGATTCCCGAGGAGTACGGCGGAATCGGCGCCGGCGTCGAAGCGCTCCCGATCTCGCTTGCGCGCGAGCAACTGATGCGCGGTTCGTGCAACGTCGATTCGCTGTTCGCGATGCAGGGGCTGGGCAGCTATCCGGTAATCCTCGGCGGCGACCAGGAATTGAAGCGCGCCGTGCTGCCGCCGATCGCAAAGGCGGAGAAGCTGGCGGCTTACGCCGTCACCGAGCCCGCCGCCGGTTCCGACGTCGCCGCGATCGAAACCCGCGCCGAGCGCCGCGGCGACGGCTATATCATCAACGGGCGCAAGATTTTCACCTCGAACGCCGGCGTCGCCGCGACCTATGTCGTGCTGGCCAAGACCAATCCGTCGGCGGGCGTCAAAGGCATCAGCGCCCTGCTGCTCGACGGCGACACGCCCGGCTTCCGCACGACCGAGCAGTTCGATCTGATCGCTCCGCATATCACCGGCGCGATCGAGATGCGCGACTGTTACGTGCCCGCTAATCGATTGCTCGGCAAGGAAGGCGACGGCTTCAAGATCGCGATGCAGACGTTCGACGTGTACCGCGCTTCGGTGGGAGCGGCGGCGGTGGGACTGGCGCAGGGCGCGATGGAAGAGGCGCTCGCCTACGCGCTGCATCGCAAGCAATTCGGTCAGCCGCTCGCGGATTTTCAGATAACCCAGTTCAAGATTGCCGACATGGCGACCGAGATCGACGCCGCGCGGATGCTGGTCTATCGCGCCGCGAAGCTCAAGGACCTGGGCGCGGCGCGCGTGACGAAAGAGGCGTCGATGGCGAAGCTGTTCGCGACCGAGATGGCCGGGCGCGTCGTCGATCAGGCGCTGCAAATTCACGGCGGCCGAGGGCTGCGCAAAGGGGTGCGGATCGAGCGGCTCTACCGTCAGGCGCGCGCGATGCGGATATACGAGGGCACGTCGGAAATCCAGCGGCTGATTATCGGCCGCACCGTGATTGCGGAGTCGGAACGCGGCCGGAAATGACCAGTTGGCCACTCGTGTTCATCGCCCAAAAGCCTCTAACTTAGAAACCCAATCTCGGAAATGAGGACAGGCTTCACGGATCTTGTCCAGACCAACCGCCAACGCCGCCAAGTTGCCGAACAAGGGTTTTTCGTATCCGCGTATAATTGTCTCGACCCGTTTCGACGGCGCAGTGATCGGGGAATCGTCAATTTCTTCCGGCGTGTCGAACTGATCCCTGATCGCCTGAAGGGAGGACTCTATATGTGGACGCCCCAGCCCACGCGCAAAGGCTGCACAGTCGCTGAACAATAGTCCCTCGAACTCGTGCATCACTACAAAGGGGACAAAGCGACTCGGATCAAACCCAGCGCCCATCTCTGAGGAAATGTCATTCAGAAGCGCTTCTTCGACGCTTGAGGCCTTTTCGGCGACCGCTAGGGATGTTGCGGTCGCTCGACCAGGCCAAGCCCGGTCACCAGACTTCGGCAACCCGTAGAAATCCACCATTGTAGTAGCGATGCAGCGCTGATCCTGTCTGAGGTGCAAGACGATATCCTTTCTAACACCGCTCCACGCTCGGATGCCGCCACGGCGCGCCCTCAGGCGCGCATTTCCGAGTAACCGCGCGCTCACGCGTTCATAACCTCGCGCTAGAAGGTGTCTGCTTAGTATCTCATTTACAAACGTTTCCTCTGTCTCGCCTTCTACATGTACCAGCAACCTGGCCATTACTCATCCCCGCTCTGGTCGGCCTCCGAACTCGTTCTTCTCCCAAAGCTGCCCGAGGCTGTAATCCTCGAGCCAATCCGCCAATCGAGACGGCTCCAAGCGCTTCAACCGAGTTCCCCCATTCGCTCGTTCTGCCACGAGAACATCCTCAGGTTGAAAGTGATCCAGAAGAACAGAGGACTGGGTCGAAAGAATTACTTGGGTATTGACCGATGCCTGCCTTACCAGCGCAGCTAGGAGCGTGATCGCATATGGATGCAAACCTAATTCTGGTTCATCAACCAAAATTACGGAAGGGAGAAACCTCTCAGGTTGGAGTAGTAGTGTCGCCAAGGCGATAAACCGCAGTGAACCATCCGACAGCGCCGAGGCGCCAAAATACTGGTCCGAATTCTTATGCTTCCACGCTAGCCGAATCGTCTCTTCGTTCAGTGGATCGGGTCCTAGGCGAAAGTCGTCGAAGAAAGGCGCAACTCGCTGCGTGATTCCACGAATCAAACCATAGGACTCAGGATACTTCTCTTGTAACAGATACAGGAACGCCGCAAGGTTCGAACCATCCGGCCGCAGGAATGAGTTGTCGTTTACTTGAGCGGTCTTTCGCATGGGAGAGGAGGAG
>JBEKLA010000273.1:0-5150 GCA_050010455.1 Binataceae bacterium (SeqCode) | reverse complement strand
AGTGGGCACTCAGTGGGCACTCCCGGGACCCCAGGTTGCAGCGCTAGCGTCGTAAGTGCTTAGAAAATAAGCCTTGGAGGGGTGGCCGAGCGGCTGAAGGCACCGGTCTTGAAAACGTGTTCTGCTGATTACGAGAGGTCATCTAAGGCCACTTGATGCAGGAAGACGCGGGATTTTCGCGGGTCGAGGTCACGCTAGGTCACGGTGTAGAAGCTGAGAGTGGGCACTCAGTGGGCACTCCGACTGCGCTTTTCCTTTCCAAATTCTCAAAGGGTTCCGTTAGTTCGAATCCGCTTCCCTCCGCCACCCAGTCTGCGATTTTCGCGTTCTCTGACGAAAACTCGAAAATACTGCGCATGTTCACGCATTTTCTTCGACCTGAGGGCACCGGAGAAGCCTACATTCGGCCGTCAGGACCTGATTTGTGCTGGATTCGCTCTATCGAGAATTGAGCCAGTGCTCGATCTCTGGAATGACGAGATGGCTCAGATACGCATTGGGGCTGCCAAGATCGAAATGAAATTCTACCCTTGCCATGACATCACCATTTTTCTCCGAACGGACGGATCTCCTGCTCGAAGGTCCAAGCGTCGCGCGGCTGCTGATGGAGCTGCCAATAGGTCTCGGCGGCCGAGGCGGGCGTCATCAAACGGTCGGGATCAAGATTGTTCAACGCGGCTTCGCCTTCGTGCTCCTTGATCCGCTCGCGCACCCAGGCGGTATCGACTCCGGCATCAATGATCAGATGAGCGACGTGAATATTCTTGGGGCCGAGCTCTCTCGCGGCGCTCTCGGCGACCGCGCGCAGACCAAATTTCGCGCTCGCGAACGCGGCGTAGCCGATGCCGCCGCGCAGGCTGGCAGTGGCGCCGGTGAAGAAGATGCATCCGCGCCCGCGCGGCAGCATCAGGCGGGCAGCCTCCCGGCCAGCAAGAAAACCGGCGTAGCAGGCCATCTCCCAGACCTTGCGGAAAACGTGCTCGGTGGTGTCGAGCAGCGGATAATTGACATTGGCGCCGACATTGAAGATGCAGACCTCGAGCGGCGCCTGCTTGTCGGCGTCGCGCAGAAAGGCGGTGACTTCATCTTCCTTGCGCGCATCGAGCGACCGCGCGAGGACTCGGCTACCATTCGCTTCGAGCTCGGCAACCAACGGCGCAAGCTTCTCTCCGTTGCGGCGTCCCGCGCAGATCGTGAAGCCCTCGGCGGCAAATCTTCTCGCTATTGCGGCGCCGATGTGATCTCCGGCTCCGATCACCGCCGCGCAAGCATTCCTTTGTTCCACGAACAATCCTCCTAGCAGCCAACTCTCTGGTAAAGTTCACTTGGCACGGAGCAAGATTCGCATTACTCCGCGGGGTGTGAGGGCTTGGTTCGGATGGACGGTCGTCCAGGTGGGACGGAGGGGCTTCCGGACTTCGCAGGATGGACCACCCGTCTTGCCGTGGTTTTGAGGATTCGATTTGAGAGGCCTTGATCGCTAACTGTTCGCGCAAGGATCACGGCGCCGGCCATAGAAGCAAATGCCACGATCGCGTCGTCGTAGCTGCGAGAAGGATCATCTCCTGGCATCAGCCCGGCTAGGAATTCGATCGCGTCCTTCAGCTCCTCAGTGAAAGCATCGCGAACGGTATCGGGCTGTCTAGCGATCTCGCTGCCAAGAGCCGCCACGACGCAACCCCTACCGGCAGAGTCGCGATGCTCCGGCGAGAGGTATGCCGCCACGATGGCGGACAACGCCTTCCTGTGCCCTTCGCGTTCTACCAGACGTCGCCAAAGGCGCTTCGACCCCACGAGGGCCTCACGAATCGCCTCGGCCGCGATGGCCTCTTTGGATCCGAATTGGCTGTAGACGGCGCCATGAGTCAGACCGGCATCCTCGGTGATTGCGTCAACGCCGGTGGCACTGATACCGCGTTCGCGAAACAAACGACCGGCAGCGTTCAGTATCTTCTGGCGATTCTGCGCCGCCTGTTCCTTCGACACTCTCATGAATTCTCCTGGTCCTGCGTCCCGGTCTTGACATGTTTGGTTGCGATCGTCATTAATATATCAAACATGACGAGCGTCATCAATAGTCGGAAACTTCGCTCTTGAAGCGGTGGTAACCCGCTCCAAGGAAAACACAGCCGGCAGCACGATCAGCCGGCCAGGAGTGATCATGAGCGATTCCACTTCGGTTCCGTTGGACAAAGTTTGTGTTGTCGTCGGGGTCGGCGAAGGTCTTGGTGCGGCTCTGGCCCGCCGCTTCGCTGCCAGGTATAAGGTCGCGCTTATCGCCAGAAGCGGCGAGTTCATCGGAAAGGTCGCGGACGAGATTAGAGTGGCAGGCGGCGTCGCACTTGCGATCCAAAGCGATGCGACCGTCGAGCCCCAGATCGGAACCGCGCATGAGCAGATTAGCCGCGACCTCGGTCCCGTCGAGATTCTGATCTTTAACGGAGGGCGGCGCCCAATGGGCCGGCTGATGGAAACGACGCCGCAAGTCTTCGAACAGACCTGGCGGCTCCACGCCTTCGGTGCATTTCTGTGGGCGCGACAAGTAGTCCCGCAGATGCTCGCGCGCGGCAGCGGTACGATCCTGATTACCGGTGCAACGGCAGGCGTGCGCCCATGGCCTACCTCCGCGGCTTTCGCGCCCGCCAAGTTCGCGGTTCGAGGATTGGCGCAGGTGATGGCGCGCGACCTCCATCCTCAAGGAATCCATGTGGCGTATGTAAACGTGGACGGTGGGATCGACATGCCGTTGCTCAGAAACCTCCGCCCAGACGCCAAGGATGAGGATCTCCTGAAACCGTCGGCGATCGCCGACGCCTTTTGGTACCTCGCACACCAGGATCGCAGCGCCTGGAGCCATGAACTGGATGTCAGACCGTACAAAGAAAAGTTTTAGTCCCAGAGCGCAATTTCCGAGCAGAGTCTGACGAGGAGATCACCGTGAACCAACAAATGCCAGTAGTGCTGGTTACCGGCGTAGGTCCGGGAACCGGCGCAGCGATCGCTCGACGCTTCTCGCGCGGCGGTTATGCAGTCGCGATGCTTGCGCGCAATCGCGAGCGGCTCGCCGCGCTGGAACGGCAAATCGCAAACGCGCGCGCTTATCCGTGTGATGTCACAGACGAGGCGCGGCTTGACGGCGTGATTCAGGCGATCCGTGCCGACCTCGGCGCACCAAAAGTGCTGGTTCACAATGCGGTCGGCGGTGCGTTCGGAAATTTCATGGAAATCGATCCCGAGGTGCTGAACCGGAACTTCCAGGTCAACACAATGGCGCTGCTCTATCTGGCCCGCAAGCTTGCTGCTGCAATGATGGAGGCCGGAGAAGGCGCGATAATCGCCAGCGGCAATACCTCGGCGCTTCGCGGCAAAGCCAACTTCGCGGGGTTCGCGCCTACCAAGGCGGCGCAGCGGATTCTCGCGGAGTCGATCGCGCGCGAAGTCGGACCAAAAGGGGTTCACGTCGCTTACGTGCTGATCGACGCGGTCATCGACCTGGAATGGACGCGCAAGCGATTCCCCGATGCTCCCGACGAATTCTTCATCAAGCCGGCGGCGATAGCCGACGAGGTCTGGCACGTCGCGCATCAGGACCGATGCGCGTGGTCGTTCAATGTCGAACTAAGGCCGTTTCGCGAAACGTGGTAGAAGCCGGCGGTTTGCGCAGCTCTGTAAACAAAGCGTCATCCGCCCTCAGGAGGGATCTTGAGTAACCTGCGGATTTTTTCTTACCTGCCAAACCCACGTATCTGGAAGGCGACCATTGCCGCGCGTCTGTGCGGCGTCGACGTCGAGGTGAGAGGCGCCTCGCCCAAGGAGCTTCAATCCTGGTTGTGGGACTTCGATGCGCGTCCGCTCTCAGCTGACGAGCGCGCCGCATCAAGAGATGTGCGAGTGGGGACGGTGGGCTTCAGAGGAACGAATCTTCACAAGACCAGGGCGTTTATGGCGGCGCAACCGTTTGGAACGGTCCCGGCGGCTTTCAGTCCGGATGGCCGTACCGGAATCTTCGAGTCGAACAGCATCATGCGCGCCGTCGCCCGCCTGGGTCAAAGGCGATTTCCATTGTACGGCCGCGATGCTTATGAAGCGTCACGAGTGGACAGTTTCCTTGATGCTAGCCTCGTCTTCGCGCGAGACGCACAGATTTACCTGCTGTCCTTGAGGAGCGGAACCGTTTCGCCCGAGATTCACTCAAGAGCGCGTGACGGATTCACAGTCTATGCCGGCGGAATCAATCAGGCCCTATCGCCCGATCGCGAATTCCTTGTGGGAGACAACATTACTCTGGCGGACATCTGCTTCGTTGCTGAGGTGAGTCTGTTCTTCAACGAAAAAACCAGAGCCGACGAACTTAAGAAAATAGGATGCGAGACGGTTCTGGATGCGAGGGTAGACGCCGAATTTCCGCGAACTTTCGCTCACTTTTCCAGACTGCGCCAGCATCCGGCGTTCGCTCCTGATGTAGAGCCATACCTGAACAAAATCGAGACCGCGCAACAGGCTGACGCGGACCGGTCAGTGGTGCGCTGATCGCGATGCTTCACGCTGCTTCAGAGAATTAAGCGCTTTAGAGAATTAACCATTGAGAGGTAGAAATATGTCCCATCTTCGTTACGGAATTGAAGACGATCTCGCGACCGTCATCCTGAACAACCCGCCGCAGAACCGTGTCAGCGCTGAGATGCTTGACAATCTCGCAGATGCGCTCGACGCGATCAGTCGAAGCAGCGCACGCGCCGTCCTGTTACGCGCCGACGGTCCGGACTTTAGCTTCGGTGGCGACATCGTGCCGTGGCCGGATGCGAGCATTTCCCAATTGCGGACGTTGTTCGAGCGCTATATGTCAGTGTTCAACCAGTTCGAGCGGCTGCCGATACCGACCGTCGCTGCCGTACAGGGCCGCTGTCTTGGCGGCGGTCTGGAATTGGCTATACGGGCCGACGTTATTTTCGCCGGCTCGTCCGCGCGCTTCGGTCATCCGGAACAGACCATCGCTATCGTAACGCTGCTGGGCGGCGTCTATCGCATCGCTGAGCGGGCGGGCAGATCGCGAGCGATCGAGTGGGTGCTAACCTCGGAGCAAGTGCCCGCTCAGGTCATGGAACACCATGGCGTCGTTAACCGGGTTTGTGGGGATGACGGGCTCTTAC
>JBEKLA010000272.1:0-5185 GCA_050010455.1 Binataceae bacterium (SeqCode) | reverse complement strand
GACCTGCGCGCGCGTCTGGACCAGCACATTCTGCCGGCCTTCGGCGCCTGCAAGATCGATCGGGTTGCGGTTATCGCAATCGAACAGTTCCGCGACGGGCTGCGCGAGCGGGGCTATGCGTATCGGACGATCAACACGATACTGCGGATCATGGGGGCGGTGTTTCGGCTGGCGCTCAAGCGCGGCCAGTGCGCGAAGAACCCAGTAGAGGGCGTTGATCGTGCGGTCGCGGCGGCCAAGGAAATCAGGCCGGGCGCAGAGGCCGATGGTAGCCGAGGCGGCGGTGGTCGGCGCGTAGAAAATCCGAGATCGACCAAGTTTCACTATCCTCGCGCTTGGCGATCGAGACTCGCCTCATTGAGTTTTGGAGACAGCGCTGATCTATAAAGACATGTTAATTCCAAACCCCGGTCGTAGCAGCGGCTATGAGGATTCGGGGATCGAATCCTTCGGACCGCGATAGAGCAGCGACCACAGCGAGAGCACCCCGGCTGTATTTGCGCTCCAGAACACGCCCCAGAAAACCCACTCCGACGAGCTGGCGGCAAGGCCTGACATGATCAGCAGCAAGATTGCGATGCCGGCGATCACCACCGCGGCGCTGGGCCATTTCAGATAATCGATGCGGTTGGCCCAAATTCCGAGCGCGATGAGCGCTACGCCGCAGAGTGCAACGACCCCGCGGTGCGCTTCGAGCATCCCGACATCAAGCACGGCGAAGCAGATCAGAGAAATGGCGATCAGCGCGCTTAGTAAATCTTGCAACATGGGATTTCCTCTCCTCTCGATGAAGCCGCGTCAGATAACGCCAGGTGACTGGCGGGATCACCAGGTAAGCGATACAACTGGCGGCGACCAGCACCTTCCATCCGGCGTGCAGCGGGGTCAGCGCGACCACCATCGCGGCGATCACGCTTAACGCGGCGTAGCTGAGGTAGCTACCGATCCTCAGGCCTCGTCTGTTCCGCAAGCGAGACAGGCAATAGAAGAGACCGTACATGCCCGCCGCGGCAACGAACGCGCCTAGCAGCAGGGCGGTCGCGACCATTGTGCGCGGCGTCATGACCCGGCCGCCGCAACCGCCTGCGGGACAGCGGCTTGTTTCGATTTGCCGATTGCCAACAGGTCGTAAACGAGCAGCGCGTATCCGCTCGCGAAAACCAGTCCGAAGACGAATCGCGCCCACATGCTCTCGATGAACCAAGGCCGCCCCTGCATCGACAGGTATGCGCTCCAGGTCGAGCCACCAACCGCGCGCTCAAAAAAGGCCTGATCCATTCCGGCTACGAGCAGCGCGCCCGCCATTCCGAGCATTCCAAGGTTGAGCAGCGCAAACGACCACTTCCACGCACGCCCGTCGATCCCGTCGCATCCGCGCCTTTTTTCGAGCGCGAGGTACAACACGGCGATTACCCCGCATCCGTACGCACCCCAGAATGCGAAATGGCCATGCGATGCCGTCCACTGCGTGCCGTGCGAGTACATATTGATCTGGGGCAGTGTCATCATGAAGCCGAATACGCCCGCGCCCAGGAAATTGCCGAACGCCTCGGCCAGTGTCCAATAAAAAGCCGGGCGATTGGCTGCCTGCAGGTGGCGGGTTCCCGCATCGTACACGGCATGAACCACCATCCCCAGCAGCGGTAGCGGTTCAAACGCCGAAAAAACGCCGCCGATCGCAAACCAATAGCGCGGCGTGCCGATCCAGAAGTAATGATGGCCGAGACCCAGAATGCCGGTGCCCAGCACCAGCGCGACTTGCACGTAAAGCCAGCTCTCGACGACGCGGCGCGAAGCGCCGACCATGTGGATCAGCGTCCATGCCATGATGCAGCCGATCAGCACCTCCCAGGTGGCCTCGACCCATAGATGGACCAGCCACCACCACCAGAAGAGGTCCTGCGACATGTTGGTCAATTGCGTAAAGGCATCGAGATAAAGCACCAGTAACGGAATTAGGTCGGCAATCAGGACAGCCAAAATTCCGGTGGTCTTTCCCGCCTTCACCGCGGTTGCGATCACGTTGTAGGCAAAGACGCCTGCAACCACCACGATGCCTACTGCGGCCCAGATCGGCGCCTCGACGTACTTGCGCCCCTGGTTGATGAACCACATAGACCATTGGCTGGCCGGTCCGTACTGCACAAAAATAAACACCAACACGACCACTGCAACTGCCGCGCAAAACACCCAGAACAGCACTTCCGCCAGACCGATGCCATCGACCTCGCGCTCCAGCTCCTGCGGGATGAACCAATAGACCGATCCGAAAAATCCCATCAGGAGCCAGATCACGAGCCCATCGATGTGGATAATCTTCGCGCTGTTGAAGTTGAAGATATTCAGGAGAAAGCCCGGCTGGATATAGTAAATGGATGAGAGAAGCCCGAAGGCGATCATCGCACCGAACATCACGACCGATCCTGTGAGGTATTTCAGCCCGAGCCGCTGAGATCGATACATATGGTTCCTCCTATTGGACACCGCGAGCGCCGAACCGGTCTGGAAATCCGTTGCTGTCCACCGCCGACATCCATTTGAGATATGCAACCGCCGCCTCGGCCTCGTCGCGCTGAATATTCAAGTTGGGCATCGCTCTGGCCCCGAGCCGGAACGGCTTCATAAGGAATCTGACCATCCGGTCGGCGCGCTTTGGACCGGCATCCCGCGCCCATACCGGATCCAGCCAAGCGCGAGTCAGATCGGGCGCGTAATACCCTCCGTTGCCAAAGAACGTGTGACAATCGATACAGGCCCGGCTTTGAATCACCAGCTTTCCCCTGGCTATCAGCTGGGCCGCCTCATCGGCTGTGTACCGATGGCCGAATAGCAACTCTTCACCGTTTATTTTCGGCGCGTACTCGCCGCGATCGGGTGAGTATTCGTAAGTGATAGAGCTATTGATGACGTCGTATGAGGGCACTCGGGCGCCGCCGGGTGTTATCTGCCTGAGAGTATCGATTGTCAGCGCCGCCAGGACCACCGACATGAACAGCGTCGTGGCAACCGCACCTGCTCTCCAAAATAAGGGATCCTCGGTGTACCGCATATTGTCGTCGCACCTTTACTTGCTATTGCCCTCTACGAGCGAAGGTAGCCCGCTTGAAGCCTGCGCCTAATCAGAGAGCCTGCATTCGAATGCCAAGTGCGTCCTTGTCCGCTTGCGTACAAATAAACGCTCCGCCATGACATGCAGCACGCCCTCCTCCTTCGCATCCATGGCTGATTAAAAGACACAAGGGATGCGCCGGTTAACTATCGATGGTCTGGACGACTGTCGCGCAGTCGCCCGCGCTAAGAAGTTTTCCCAGCGTGCCCAGGATTGCCTCGATCTCCCGATGTTCCGCGCGCATCGCGCCCATCGGCCCAAGAGCCGCATGCATGCGCGATTGGTGCTCGAAGAGCTGAAAGAGGCAATCCTCCTCCGACCGAATGTGACGGCGCAGCGCCAAGATAAATTGGGGAAGCCGGTCTACGCACGAGAACCGATAGCCCGCGCTCCTGGTAAAGAAGGCTTCGTACGCGAGCTCATAGGCTGCTGCCGCCCTGATGAACTCTCCCCAGTATTCTTTCAATCGCGCCGATTGCGGTTGTTGTGACCAGAGCTGGCGGCCGACGGCGCCGCGACTGAAGATCGGTTCAATTCTCGCCGTTGGGATTGTTCCCGGGCTGATCTCTGCGCTAGACAATAGCGGCATTCTCTGTGCATCTTTCGACTCCATCAAGAGAAGAGTGCCCACTTGTATGGAAGCGCAGGTTGCCGGGGAGTCCCCGTGCTTCTGCGTTTGCGGCATTATAAATATATCTTTACATTATAGTCAAGAAACGTAAGCCGCGTCAGTGCTCGGGACGGCGGGCGCGGGGTGATTCAATCCGGACGCTTGTGGGTCCCGTCGGCACTGCTGCGCCGCGCGGACTCAAGGCGCCGATCGCGATCCGGTCAGCGGCGAGACGATATGGAAGACGGCGGCCACGATCCGTATAAAGTGCGTTTATGAGCCGCCGTCAGCCGACGATGGCACGCGGGTGTTGGCCGATCGCGTGTGGCCGCTGGATGACAAAAGAGGCAGTGCGAGTTCGCCAATGGATGAAGGAGCTCGGACCGAGCGATCGCCTGCGCAGGTTCTTCGGCCACGATTCCGCGCGGTGGGAGGATTCGCAAGCGCAACCGTGCGGAGCTTAAGTCAGCTCACATGCGGCGCATGCTCAACGAGTTGGCGGTGCTTGCCGCGAAAGGCACTCTTAGCCTAGTGTTCGGAGCCCAAGACGAAACCGACAATCGGGCAGCAGTGCTCCGGGAGATACTGGAACGGATGACACGCATCGGGTCCAAGGGTACGACGGGGAAGCGGAGGTCATCGTGGAACTGACGTACTATACAGACTACGCGCTAAGAGTCCTGGTTTACGCGGGCTTGCACGAGAACACGCGTTGCCTAATATCCGAGATCGCGGAGCATTACGGGATTTCCGAGAACCACTTGATGAAGGTGGTGCACGGGCTTGCACAGGGCGGATTCGTACAAACCTTTCGCGGCAGGGGCGGTGGACTTACGCTCGCGAAGGATCCGAAGCAAATCATCATCGGGGCGGTGGTCCAGTATATGGAAGGGCCGTTCAAGCCGGTCGAATGCTTTCATACCGGCCACTGGTGCGCGATCGCCGGGGCCTGCGACCTGCCTGGCATGCTCGATGAAGCCTACCGGGCGTTCATCGCGGTTCTCGAGCGATACACACTCGCCGACATTCTCAAGCGGCGCAGGCATCTGGCGCGCAGCCTGTTAGGTCCTGTGCGTTCTCGCGAGCGTGGCGGCCGCAAAGTCAGTCGGCCAGGACCATGACCTGAGGCTGAAAGAAATGACGTTCCGGGGCATAACCGCGACCCGGCAAAAAAACAACCTGTGGCTTGTCAAAACCTGATCCACGCGCGAGTACCGTTCTGAGCCTGTGCCTGCTGAAAATTCCATCTGAACCAAGACATGAACGGGTCCGATAACCAATATCGGGCGGCGGCGATCAAACGGAACCGGCTACGATCGAATCGCACACGATTGGCACGCCAATACGACGGAACAGGCCTTCGATCAAGAGATGTGTGGACCATGCCGCAACGGTCGTTCCGACGGAAATCAACGGTCAATGTGGGTCACGCGGCGAGACGTTGGTAGCGGTGGTGCAGACCACGG
>JBEKLA010000271.1:0-5222 GCA_050010455.1 Binataceae bacterium (SeqCode) | reverse complement strand
CGTTCGCAATGCGGGCAGAACGAACGCGGCCCCACGATCGACAGCTCGCGCGGCAATCGGAACGCCACCACGTTGACAAAACTGCCGACGCAAGCGCCGACGACAAACGCGATCACACCGCCCACAGCATCAGGGATTTCCATATCCGGGCTATTGTAGCAAGTGCCGCCCAAGCTTCACTATGCGACACGGCCGATTCCGCTCTCGTAAATCGCGGCCCGCGCCGTGAGATTTTGAGGGGGGGACCAGTTAAGCTGCGAGCCGAAGAAGCCTAAGATTGCCATCGATGCTGATGACCGTGGAAAACGCCGTGGCGGCGATGGGCGGATGGGCGCTGGTCCTGATCTTCGTCCTCGTGATGCTCGAATCGGCCGCGCTGCTCGGGATGGTGATACCGGGGGAAACCGCCGTGATTCTGACCGGCGCGATCGCTTCGGCAGGGCTGCTCAACCTTTGGTCGTGCTGCATCGTGGTTACGGCGGCGTCGATCATCGGCGACATCATCGGCTACCTGCTGGGCCGCTACTACGGCGGTTATCTGCTGCAAAGATTGGGGTCCGTGCGAAGGCATTTCGCCAAGCATCATGCTCTGCTGGAGTCCTACTTTCGGCGATGGGGCGCGATGACGGTAATTATCGGCCGTTTCGTCGCGGTGGGGCGCGCCTTCGCTCCGTTCACCGCCGGGCTCTCCAGGATGGAGCCGCACCGCTTTATCCCGATGGCCTTTATCGCGGGGACGCTGTGGGGCACTGGCCTGGTGATCCTCGGCTATGAATTCGGCGAGAACTGGCCCGTGCTCGAGCATACGATGGCGCGAATCGGCGGCGGAATCGTCGGCCTGTTCGTGCTCACGCTCACGATGCTCGCGTTGTGGCGATGGCTGGTGCGGCGCGAGATCGGACTCGAGCTGGCGTGGGAACGAATCGTCGCGAGCCGCCCGGTAAGCTACTTCCGGCCGGCGTCGCAGCGGCTGGGCGAATTCCTGCGCGAGCGTCTCTCTCCCACCAGCTATCTTGGGATTCATCTCAGCTTCGGCCTGATCGTGATCGCGGCGCTGGCGTGGAGCTTCGGCGCGATCGTGCACGCGATCTTCGCGCAATCGCCGATGGTGCAGACCGATCAGCAAGTTGCCGCCCTGATCGATCAGCTTCGCAGCCCTGAGCTCGACTCACTGATGGCCGCGCTGATCGTGCTGGGGCGCATGTCGTGGTTGCTGTGGCTGGCGACGATAGTCGAGCTGGGACTGGTGATCGCGGGGCGCCTGATCGCGGTGGTCGCGATGGCGCTGTCGCTGGGCGGCGCCTACGCGCTGGCGTTCGGCCTGCGGATAATTTTCTCAGGTCTCCAGCCGCACGTTCCGGCGGAGCGGCTCGTGCACGGCTTCGCCGGCTTTCCGAATGTCGCGATCGCGGGCGCGACCGCCACTTACGCGATGATCTGCTTCCTTGGCGTGCTCGGCATGCGAAGCTGGCGATGGCGCACGCTGGTGGTCGTCGGGCTCGTGTATCTGCTGATGCTGATGGGAGCGGGCGCGCTCTATCGTGGCACCCCGATGAGTTCGCTGCTGGCGAGCTTCGCGCTGGGCGGATGCTGGGCGACGATCTGCGCCACCGGTTTCCAGACGCTGCGGCGATGGGAAGCGCAGGCGCGCGCCGCCCTCGATGCTGCCGTTACCGGATCGCGGGCGGCTTCGACAAAGTGAACGCCGCGTCCGGCGCGGCGCGATAGCCGTCTCGACATCGGCATTCAGCGCGACGCGATTACGGTGACGGCGACGGTCCGTTCGCGCGGCCCGTCGAACTCCGCAAGCATCACGCCCTGCCATCGCCCGAGCTTGAGCTTGCCATGCTCGACCGGGATGTTGATCGACGTCCCCAGCATCACCGACAGGATGTGCGCCTGTGAGTTGCCTTCGGAGTGCTGGTAGCCGGCGTCCCGCGGCACGAGCTTTTGCAGTTGGCGGATAAGGTCGCCGGTTACGTCGGGGTCCCAGTTCTCGGACACGATCAGCGCGGCGGTGGTGTGCAGCGTGAACAGGTTGCACAGCCCGCTCTCGATTTTAGTCTTCGCGATCGCGTCGTTCACCCGCGCGGTGATATCCACCGTCGTGACGCGGCTATCGGTCCGCACGCGAATCTCGCTCATCGTCATAACCTCCGTGCGGCTTCCAGCGTTCTTCAATCAATTCTGGCATAACCGGCGCCACAGAATGGAGGCCGAGCGATGTCTATCGACACCCGTATAGGCCGCTCGCGCCGTGAAGAGCGCTAGGCTCAAACGCCAGCCCTGCGGGCCGGGCTTCCAAAGCCATTAGGGAACAATTTGCGCTGCAAGGGCCTTTAGGTCGTCTCCGATACTATGTAGCCAGCGCGCTTGCGGAACCACGCTCGGATGCCAATCACGGAGAAACCGGCCCGGACGTGAGCCGCGATATCGCCTTCCGGCCAGCATCATCGTCGCGCCGTCAAATTGTTGTGCGGCGTAGGTCGAAGAGTGTGTAATTCGATGGCGTATGGCGGCAAACCATTCTAATTCCACTTGGTGGGATCCAACTATCGACTCGTGGGGCCCATTGTCCATATACTCGCGTGCGCGTTTTTGAATTTGATCGGGCCGATACCACGACACGTAATCCCGTTTGCCTAGCAAGGCGCCTGCGCATCCTGGAGTCTTCTATACGGAGCACCGCGCAGCCTAACCGGACCGTGCATATTTGCGTAGCCGCACAGGTACCTTACAAAGGATTCTTCCAAGAACCATTCCCAGGCTAAGAAGATGCGCAAGTACGCCATTTCATAAAGCGTTTCAAGACGAGAAGGGAACAACTGCGCCAGCAGCGCGCTGTCCTTTGGCAGTTCAACTCGAACAGCCTCCGCAATCTGAGCCAGCACCAGTGCCCCGTTGGTGAGATCTGACATCGCGCTAGAAAGAGGAGTTACCGCCCGCGCCATGCCGCTAGAACGCCTCTTTGTAGATAGCTGTTAACCTTTCGCGTCGTGGCTGGATGTTATCCGTCTGTCGGAGGCACGCTACAACAAAGCCGCTATACTTTCCGTTGCGAAGTTCCTGCGAATTCAGCTTAACGGAATAGGTGTTGAGGCGAGCGAAGATTTCTAGAACGTCCGAATCCGACGCTCCATGAAGTGTTTCGCAGATAAAGGAGAAGCTGCGAATTCTATCCTGCTCTTCGGGCCTGAGATCTGAGAACCTTTTGCCTGCGTACAGCGCGTCCAGCGATTTTGATAACGCGTATTTGCCGTCTAAGTAGTCTAAAACTGCGCGTATTCGCTGCTGGCCGTCGACAACCTCGCGGATGGTATGCGTCTTATCGTCGCTCTGTCGTACACGTAGATAGATGGGTGGAACGGGCTTCCCACTAATTAGTGTGTCTATCAGGTAGGATCTGGCGGGGGTTGTCCAGACATCTCGCCTTTGGAATTTCGGTACCAGAACGAGAGCCTTAGAGCTTCGCCATCCAATAAAGTCCAATATTGTATAACTGCTGCGCTCAGGCCTCTCCATTTTGGCTTCCACTCATAACGCTGGTTGGGCTTTTAGCCCAAATTACTCACGACGCACCCTGGCGTCTAGTGCTGGCAGTGGGGGCAATAGAAGCTGGTGCGTTGGCCGAGGGTCGTTTTGCGGATCGTGGCCGAGCAGTCGTAGCATCGCTCGCCCGCGCGCCCGTAAACCTTGAGCCGGCCAACGAAGCCGCCGGGACGGCCGCGCGAGTCGCGATAGCTGCGAAAGGTAGTGCCGCGGCCGTCGATCGCTTCGCGCAACAGCGGTGCGGTGGCGGCTACGATCCGCTCCAGCTCCGCGCGCTTGAGGCTTCCCGCGCGACGCGTCGGCCTGACGCCGGCGCGAAACAGAATCTCGGCGGCGTAGATGTTGCCGATTCCCGCGACGACCCGCTGATCCATCAGCACGGTTTGGATCGCGGCCCGCCGGCCACGCGTCGTGCGCGCCAGGTAAGCCGTATCGAACGCGCCTCCGATCGGTTCCGGACCGAGCGCCGCCAGCTCGGGAGTCGATTCCAGCTCGCCGCGCGGCACGAGCTTCAGCAGGCCGAAGCGGCGGGGGTCGTTGTAAACCAGCGCGTTGCCGTCGTCGAGATGGAAGTGAACGTGATCGTGGCGCGAATCGAACTGACCCGGCGTGAAGCGCGCGTCGCGATAAGTGAGGCTGCCGCTCATTCCGAGATGAACCAGAATCGAGGCGGCGCCGCTCAAATCGACGATCAGGTACTTCGCCCGCCGGCGCAGGCCCTCAATCTTGTGCCCGCTTACCGCGTTGGGGAAATCGGGCGACACGACGCGGCGCAATCGCGGCTGGTTAATCCGCGCCGACACGATCGTGCGGCCCACGATCGAACGCGCCAGCATCCTGCGCAGCGATTCGACTTCGGGCAATTCCGGCATCGCGAGGTTCCCCCTAATCGCGAGCGCTTCGATGACGGTCGAAGCTGCGCGCGAGCCGCACGAAATCGACGGCCGCGAGCGTCTCGGCGCGAGCGCGGGCGTCGATCGCGGCGTCCGCGAGCATCGTCTCGACTTGTGCGGCATCGAGTTTGAGCGCGCCTCCCCAGGCGTTGCGGATAGTTTTGCGCGGGCTCGAGAATCCGGCGCGAATCATGTCGAGTACCCGCTGACGTTCGTGCGGTTCACACAACGGGATCGCGCGCGGAACGAAGCCGAGCACTTCCGCGTCGACTTTGGGCCGCGGATAAAAGCTGCCCGCATCCACTATGAAGTGGCGATCGATCTCCCAATCGAGGGCGGTGTAAACGCTGAGCGCGGCGTAAGCAGCATCGCCGGGACGCGCCCGAATACGATCCGCGACTTCGCGCTGAAACATCAGGACCATCCGCGCGATATGCTCGCGATAATCGGACAGCTTGCGCAAGACCGCCGCCGCGACATTGAAGGGCAGGTTGCCGAGGATTTTGACCGGCGGCCGCCGTATGACGGTCTCGAGATCGAGTTTGAGGACGTTGGCTTCGACTATTTCAAGGCCGGGTGCGCCTTGGAGGCGATCCTTCAGTTGCGAGGCCAAGCGCGAATCGATCTCGATCAGGCATAGCCTGTGGATCGAGCGGCCGAGGATGCGATCGCTAAGGATGCCGAGTCCGGGGCCGATCTCGATCACCTCGTCATCGGGCGTCAGCTCCGCCGCATCGACGATGCGATCGGCGATCGCGCCCTGGGTCAGGAAGTTCTGTC
>JBEKLA010000270.1:0-5708 GCA_050010455.1 Binataceae bacterium (SeqCode) | reverse complement strand
AGCGAGCGCGCTTATACCACGATTCGCCGATCTTGTGGTAACCAGTGGGGCAGCAATCCAGACAAGGACGGTCCTGTGACTTACGAAGACATCTTGTACGAGAGCGTCGACGGTATCGCGACCATCACTATTAACCGCCCCGCGCTGCGCAACGCGGTGCGTCCCAAGACTTACGAAGAACTCACGCAGGCGATGACGGCGGCGGCCAACGACGCCAGCGTCGGCGTCGTGGTGCTGACCGGCGCCGGTGACAAGGCGTTTTGCTCGGGCGGCGACATCAGCCAGATGGGCGAGCGTACGCCCCATACGGGACGCGCACACATGCGCCGCCTCTACGCGCTGTCGACGGTGATGCGCATGATGGACAAGCCGATCATCGCCAAGGTGCGCGGCTTTTGCGTCGGCGGCGGCAACGAGATCAACCTGTTCTGCGATATGACTATCGCGAGCGAGGACGCCAAATTCGGGCAGACCGGCCCAATCAGGTCTGCGCGGCCGCGGATCTCGATCGCGTGGTCGCCGATCTGTGCAAGGACATCCTGGATAAGAGCCCGCAAAGTATCCGCATCGCCAAGATCGCGCTGAACGCCGGCTCCGATCTGGAGTTCCACAGCTCGTTCTTCCCGACCGCCGAGTTGCTGGCGTCGATTTACGGCAACGAGGAGAACAAGGAGGGCATCACCGCCTTCATGGAAAAGCGCCCGCCCAACTTCCGCAGATTTCGGCGCTAGGCCGTTTGAGCGGCCGAGCATTCGATCGAGGAGGCGTGGATGTGAAGAAAGAATTCGACAACAAGGTCGCGCTAATCACCGGCGGCGCGCGCGGAATCGGCCTGGCTGCGGCGAAGATGATGGCCGAACAAGGCGCGCGGCTCGCGCTGATTGATATCAACGCCGATACGCTGCGCGACGGATGTGCATCGCTGGCGGGGATAACGTCGGCGCTGCCGATCCAATGCGATATCGCGCAGCCCGAGCAGGTGCGCGCCGCGGTAGACGAGGCCACGCGGCGGCTCGGCCCGATCGACATCTTCATCAACTCCGCCGCCGTCCTCGACGACAAGCTGTTCCTGGAATCGACGATGGCGGACTGGGATCGCATGCTGAAGATCTGCCTGTACGGGCCGATGGCGTGTCTGTCCGCGGTGCTGCCCGGGATGATCGAGCGGCGCTATGGACGCGTGGTGTGCATGGCCTCGGATTCCGCGCGTGTCGGCCAGGCGCGGCTGTCTTACTATGCCGCGGCGAAGGCGGCGGTGATCGCGCTGGTCAAATCGATCGCGCAGGAGGTCGGCCAAAGCGGCGTCACGCTCAACGTGGTATCGCCGGGCGCCACCAACACTCCGCTGCGGATGGAACGCGAGCAAAAACTGCGCGCGCAGATGGGTGACGAAAAATATCAGCGCCGGGTCGCCACCGTGGTGAAGATGTATCCGCTCGGACGATTGGGCGAGCCCGACGATATCGCGGCCGCCGTCGTCTTCCTCGCCAGCGATCGAGCCTCGTGGGTTACGGGACAAGTGCTGAGCGTCAACGGCGGCTTCACGATGCCGTGACGGGGGCAAACCTTTATGGATTTCCAGTTAACCGAAGCGCAAACCCTGCTTCAGGAATCGGCCCGGCAAATGGTGGCGCGCGACATCGAACCGGTACTGCGCGCTCACGATCCCGATCGGCCTTTGCCCAAGGCAGCGCTGCTGAAGATCTACGCGGTGCTCGCGCGCCAGGGACTTACCGCGCCGCGCATCCCGGTCGAGGCGGGCGGCTCCGGCATGTCGATGCTCGACTACGGGCTGGCATCCGAGCAGATGCCGCCGGTTATCGCGCTTTCGTTGATGGCGCACGAATGCACCGTTGCGCGCATCCATTTCCAAATCGAGGATGAACAGCGGCAACGCTTCCTTCCCGATCTCATCGCCGGCCGCAAAATCTGCTGTACGGCCACCACTGAACCCGACAGCGGTTCCGATCCGCGCGCGGTGCGCACCAGCGTGGTTGAGGATGGCGATCAGCTGGTGATAAACGGGCGCAAGCTGTGGATCAGCAACGGCACCGTCAGCGACATGATGATCGTGACCTGCTCCGTTGGCAAAGATTCCAAGGGCAACAGCATCCTGCGCCGGATTCTGGTCGAGCGCGAGGCCTCGCCCTACGAGGCTCGCGAAGTGGCGGTGCTCGGACTGCGCCAGGGCCATCTGTCGGAAATCGTTTTCGAGGATTGCCGCGTGCCCAGGCGCAACTCGCTGGGAGAGAGCGGCGACGCCGCCCGCATCCTGACCATCACCTGGAACGGCAATCGCCCGCTGGTCGGCCTGATGGCAGTGCATCTGGCGCAGAAGGCGCTGAACGCAGCGCTCCAATTCGCCGCGGTGCGGCACCAATTCGGGGGCCCGATCGCGGGCAAGCAACTCATCCAGGAGCGCCTGGCCGATATCGCGACCGCAATCACCGCCAGCCGGCTCATGTGCTACAACGCGTTGTCCATAATCGACGCGGGCGGCCGCGCCAACGGACCCGCGGCGATGGCGAAGCGTTTTGCGACGACGGCATGCGAGCAGGCGGTATCGCTGGCGATGCATGTCCACGGTGCGATGGGAATCGGGCGCGAGACCGGGCTCGAGCAGCTCTATCGCGACGTCAGGATGTTGCCGATTCCGGACGCCACCAACGAGATCCTGACGTTGATCGTGGGGCGCGAACTTACCGGCCTGGAAGCTTTCCGAAGCTAGATGCGCCGCGACGAAGAATTAACCGGGATCTGACGCCGCGGCCTCGCTGATAGCAAACACGCCGAAGCGCCGGGCGGAGGCCGAGGCTAGGAATCCTCTCATCCGGCGTTCTTCCACTGCGTCATCGCGTTGGTTAGCGTGGCGGAGGCAACGGCAAATTCGCCCTGCACGGCCATTGCCTTGAGCGCCTCTTCCTTCTTTCCTGCCAAGGCGAGCGACAACACCTTTGCCGCGACGGCGTGAAATTGGCGATGCAATTCCAGGCATTTGCCATAGTGCTGCGAGCTCTTGAGTTCCGCCGCCGAGCCATACAGCCATTTGCCGAAATCACACTGGTTGTCGGCGTGAACACGGGCCTGAGTAAATTCGCTCGTGCCCTTATCTATGGCCGATTTCAGCCGCGCCTTCCACATGCCGTGTGCGCCGATTGCCGCAGTAATAGCATTCTGTGTATCCGCCATGAGCCCCCCTTATCCGAATAATTGCGAACATTCTTCCGCAACGCTTCAATGCAGTCAAATTTCGATGCTGGTCACAAACTGGCCGTTGTCGAATCGATACTGTAAGGATTAGCTACCCGTGAGCGAATGTCGTCTTAAGTAGATCCTATGAGAAGGCTCAAAGCTATAGTCAGTACAGCGAGGCTATACGGGCTCGGCCTGGCCGCTTATCTTGGCCGAGCGCACCTTTCGCGACATTACTGTTGCGGGGATGTCCTTTGAGGGTTCCTTGCCACTCGCGCAAAAACGATGCGGCGCGCTACTCTCGTGGCGCGCCGCATCTATCTCGGCAAAACTACTACCTGCGAGCCTGCTCCGCTCTCGGCCTTACTTCTGGATGCAGGTGCCAGCCCCGGGCACCTTTTGGCCGGCAAGATTGTTGTCGATCATCACCGCAGCCGCCCCTTTAGCGATGAGGTTGACCTGATCGGTGAAGGTACCCGCGCAGTCGCCGGGGTTGCTGGAGACCGCATCCCAGACCAGAGTCTGCAGAGTGTTGCCTCCTCCACTCGAGGTCGAGGACGAGGTTGGATCCAGAGTATAGAAGCACGTGGCAACAGGAACACTCACCGGTGGCACGAGGGTGTTGGCAGTGAGGCTTCCGCCGGTGAAATTTGACCCGACGATTGTGACCGACCAAAGCGCGACGTTGCCGCCCTGACCTAGCACGCCGTCAGCCGGCAATAACCAGTCGTGAAACAAAATTCCGGTGCTCGGCCCCGGCCACTTCGCCTTGACCAGGCCCGTCGGTGAGGACGGTAATCTTGGCAGGAATTCAGTAGCGGTGGCTCCGCCGCCTGACTGCGCTCCCTCGCACGCCAGGGTCTTGGCGTAGGCCGGCGCACTGCCGCCTATCCATAATGATAAAGCCGTCGCGACGATTACAACTAAAAGTGCTCTTCGCATACTGCCCTCTGATACCGCGCTTGGTGTTACGGCAGGAGGCAGGTCCCGGCGCCGGGCCTGCCTTCGCCGGCAAGATTGTTGTCGATCATTACCCCTGCCGCCCCGTTCGCGATCAGGTAGACCTCATCGGTGAACTGAATCTGACAGCCGACGGGGTTGCCGGAGACCGGATTCCAGACCAGAGTCTGCAGAGTGTTGCCTCCGCTCGAAGTGGCAGACGAGGTTGGATCCAACGTATACGAGCAAGTAAGAACAACGGAGGATCCCAGTAACCTATTACTGGTCAGGTTTCCGCCGGTGAAAATCGACCCGCTGACTGTGACTGACCACAGTGCGGATCCGCCAGTGAATAAAGCAGCAGGCAATAATTCCCCGGCTCCCCGCTGCGATCCCATCGTCTCTACGATGCCGGCCGAAAAAGTCGGGGGTTCCTGCAACGAGCCAGGCGTGGTTACTTCTACAGCGGCCTGCGCCCCTTGGCACGCCAGATTCTTCGCATAAGCGGACTCGAGGCTGCCGCTCCACAAGGATAAAGATGTCGCGACAATTGCGGCCAATAATGCTTTCCGCATATTCCCTCTGCTATCGCTTCCGAACGTTAGCGTCTGGTTATGGTTGTATCGATTGGAGACAAGTAAAGCGCAATAGCTCTCTTTGAGTCAAGGTTATTTAATTTTAGAGCGGCTTTTTGAGCCAATCGCGATAAAAGCCTTCGAGGTCAGGGACGAAATCGAACACGATCGGGTAGCCGGGCGTGACCGCTTCGGTTTCGAGCTGGGTCATGCATCCCGGGCAATAGTACTCGCGGATCTCCATCCAATTCGGATCGCACTTGCGCGCGCCGGGATAAACGTCCTCGAGCTTTTCTTCATTATCGCGAACGAAAATAGATGCGGCCAGTTTCCAGTTTTCAGTATATGGGCAGAACTCATGACCGCAATCGCATTTGACTATTCGGTCCTGCTCCTTTTGGACTATGTAAAGATGCTCGCCGATGGGGAGCAGGATACGCTCTTTCCACGGCACCCGCTCCTGGAGGATTTCGATATAAGTCTCGAAGCGACCCGCATCTTTGAAATCGCTCATGACCTGCTTGGTCGTCTGCCAAGGCAAGCGGCCGTCGATCAGGTCGCGGATTAAATCTTTCGGATAACTATTCATCGCGCGCTCCGATGAGTGTTCACGGCTTGAAGGTAAAATCGTCCGGAAGATTCCAGAACTCGCGAAACTCGCGGCCCCATCGCTCGGAGATTCCGAACACGTCGTTGTACATAGCTTTGACTTCGCGGCCGAAATCCTGATTAAGCAGGCGGTTGCGCTGTCCGGCGATCCAGTCCTTAACCGGAATCGCGCGCGCGGCGCGATCGCGGCGGCATTGCTCGCGCGCGTTGCGGGTCGCCTCGAGATCTACGGTGTGGGATTTCGTCGCCGGATCGAACTTCGCCACAACTCCGTAGACTCGTGCTGCAACCGGGAGCGACTGGACGCCTCGGTCGAGGTCGGTTCGCACCGCCTCGGGATTGCGCTCGATCGGATCGCCGTAACCGCCGCCGGTGTTATAGAAGAACTGGAAC
>JBEKLA010000269.1:0-5347 GCA_050010455.1 Binataceae bacterium (SeqCode) | reverse complement strand
CGCTGCAAACAGCGATTGTCGGCTCTCTTGCGGCCACCGCGGCCTTTGCCATCGCGCGGCTCGTCAATACCTGATCGCGCCCGCTTGCGCGGGTATCCCGTTTTCCGCTCTGCGATGTCGCGCAGGTGTAACATCGTGAGCGACAATTGCCCGCACACAGCTTAATTTTCGTAACCAAGTGATACAATTGTGAGAGTGTTGATATTTTCGAGCGGAAAACGAAAGGCAATCTCAAATGGCTGAACGCTTTTACGTCGCGATTCAGCGCCAAACCGCGACGGGCTTCAAAACTGGGTTCCTCGCTGGCCCTTACGCCTCAAAGGACGATGTGGACCCAAATGTCCGTGAGGCGCCCGCGCCATTTCTACCTTCGTTGCAACGGGCCTCTATGTTCGCGAAAGCGAAGGTCCGGCGCCAAGATGTTTGAGCCGACAAATAGATGATCAACGAGCGGACGCTACGCCGCGCCCTGATAATAATCGCGTTAGCTGGGCTTGCCGCCGGACTCGCCGCCGCTTTCACGGGGCACAACGGGCTTGCCCAGTGGATATGGGCGGCGGGCACGCTTCCTGTGGTCGCGGGTCTCGCAATCTCGATCGCTCGCGACGTTCTGGCGGGAAGGATGGGTGTCGATGCGGTTGCATTCGTATCGATGGCCGCCGCGCTGGCGCTAGGCCAGACACTGGCCGGAGTGGTCGTCGCCATCATGTATGCCGGCGGCGGCGTGCTGGAAGATTTTGCGGTCGGACGCGCGGAGCGGGACCTCAAGTCTCTTATCGATCGAGCGCCACGGGTGGCGCATCGCAAAACAGGCGGGTCGTTCGAAGACATCCCAATTGATAAGGTCGCCATCGGAGACGGGATCATTGTGCGCGCCGGTGAGGTAGTTCCTGTCGATGGGCAAATTACCAGTCTAAATGCGTCGCTCGATGAGTCCGCAGTCACGGGAGAACCCATCCCGGTGACGAGGTTCACAGGCGAGGCGGCGCGCAGCGGCGCGATCAACGCGGGTGAGACCTTCGAGATGAGCAAACGGCTGGGAGATCTCGTCAGCCCAGGAGAAGTGGTCGCTGTCCTCGATTTGCCGACATTGGGTCGGGACGCAGCCATCGTTTACCGCCCGCGGCACCGTGGGCTACGGGGATATTATCCCGCACAGCAGCCTTGCCAGAGTTTTGGCTTCCGCCGAGGTCATTTGCGGCTTCTTGCTCCTGTTATTTGGTGTGTCGGAACTGCTTGAGTACGCGAGAGAACATCGTCGCAATCGGGAGGGGCGAGATTGAGCTGAATGCGCTCGATCTCGCTGTCGCGGCTCTCGATTTTGGCCACCATGTCCCGTGCCAGGGTGCAAAAGATCTGTATCGACTGGCAGATTGGAGAGATCGATTTGCATGTGCGTTGCGATTCAGACCCCGAAGATTTGCACTATTTTGTTTATGTTCTTGCTCATTTTAGTGGGCGATGGTGGGTCTCCACACCCGCTCCCGAACACGCCAATCGATCCGTTCGATCGATCACGCATGTTGATGCCCCTCCTGGTGAGGGTGACAGATTTTCAGGTCGATGTGGCTGATGGTATGGTTTCGGAGGTTGCGGATCGCATCCATCACGGAAGGAGAATTTCGGAACAGGTAGGCTCCGGTCGGCTGACGATCGATCAGGAGGCGCTTCTGCCTGATCTGAACATAAAGCCAGTTTACTGGGATATTCAGCCTGGCGGCTAATTCTGTGGCGCTGAGCGCGCTGCAATCGTGGGACCATCGGTTGCGCTGCACCGACACCTTGATCCCGGCGTCGAGCCGGATCCGCTGCACGGTGATCGGCAGGACCTTTTCCGCGCAATTTGGCGATCGGTGGCCTTCGCCGGTGAGGACGTCGGCGATTTCATCGTCGGGCACGCCGGCGCGTGCGAGATCGAGCAGGCGGTCGCGCATTTCCCCGCCTCGCGTGAGGCGGGCGACGGAGTTCACCCTCATTTTCACTTCGAGGTCTGTCACAGCGCCGCCTCGCCACACGATCCTGACCAGAGCGATATCCCGCTCGCCGCGGTCGAGAACGACTTTTTCGACCAGGCATCGCAATAGCGCCTTGCGCTGAGCGTCTGTCGTGGCTTCGGCCGCCCAGATCTGTGGCAGGTGTCCGGCCAGGGCGACGACCTTGCCGTGGAGGGCCTTGCCCATCGCTATTTGAGTGATGGCCTGAGGCGGGGCTCGGCCGGCGAGCGCCTCCTCAGCCGCCCGGACCTCGCTCAACGCTGCTTCCCAGCGACGCTCGAGCTCGCCGGCGACGAGACGATTGTCGGGGTCGACGCGGTTGAACTGGCGTTCTGCCAGCGCCGCAGCATACCGCTTCCGCTCGAGCTCTCGTTCCGCGCTGGTGCGCAGCGCCGAGTCGACCTGCTGCTGTGCCCGGCGGGCTCGCGACAGCGCGTCAAGTTCGGCGGGCGCCAGGGCCGTCAAGAACGCATCAGCCACCGCCGCATCCACGCGCGAAGCGCGGATGTGCTGGCAAGCCGGTAAGCCCTCGTGGGAGCGCAGATGATTGCAGACGTACTCCCCGCCGCCTTTGTAGCGAACGTACATCTTGTGACCACATCGAGCGCACCAAGCGATGCCGTGCAGTAGAAGATCGCCATCGCGGGGCGCGCCTCTCGTTTTGATGCGCATGTATTCGGCTCGGTTGTCTCTTACGATATCGCGGATTTTTTCATAAGTAGGCCAGTCGATGTAGGGCGGATACCGGTCCTTCACGACGATCCGCCATTCCTCAATTGGCCGCGCCACCTTTCCCGACGAGCCGCCTTCGCGCGCGACCCTCCGTGTGCGGGTCCGCCCATAGACAAAGGCGCCTGCGTAGGCGGGATTCTTTAGGATCGTCGACACCGCCGAGACCGTCGCTCGCGCCCAGCGCAAATCGCCATGCCGGTCGCGGCGCGGCAGGTCGAGACCACGATCATTTAGCACGCGCATGACTTTGGCCACGGTGCGGAACTTGAGGAAGGTCTGGAACACAAGCCCAAGCCGCTCCTGAACCGCGATGTCGGGATCCTTGACGACCACACCGCTCAGATCGCGCATGAGGCCGATCGGCAGGTTAAGCGCAAGATCGCCGCGCTCGGCCTTGGCAAGCAGGCCGGTCGTCAGGCGGCTGCGAATCGTATGCAGCTCAAGTTCCGATATTGTCCCCTTCAGACCGAGAAGCAGACGACCGTTGGCGCTGCCGGGATCATAGACCCCATCTCGATCGGCGATGAGGCAACCGCGCAGACCACAGATGTCCAAGAGCGGGTACCAGTCGGAACAGTTGCGCGCGAGCCGCGTCACATCGATCGACAAAATCAGTCCCACCTCGCTGAGTCCGACCCGGCCGACGAGTTCCTTAAAGCCGTTCCGTTGCGCGGCGGAAGCACCGCTCAAACCGAGATCGGCGTCGATCACGTCGATGTCGGCTTCATGCCATCCAAGTTCGTGGGCGCGCTCGCGAAGCGCGTACTGCAGCCGCAGGCTCTCTTGATTGCTTACGATCTGGTGTGGCGTCGACTGTCGAATGTAAACAACCGCCCTGCGCGCCAGGTGGGTCGGCTTGACCAGTTCGGACTTCACGAGATACCTCCGCAAGAACCGCGGCGACGTCGTCGACGATTTGACGCCGCAACGCTGGCGACAGCGTCGTCCAAAGCATCATTGGGTCGATATTCATGATTTTCGAGACATTCCGCCACTGAGACAAGATCCCGAATCGCCTCGATGCTCAATTTAGTCTGATTCGCGTCCAGGACATACTTTTCAGTTGCTGCCACTGGGATAAGCAATGTCGATCCATTGCGGTGCTCGACTTCATATGAAGGCGGAAAATTACCCCCTCGATGCGTCGAGCGGCGGATCACGCGGAAGGATCGCCCGTACAGGGGATGTCGCGGGTCCAGAACCCAGACTACCTCGGTCGATGATTCGTCAGACTCACCAGGAGGGATATTCCTGCAGGCCCTCGCTCGAAGGGATCGACTGGCGAAATCCGCAACTGACCTGGCGACCAAAAAGCGCTGGTTAGAGAGCGATTGAGCCGAAAAAATTGGGGTCGCGTGCATTTTAGGGCGCCTCAAATCACGCGATTTATGATTCACTTCGTCTCATGGATGCCGCTCGCGCCGCTCTTGCCCAAGGTCTTGCCCGAGAAAACGCCGCCCTGAAAGCGGCGCTGGCCGTTGCGCGGACCAAGGGCCTGGAAGTTGCGGCGGAACTGGCGGTGGCGCGGGCGAAAGCGTCCGAAGACATGGCGCTGATCGCGCAGCAGAAGCTTCGGATCGCGAAACTGGAGCGTCAGGTCTACGGGCAGCGGTCGGAGCGCTCGGCGCGGCTGATCGACCAACTGGCGCTCACCTTCGAAGAACTGGAAGCCAGCGCGACAGAAGACGAACTGGCCGCGGGGAAAGCCGTCGCCAAAACGACGACGGTCGCCGGATTTACGCGCAAGCGTCCCGAGCGCAATACATTCCCCGATCATCTTCCGCGCGAGCGCGTGGTGATCGACCCGCCGACGGCCTGCGAATGCTGTGGCGGCAATCGCCTGCGCAAACTCGGCGAGGACATTACCCGGACGCTGGAAACGCAGCCTCGGCAGTGGAAGGTGATCGAGACGGTTCGGGAGAAGTTCACCTGCCGCGACTGCGAGAAGATCTCGCAAGCGCCGGCGCCGTTCCATGTGATTGCGCGGGGCTGGGCGGGGGCGAGCTTGCTGGCGATGATCGTGTTCGAGAAGTTCGGTCAGCACCAGCCTTTGAATCGCCAGGCCGAGCGCTATGCGCTGGAAGGCGTGCCGATCGCGCTGTCGACCATGGCCGACGCGGTGGGCTCGGTCTGTACGGCGCTCGATCCGCTCCTTCACTTGGTGGAATCTCACGTCATGGCGGCCGAGCGCCTGCATGGCGACGATACGACCGTGCCGGTTCTGGCCGAAGGCAAGACCGATACCGGGCGGTGCTGGATTTATGTTCGAGACGACAAGCCCTTCGGCGGCGTCGGGCCGCCCGCGGCGATGTTCTACTACTCGCGTGATCGCCGGGGCGAGCATCCGCAGGCGCATCTGGCGGGCTATTCGGCATCCTGCAGGCGGACGCCTATGACGGCTACAACAGGCTCTATCTGGCGGACCGAAAGCCTGGCCCGGTCCGGGAGGCGGCGTGCTGGGTTCACGCGCGGCGCCCCTTCTTCGCCATGGCCGATCTGGAGGAGAACGCGCGCCGCAAGGCCGCGGGTAAAAAGGCTGCCCGCCTTGAAGAGCTGAAGAGCCCGCCCACGGTCGGCTTCAATAGCGAAGCTATAGTCCGAGACAAGCCCGCTGGCGGCTT
>JBEKLA010000268.1:0-5865 GCA_050010455.1 Binataceae bacterium (SeqCode) | reverse complement strand
CGTGATCGATTTGCCGAGGTCTCCCCGCGCGATCCCCGCGAGGAAAGACAGGTATTGCGCGCCAAGCGGCCGGTCGAGCCCCAACTGATGGCGCAGCCCTTCGACGTCGGCCGGCGCCGCGCACGCCAATCAGGCTCTGGCGAAGCATCCGCGCCAGCACCGCCGCCATCGCGGTGCCGAGCGTGATCGCGGGCAGCACGAGATGCGCCAGTCCGCCGCGCCCGGTCAGCGGCAGCCATCCGAGATCGAGCGAGAACACGATCATCAGCAGCGGTCCGAGATACAGATGCGGTATCGAGATGCCGAGAATCGCGAAGCCCATCGCGCCCACGTCGGCGGCGCCGCCGGGATTGGCGCCCGCGATCACGCCGAGCGGAATCGCGATCGCGATCGCCACGATCAATCCCGCGCCCGCGAGCTCGAGCGTCGCGGGAAAGCGCTCGCGACGTGATCGATTTGCCGAGGTCTCCCCGCGCGATCCCCGCGAGGAAAGACAGGTATTGCGCGCCAAGCGGCCGGTCGAGCCCCAACTGATGGCGCAGCCCTTCGACGTCGGCCGGCGCCGCGCTCTCACCCAGCATCGCGATCACCGGATCGCCCGGCACCAGATGGATCAGCGCGAACGTGAGCGTGGCGACGCCCAGCGCGACCGGGAACAGCGCGGCGATTCGTCTCAGCGGATACGCGATCATCGCGCCGCCCCCGAATCGAAAACCAGATCCGAAAACGAAATCAGGCTGCCGTTGGGGTAGGGCGCAAACCCCGCGATCCGTTTGCTCATCACCACCACGTTGTCTTGCCACCACAGCGATACGTAGGGAAGATCGTCCGCGGCGAGCCGCTGCACTTCGGCGTAGATTTCGCGCCGCCGCGCCGGCTCGAAGGCGACCTCGGCGGCCTCCAGCAGCCGGTCCATCGCGGGATTCGCATACGCGCCGCGATTCAATCCGTGCGGCGGCACCATCCGCGAGTCGAACACCTGATAGTAATGATGCGGGTCGATGATTCCGACCCATCGCATCGAAGTGAGATCGAAATTGCCGCGCTGCACGTCGCTGTAAAACGTCGCCCACTCGTTGCTGCGGATATCGATTCCGATTCCGACCCGCTTGAGCATTGCCTGAAACGCCTCCGCCAGGCGCCGGCCCTCGGGCGTGGTCTTGTAAACCAGCGTGAAGCGCATGCGCCGGCTATTGCCTGCGGGCTCGGGATAGCCGGCCTGGTCGAGCAACCGCCTGGCCGCTTCCGGATCATAATGATAGCGCGTGACGTCGGATTCGAACGCCCAGTTCTCCGGCGCGATCATCCCGCTCGCGACGCGCGCCGTTCCCAGCAGCATCGCGCGCACGATCGCGTCGCGATCGATCGCAAGCGCGATCGCGCGGCGCACGCGCACGTCGCGCAGCCTGGGATCGCGAAAATTGAACGCGATGTAATCGTAAGCGGTGCCGGGAAACTGCCTGACGCTGAGCTCCGGCCGCGCCCGCAGATATCGCAGCAGATCGGGCTGGATATTGTTCTCGGCAAAATCGGCGACGCCCTTGGCAAGCTCCAGCGCGCGCACCGTCGGATCGGGCACGATCTTGAACACCACTCCCGCGATCGCATCCGCGGCGGGACGCGCCCCGTTGCGCGCAAGTATCAGCGATTCGTCGCGTGTGAAGCTATCCAGCCTGAATCGGCCGCTGCCCGGCGGCAGCGCCGCGCCGCGCACCGGCGAGCCGCGCGGCACCACTCCGATTGTCGCCAGCTCCATCGCCGCCGCGTACGGACGCCGCGTGGTCATCACGATGGTGTAATCGTCGGGCGCCGCAACCGAGGCCAGCGGCTCGAGCGCCGCGCGCTTGGGCGAAGCGACCGCCGCGTCCATCACCGATTCGTAAGTGTATTTGACGTCGGCCGCGGTCAGCGGCCGGCCGTCGCTGAAGCGGATTCCACGGCGCAGGTTGAATCGAATCTCGGTCGGCGACAGCCGCTGGAAATTTTCCGCGAGCCCGCCGATATAATTTCCGCGCGCGTCGAGCTCCATTAGCGATTCGAAAATCAGTTCCGACACGCGCGTCGAGATCGCGTCCGTCGCCAGCCGCGGATCGAGCGAAATCGGCGAGGTTTCGAGTTCGGCCTGCACGTAACCGGGCGGCTTCACTGATGCGCCGCTGCCGCCACATCCCGCCAGCAGCGCGATCGCGACGACCGCGCCCAGCCCGGCGGCGCGGCGCGTCACAATCCCGCGCCGCCGCACACATTCCCCGCCTCTCACCCTTGGGCTCATCCGACGATGTGCGATAATAGCAGATAAATCGCGGAGCTTTGCGCTGACGGGGAGATTCTATGGCTACAGGATGGCGCTCGAGGATTGTGCTGCGCCAGGGCGACTTGACCGATGCGGACACCGACGCGATCGTCAACGCCGCCAACAACGATCTGCAACTCGGCGCGGGAGTCGCCGGCGCGATTCGCAAAAAGGGCGGCCCTGAAATCCAGGCCGAATGCGACCGGATCGGCGCGATCGCTCTCGGCGAGGCCGCGATCACCACGGGCGGCAAGCTCAAGGCCCGCTTCGTGATTCACGCCGCGAGCATGCAGCTCGGGGGCGTGACGTCCGAGGCGATGCTGCGCCGCGCCACGCGCAACGCGCTCAAGCGCGCGGTCGAAAACAAGCTCAGGTCGATCGCGTTTCCCGCGATCGGCACCGGTGTCGCGGGCTTCCCGATGCGCCGGTGCGCCGAGGTGATGCTCGACGAAATCCGCGACCATCTGAAAAGCCGGGCTTCGCTGCACAAGGTCGAGATGGTGCTGTTCGACCGGGCGGCGCTCGCCGACTTCGAGCGCGCCTTCGCCGCGATGGCGGACTAGCGATGTTGAAGAAGATCTCGCAGCCAAGGCGCCGTATGTTGCTTCATCCGTTCGCCCTCGCCGCGATGCTTTTTATCGCCGGCGCCGCCGCGGCTGATCCCGCGCTCAAGCCCGGAACCCCTCTGGATCTTTCCGGGATGCTCTCCGTGGGCGGACGCGAGTTCCGGGCATCGGAGTTCGCTCATCGAGCCTTTCTCGTGTTCAGCAGCAACCGCCGCAATGCGGATTCCAGCCGGCGATGGGGCGACGCTCTCGGCGATCGCTTCGGCGATAACCTCGCGAAGTGGGACGAGGAGCGCGGCGAGCCGATTCTGATCGTTCCGGTGCTGGACTTGAGCGGAGCGTCTTCCTTGATGCCGAAGAGCCTGGTCGCGAACATGATCAAGCTGATGGGGGGCGGCAACGGCGTCCTGCTCGATTGGAAGGGCGATGTCAGCCACAAGATCGGCGCGCCGTCGGATCAGGCCGCTCTCATTCTGATCGGCCCCGATTTGCGCGTCCAGGCGCTGGTGACCGGCGACTATTCGCCGTCGGCCGCCAAGGATCTGTGTGCCGCGATCGACGCCGACATCAAGACGCTGCCTCATGCGCCGTCCGCGCCCGCTGCGTCTGCCTCCCCGGCGCACTAGCGATCGCGCGGCGAGGTCAGTATCGGGCGAGTCAGCCGAGGATTTCGAGGCCGCGCTCGAACAGGCGCGATCCCGAGCGCCCGATTTCCTCCCACAGCGGATCGATTCGCTTGCCGCGCCGATGCAGCATCACGTTGAAAACCGTGATTACGCCAAAACGATAGCCCGCCAGTGCGCGGAACCACCGCACCTCTTCGCTCACCGAGCGATTCGCGACGTCGCTGTACAAATCCGTGATCTCCTCCGGCGTCAGGCAATTGTCCGGCCTAAGCCCGTTGCTGACCCAGCTATCGGCGTCGCAGAACAGGCAAAACCATCCGAGATCGATCATCACCGCGCCGATCAGGCACAGCTCCCAATCGATTACCGCCAGCAGCTTGCCGTCCTTCATCAGCAGATTCGACCACTGGAAGTCGCCGTGCACTAATCCGATCCGCGGATCGGCCGGCATCGTCGCAAGCAGCCGCTCGCGCAGCCGCGGCGCGAGCTTCACCATCTCAGGATCGAGCGTCGGCCGATCGAGCAGATAGGCCAGGCGCTTGAACTCCTCGTCAAACGGGAACGGCTCTCCCCATGCGTCCTGCCGCGAGCGCCAGTCGAGCTGATGCAACGCGTACAGCGCGCGGATTCCTTCGCGCGCAAGCCGGTTGATTCCCTTGCGATCGAGCTGAGGCTGCTCGGGCAACAGCGTATGGCCCTCGACAAATCCCACCACATAAAACGGACGGCCGAACCACGCCGGATCCTGGTCGTACCATCGCACCGGCGGCACCGGAACGTTGGTGCCGTCCAGCGACGCCATCACCCGCGCCTGGCGCACCACGTCCGACGTTCCCGAGATCCGCACTCCGGCTGGCGCCAGCCTGAGCACCAGCTTCTCGCGGCGCGCGGCGCCTCCCGATTGGGTTTCGAGCACGAAGCTGTAGCTGAAGCCGGCGTGCCCCGGCAGCGCCCCAATCTCGCTCACCTTCGCGCCGGGATCTCCACTCTTGGCGCGGCAGAGCGCGGTCAACTGGCGGATTATTTCTGCGCTATCGCCTGCGCTCATTTCCCGGACCGTCCCGCCTTGGCGCGACGCCTGTAACTCGTCATCCCTTCATCTTAACCTGCGCCGACAACGGATGCAGGCTCGCCTTGGCGCTGGGACGCGCGTCGACGCGATCGAACCACGCCTTGATCCGGCTCAGCGACGGATCGATCGGCTGGCCCACGCCGGCGCCGAAATCGAGCGCGCAATACAGGATGATATCCGCGATCGTGAACCGGTCGCCCGCGATGAACTGCTTGCCGTCCATCAGGCCGTCGAGCCACTTGAGCTTGTCCTGCACGATCCGTTTGAGGCCCGGCGCCGCTTCGGGCAGCACGCGCATCCGCGTTTTGAAGAGGTCGATTCCCTCGCCGTAGCGGAAGGCGTTGTAAAGATGCTCGGTGATCTGGAGCTCGACGCGGCGCTGCCATTGGCGCGTTTCGGCGCGCTCCTCGGGCGTCGATCCGACCAGCGGCGGTTTGGGATGGGTCTCTTCGAGATATTCGAAGATCGCGACCGTCTCGCCGATACACTTGCCGTTGTCGAGTTCCAACGCCGGCATCTGCCCGCCCGGATTGCGTTCGACGTAGGGCGGCTTGCGATTGTCCGCCGCCAGGACGTCGAGTTCGCGCGTCGGGAGGGTAATTCCTTTTTCGGCCAGAAACATCCGCAGCGCGCGCGGATTCGGCCCCAGCGAATTATAAAACAGCATACGTGCCGTCACCTCACTTGCGGTATTAGGCGCCGACTATACAACAACCGGCGCGCTGGGGGGAAACCTTCAGCCGCGTCGGCGCTTCTTCAGCGCTTGTGCTTCAGCAGCTTATAGACCTCGCTATCGTTGCGTTTGGCGATCACCGCGACGAAAAGAAAATCTCGATCAAACCGGTACACGATCCGGTATTCACCGATATCGGCGCGCCGGTACTCAAAACCAGCTAGCGCCTTCGAATCCTGAGGCTCGGGATTCTCCATCAGCGCGAAGACTTTGGTAACCACCTGCCGGAATTGCTTCGCCGGCAAGTGATCGAGAAACTTGAACGCATCATGTGTCAGATCCAGTTTTCTCACGCATCCGCCCACTGATCAGCTTCATCACGGCCGCGGGGCCGGCGTAGCCCTTGTGCTCCGCCCTCCTGGCCTGCTCGGCCCACCATGCGTCGTCCAGCGCGCGCAGCCGCTCGTATTCGTCCCATGCGATCAGTACGGCGACGGGCCGGCCCGTCTTCCGGACCTCGATCGGCTCGGTCCGCGCTTGTTCGAGATATTCGCCAAACCTGTTCTTAACGTCGGTTGCGCTTGCGCTTTTCATATCGATACGCTGAAACCTGCTGAAAGTCTCGCGACAGAGTT
>JBEKLA010000267.1:0-5456 GCA_050010455.1 Binataceae bacterium (SeqCode) | reverse complement strand
GCGTCACCGGTGACCGAAAGCGACGTGTCGGTCGAAAATGCGTTGGCCGATCCACTGGTCTTGCTCTGTTGAGAAGCCCCACTCCAGCTCGTGGAATAGGCGGTCTCCGAAGTATCCGTGCCGCGGCAGGGCGCGGGAGTCGTGGTCTGCGGCGCTAGCGTATCGCTGAACTGGCCTTGCAGTTGGCTTTCATCCCAGGGATAGGTCAGGACGTTGCCGGGCTCGTGGCCAGGTTGATACCAATCCAGGGTGGTGTCATCCAAGTCGGCTTTGGTGACGCGGTCCGGCGCTGAAAAGTCGACATAGAGCTGCGTCATTTGGTCCGAGGTGCAATTCGGCGTCGTTGACGGACACGTCATCTGGCCGAGCACTGGATAGTAGTAGATATTCTGTCGCGATTGGCTGAAGAAAATATGATCGGCGAAGCCGGTGGTCGCGCTCAGGCTGTCGCTCTTCGAACTGTAGGTATTGTACGCCTTGGAAACCCGATGGTCGTGGGTGTACTTAAGGGAGGTCTTTAACTGTACTGATACGCTCGCGACGCCGGGCAGACCGTAGCTATATCCGGCCTCCGCAGTGCCCTGAACAGCCAATCCAAAGCTGGTCGTGTTCCTGCGGCTGGAGCTGGTTGACGTGCTGGAGCTGAAGTTGAATTGGGTCGAGAATCCAGTGCTAGGCGCGGGCACACTAGGCCTCACCGTAAGATTGAGGTTGCAGGGTGTGGGCGGGCTTTGGCAGCCCGGATGGGTATCCTGATTGAAGACAAAGTTCGGGTTGACGTAATCGACGTGCATCGGAGGGATGCCGAGCACGATATCCGGCTGAAGCTGTCCCTCGATCGTCACTTTATCGGGCGCGCCGAGACGAAGCGATCGTCCTTGTAAGTCGCCGATAGCCATTCGCGAGTGTATTGCGACATCACCGGCGGGGATAAACCCATTGAGGACGATCTCGCTGGGATTGGGCAGAAGCCAACTGGAGCTCGCCGTGTTTAATTGGAAGATCTGCGCAGCCAATTTAAAAGAATTACTCACCGGTGAGCTGGTGACGCAGGCGAAATTGTTGTTGGTTGGCCCCTGCAGAACGAACACCGCCAATTCAGGATTAGGCAGTCGCTGACCGCCGCCATTGCGGTTGTCGAAGTTGCCGGGCGCGACATCCAACACGCAAGCGTTGGAGCTTCCTTGATCAAGCGAGGTGTAACTCGCAGACTGGAACGTAAAGGTATCGTCGAAACTGCCTATCTGAACGATCCCGTCAGGAATTCCCGCTGAATTTGTGGTTGTATACCCGAGAACGAGTTGATCGCGCACACCGAACATCCCGGTCAAGGGCGCGGCTTCGGCCGCGAGGGTGGCAATCGAAGTACCTGGCTGCAACTGCGCGGTCTGCACGATTGTTGGCTTGAGCGTGGCCGGATCGATCGCGATGGAGACGATGCCAATGCCTCCTCCGCCGGTAGTTCCGACGACGGCCAGCTCATCGTTATTGGTGCCGCGGAAACGGCCTGCCACGAGGGCTGCAGGAATGCCTAAGGGAACGTTTCCGGAGCCGAGCGGCTGAGGCAGTTTAATCGATTCTCCGGGGGTTATCTGAAGGTTCGGAGTGACGGTGTAAAACTGAACAGTCTGGTTGTCACTCAGCAGTGCTGCCAGTCCGAAGATATTGCTGTTGGGCATGCCGCTGCCGCCGGCGAAGTCGCCGGCCACGAGGGTGCCTGTTTCCGGCACTAATCCGTTGCTGGTGGAGGCCGTCAGTGGAGGGGTGACCACCAGTAACGAGTCGTTGGTCTGAGGGTCCGAAGGAATGATCAGACTAATTGCGACCTGTCTGGGAGAATCGCCCGTGAAGTAGATTATGGCGGCGTCGTCAAATCCGGCGCCGTAAAAATCGCCCTTGACCAGTTGCATCCCGACTCGGGGAGATGATGGGCTGAAAAAGGACGGCAAGCCCTGGTTGAAGTTTACCCCGCTCTTTACATCATGGACATTGAGAAACCAGGAATTCTGCTCCCCATTTTGCCCCTCCTCGCCCGCGGTTAAAATGATGTCGTTGGGCGAATTGTAGAATCGTCCGATGGTGATCGCGCTCTCCGGATTAAAACCCGGTGGTGGAAACCCCTGTACAATAATATTGGAGGACGGCGTCGCAAAACCCGAATTCGAGGTCGGGGCGACGATTTGCAAGCTCCCATAATCGCCGGTGTTTTGGTTCGAGAACGCTTGAACAAAAGCGATATCGTCGTCGCGAAGCAGATAGAGGTCGCCCTGCAAAATGTCATCGACATTCGACATATCGGGTTGCGCCGCGAATGCGTCGACCTTCCACAGAGAGGTTGCCGTCAAGGTCAAAATCAGGACCAACCAACTCAATCGGAATTGCCGGTAGCGGGTGGTTCGGATGCCGGAGTTACGAAGAACTGCACGAGATTTCTTCAGCATGGTGCCCTCTGAGCTGGCAGAATCCGTCGCGCCGAATTCGCCGACGCCCTTTTTGGTGTAATCAGGAGTACAGGACTACTAAAGACAATTTCAACATTTTGCATCTTGTTAAAGCGGCGTTACAAAGAACTGCCGCTCAGATGCGGAGCTATTCTCCGCTTACAATTAGCTGTGGGGCTAGCTGCAGGGACTAATCGACTCGACCGGATTGGCCGGGTTGCTCTGCCAGTCGAGATAGCTCAGATAGTAGAGCGACACGTTTTTGTAGCCGGCGTCGATGAGAGCGGTTGCGGCCAGCGATGATTTCGCACCGTCGTGGCAGTAAACGACGATTTTGTCGTTAGGCTTTAGTGCGAAATTGGAAAAGATACGCCGAAGCTGGTCCGGCGGATCGAGAAAAAAGAAGTCGGACGCGCTGGCTTGAGGAGTCAGCAGGTTTTCGACCGGCAAATTTCGCGCACCCGGAATGTGTCCGCCTCGGGTAATGCCGGGGAGCAACACGCATCCGTCGTATTCCCCAACGGTGCGAACGTCGAGCAGGGTCACGAACGGATTTCCAAGCATCGCCAGGACATCCTGGCTGTCCACCAGGTGAATCGGATTATCCCGGACCTTAGCGTCGAAGATGGCGGTCGCCGGCACGCCCGGCGCAGTCTCTGTTAGACGGCCGTCGGCAATCAGCGGCAGCAGAGCGTTGTAACCGCCGTTTACGATAAACGTGCGGCGAACCCCGAAATAGAAGAGCAGGAATCGAACGCGCGATGCGAACTTCATCTCGCCGTCGTCGTAAACGATCACTTCGCTGTCGGTTGAGATGCCAAGCGCGCCGAAGATTTGCGCCCATCCGGTGAAGTCGGTAAAGGCTCCCGGGCTCTCGCTGAACTCGGTCAGAGCATCGACGTCGACCGGGATCGCGCCATTGACAAAACCTGGCTCCGAAATTTCGATTGCGCTCTGCGCGGACAACAGCACCACGCCACGATGCTCGAGCGCGCCGGGGAGCCGAACCGCTGCAAGCACATATCGTGATGACACGTCAAAGCCAAACGAAGACGCCGGGCTTTTTCCGAATGATTCCGCGCCGCCGGCCGGTATCGCGAGGGTGATGAAGGCTACAAGCGCTGCGATAAGCAGAGAGGAGATTTTTAAGCTAGGGCTGGCGCACATGTTACCTCCTGGAACAGACAGCGGCGGGTGCACCGTCGCGGGCTTCAGGATTTAATACTCAAAGAATAAACTCAACGTTTTGCTGCGGGCTAAGCTGGATTAAAAAAGAAAATGCCGCCCAATCTCGATTTTACTTTCCCTTACGCTTTGCCCAATCCGCCCGCAGGACGGGCTTGAGGCGCATCCGATGGGATGTTAGGCTTACGCTGGTTTTACTCCTTGCTCCCGATCCATTTTTCGGGGGCTCATAGCGTGTGAACCAAAAGGAGGACCGAGTGCGTCGCTACGAGACTATCTTTATTCTGCGCTCCGACTTGGGCGAAGCGCAGATCAACGAAAGCATCAAGCGTTTCGAGGGAATCGTCGCTGGCAGCGGCGGCGAACTCATCGAGACCGACGTGTGGGGTTCGCGGGAGTTGGCCTACAATATCGGCCGCGAGCGCCGGGGCCATTACATCCGCTTCGATTACGCCGCTCCCGGAGCGGCGATGAATGAACTGGAGCGCAACCTCAAGCTGGCCGACGACGTGCTGCGCTATCTGTCAGTGCTGGTTGCGCCGGAAGCCGACGCGGCCAAGCTTCGCGGCGAGATAGAATCACGCAAGCAGAAGCTGGCCGAAAGCAGGGCGGCCGCCGCCGCAGCGGCGTCGTCGCGAGAGACGGCAGAAATGGGGGAGGCTGCTGAGGCTGAAGGCGGCGAGGATGAAACATCCGAGCCGGCGGAATCCGACGGTGGGACGGAATCGAATTGAGCTCTGGGGGGAGATCTCTCGTCAGCCCGATATTCGCTCGACCCCAAGCGGCAAGCCCCTTCTGCGGCTAACAGTCGATTGCGGCGAGACGGGCGAGGGACTTGAGATGGAAGTCGTATTGTCGGGCGAGACCGGGCGTGAGCTGGGAGCGAGCCTGAAGACCGGGCATCAGGTGCGCGTGGTGGGTGCCTTACGCGCCATCTGGCGTGATTCGAGAAGCGGAATAAGAGAACGGCAACTGGAAGTGGTGGCAAGCGAAGTCGAGCGGCGTTGAAGAGCAGCGTCGATAGCGGTTGCGCCCATACAGGACAAATCAAAAGATTACACTGAAGGTTAACGATGGCCGATAACGAAATGTTCGAGCGCGGTCAGGATGCGGGTTCGCAGGGACGCGGGCGCGGCGGGCCGCGCGGCGAGGGGGACCGAACTGGCGAGGGACGCCCGGGCGACCGCGGCGGGATGCGTCGGCGCACCGGTATGCGGCGCAAGGTGTGCCGTTTTTGCGCCGAGAAGACCCTCAAGGTTGACTACAAGGACGTGCGCACGTTGCAGACCTTCATCACTGAAGGCGGTAAGATAGTGCCCAGCCGGGTTACTGGTAACTGCGCCAAGCATCAGCGTGCCCTGACGGTTGCGATCAAGCGGGCCAGAATCCTGGCGCTGTTGCCATTCTCTACGATGGGGGTGTGAGCCAGAAGGCCGTGACCCGCAAGTCCGTAATCGGAATGCTCCGTGCCGCCGCGCTGACCGCGGCGCTCTTCCTGGCTGCGGGAGTAGTGCCGTTTGTGGGCGTGTTGCTGATGCTGTTCGCGCCGACGCCGATCCTCGCGTATGCCGTCGGGCGTCCGGGCGCGGGCCCAAGGATGGCGCTGACGGTCGGATTGAGTTTGCTGCTCGTGGCGCTGGCCGCGGGAACCACGGTAGCGACTGGCTATGCGGTGACATTCGGATTGGCTACGGCGATAGTTTGTCTGATGCTCGAGTGGGAGCAGCGGTTTGAGCTGATAGTTGTGACTGCGACGATGGCAATGATGGTGGCCGGGACGGTCAGTCTCCTCGTTATGGCGGGCTCGCCGGAGGCTCTCGCCCACATGAT
>JBEKLA010000266.1:0-5477 GCA_050010455.1 Binataceae bacterium (SeqCode) | reverse complement strand
ACCAGCAATATGTTCATGATGCCGATACCTCCGACCGCAAGCGAAATCGCGGCTACCGAGGCGAGAAGCAAGGACAGCGCGTGAGTCGCGCCTTGCGCGACATTGATCAGGTCGTTGATGTTTCTGATCGTAAAGTCGTCGGACTGATCTTGTGGCCGGCGATGACGACGGCGAAGAACCTGTCCTACTTCCGCCATCGCCTGCCCGCTAAGTTCTGGGCTGCGGCTCTTTACAAAGATGGTTCCAACAACTCCCGCAATTTTCCGCGCTACGCCGAGAGGATTGGAGGATGCATTAAAAACGGGATTGCTGTTTGTCACCTGGGTGGTCGGCGCGGTCACGCCGATGATTCGGGCCTGAGCGGTGTTGAAAGGCACCAAAACGATGTCATCTTGATCTTGGCCGAATCCGGTGCGCCCTTTGGGCGTAAGCACCCCGATGACTTCGATCTGCACCCCGCCAATTCGGATCGTCGAGCCGGTCGGATCCGCATCGTCGAAGAGCGTCTTCGCGACGGTTTGGCCGAGGATGCCGACACGCGCTCCGCCGAGGTCTTCCTGCGGTATAAAGCTCCGTCCGATGGCCACCGACCAATCACGTACCGCGAAATAGCTTGCGCTTACGCCTTCGACCGTCGTGCTCCAATTGCGGTCGCGATAGACGACCTGCGCTACCTGTCGATTGCTGTAGGTGACGAACGCTACTGAAGGAGCATTCTCCGATATGGCTTCGGCATCGTCCACAGTTAGTGTCGAGCGGCTCCCAAATCCTTCGCTGGCTCCCGACGAGGTGGTCGCTCCCGGAAAGACGATCAGCAGGTTGGTACCCAGGCCCTCGATCTGTTGGCGGACGTGCTGGCCGGCCTCCCGGCTGACCGTTACGGTCGCGATTAATGCCGCAACTCCGATCAGGATTCCGAGTACGGTAAGAGCCGAGCGCAGCAGGTTGCGATTGATCGCTGTCCATGCGCTCCGCACCATCATCCCGGCGAAGGCGCTGGTACGCACCGGCTCTTTCTGCGACCAAGAGCGTTGCTCGGAAATTGAGCGCTCGCGTTGTTCCCCATCCGCAGCCGAAGAATCGGAAGACGCAGCGTAGTGGCGAAGTGAGTCAGTAGACGGGGTCCGTTGATTTTGAACGTCCGAGACGATGACGCCGTCGCGCAGCGTGATGACCCGATCGGCGTAGGCGGCGATGTCAGGTTCATGCGTTACGAGAACGACCGTAAGTCCGTGTTCCTCGTTGAGTCTGCGGATAATCGCGATGATTTCCAGGGAGCTTTTCGAGTCGAGGTTTCCAGTCGGCTCGTCGGCGAGAAGGATGGCTGGATCGTTGACCAGTGCCCTCGCGATCGCGACTCGCTGTTGCTGCCCGCCGGATAGCTGGTTTGGATAGTGTTGTGAACGGTCCCCGAGGCCAATGAGATCCAGCAACTGCGCGGCGCGTTCCCGACCGTCGGATGGCAGGCCCGAATAGATCAGTGGCATTTCGACATTTTCCAGGGCGGTCGTTCTGGAAAGCAGATTGTAACTCTGAAACACGAAGCCTACCTTGAGACTTCGAACATGAGCGAGGGAGGGCTCGTCGAGACCCCCGACATCTGTGCCCTCCAGCCGATAGTATCCGGAGGTAGCTTGATCCAGGCACCCCAAAAGATTCAACAGGGTGGATTTTCCAGAACCTGATGCTCCCATAATCGCGACGAACTCGCCGCGCGCAATCGAGAGCGATACTTCGTGCAGAGCGGTGACCGAGATCTCTCCCAACTCGTAACGCTTGGTGAGTCTGGAGAGTTCGATAACGGGGTTGGCGATTTCGGTCACGGCATTCCCGGCGGTGGAGGAGGAAGCTGATTGGCGGACCCGGTTTCGGGCAGCGCTGCCGGTTCGACAAAGATCATATCGCCTAGACGAATGCGGTCGCTGATTATTTCCACGAATTTGGCACCGCGGACTCCAGTCATTACCGGCAAGCGTTTTCTCTGCGCACCATCCGGGATCCAGAGAAAAGCCTGAAGATCTTCTGGCGCCGATCCCTCACTGTCTTGAGATACGCCTGCAGACTCGTACCTAACCGCCTGCAGCGGCGCGCGCAGCACGTTTCTGCGCTCCTGTGTGATGATCTTGACGTTTGCCGTCATGCCCGGCGCCAGCATCATTTGCGGGTTATCAGCCGTGATCACGACATCGTAGGTTACGACATTCTGCACCGTGGTGGGGTTACGGCGGACTTGCGTGACTACGCCTTCGAAGGCGCGGTCATAGGCGTCCACCGTGAACTTCGCCTTCTGTCCGGCGCGTACCTCTCCAATGTCGGCTTCGCTCACGTTCGAATCGACTTGCATCTTGGTTAAATCCTTCGCGATCAAGAAGAGCGTCGGCGTCTGAAAACTTGCTGCGACCGTCTGCCCGACGTCCACCTCTCGCGCGATGGTCGTGCCGCTGACCGGGGAAACAATGTCGGTGTACTTAAGATTCAGTTCTGCATCGCGTAGGCTGGCTTGCTGTTGTTGAATCGTCGCGCGGTCAAGCTCAATTTGGGCGGTCACCTGCTCGGACGCGCTCTGAGCGCTGTCGAACGCGTCTTGGGAAACGGCCCTTTCCTTGAGGAGGGTCGCGTACCTTTGGTACGCGACTCGCTTGTACTTCTGGTCCGCGATGTCTTTGTGGAGTTGTGCAGTCGCATTGGCCAGCGCCGCCTTGGCCTCATCGACTTTCACCTGAAAGGGGCGCGGATCGATCTTGGCGATAAGCTGGCCGGCCTTAACCGGAGAGTTGTAATCGGCATAAATTGCGGTGATCGGACCAGACACGTAGCTCCCGACCTGAACGGTGATAACCGGATCGACGGTGCCTGTGGCGGTGACGACACGAACGATCGAACCTCTTGAGATTTTGGCGGCTACCCAATCCTGGGCGCCGGTGTTCTGATAGTGCCGTTGAATCATCACGGTCGATACGATCGCTATCGCTGCGATGCTGACCGCTACGAACAGAAGTTTGCGCCGGGAGCGCGATTTTTTGGAATTGATAATCACGCCGCGATGCGAGTTGCTTGCACGCGGCTCGCTTCCTCTGCCTTGCGACGGGCTGCTGCCTCCTCCGTTATGAACTGTGTCGGCCTGGTCCATTTTCTCACTGCCTCCGGGCATAACGCGCTAATCATCCAGCACTTTGACTGCGGGCAGGGATTGCTTCGCGTCGTACTGGAAGCCCTGCCATCCCCCACCCAAAGCTTTGTCCAGCGCTACCAGATCTTTCGAGACCGCGGCTTGGCTGGCGGCCAGGTCGTTTTCAGACGAGAGCAAGGTGCGTTGTGCATCGAGTACATCAAGGAAGTTCTTCAGACCGCCCAGATAAAGCTCAGTCGAAAGCTCTAGCGCTCGTCGACTCGCGCTGACGGCCGTCAGCAGATGCTGGTACCGCTCACGCTCGCGAGTGTAGGCTACGATCTCGTTTTCCACTTCTTCGAGCGCGTTCAGAATAGTCTGCTGATAGGTGATGAGAGCTTCGTCTCTCTGCGCGTCAGACTTGTCGATATTGGCGACTATCTTGCCGCCCTGAAATATCGGCCACGTGACGGTTGGTCCGAAAGTCCAGTAGAGACTTCCTTCGGAGAGAAGATTGCTTACGCTGATACTTTGCAATTGGGTGGCGCCGGTAAGAGAAAACTTGGGAAAAAGGTCTGCGGTGGCCACCCCGATGTTGGCGACTGTGGCAGCCAGCTTTTTTTCGTCGCGGCGTATATCGGGGCGCCGGCGCAAGAGTTCAGACGGCAGCCCGAGCGGCAATTCTGGCGGTGCGACCGGAATAGGCGCGGGAGAACTCAGTTCCTCCGAAAGAGCGTCTGGCTGCTCGCCCAGCAAAATACCAAGTCCGTGAATCGATTGGCGGCACGAGGTCTCCAACGTGGGAATCTGTGACGCGGTTGACGCGACCTGCGCCTCCTGTTGTGCGACGTCGAGGTCGCTCGCGAGGCCCCCTTCGTAGCGGGCGCGTGTCAGCTTCAGCGTACCGGTTTGCGCAGCAAGATTATTCTCGGTGACCTCCAGCTGCGTCTGATAGGAGCGTAAATCGATGTAGCCGCTCGCTACTTCGCCGAGCAGCATCAGAAGCACATCGTTGCGGTCGTAAATCGATGCCTCGAAGCTCGCCTGGGCCGATTCAACCGAGCGCCGCGTTCCACCGAACACGTCAATCTCCCAGCTTGCGTCGAAGCCCGGCTGGTAAAGATTCATGGGCTGATCTGAAATGACGGGTCCTGCCGAAGGCGAGGTGCTTCCGATCTGAGCCGCGTTCTGACTCTGCAAGGTTCGCGAGAAAGAGCCGGTCGCATCAAACTCGGGCCACAACGGTGCGGCCTCGATCCGCGTGGTCGCCCGTGCTTCATGAATCCGCGCTTCCGCCAACTGCAGATCGAGATTAGCCCTGATGGCGCGCTCTACGAGGGCAGTAAGCTCGGGGTCTTTGAATACCAGCCACCATTGATCGAGGCCGGTTTGGCTGGGTCCGGTATTTTTGTTCGCGGCCGCTTCGCTCCACCCAGACTCCACTGGAATCTTTGGCTGCCGGTAGTTTGGCCCGACCGCGCAGCCCCAGACGACGCCAAGGACGGCCAACAGAGGCCGTGCAAGCGCTGGCGCCTGGAACCGATCAGGCACTCGCGTTCTGCGGCGGTGCGAGAAACTACAGTCTTTCTTTGGGCGATCGTTGTTCAAAGGTATTTGCCACGATTGCGCTCAAGTACTCGTCCGATTCGATCCCCGCCGTCTCTGCAGATCTCTTTTCTTCGCTCGACCCGCTCGACCGCTTCACTATTTCGCTGGCCAGGAAGCGCACATGTCCGCTGACGCGAAAGCACGGCAACGCCCGGCGCTTCGCCATCCGATAAACCGATCTCCTGCTCATTCTCAAAAATGCTGCAACATCCTGCACCGTCCAGACCGAATGTGATTGTCGTAACCCGGGATTAGTCACGTTCCATCTCGATTGTTCTGGTAGTTGCCGCGGAACCCCATTTGTCGATGCTTTCCAATCAGAACGCATGACGCTCCAAAGATGATTTAGTTGCGGTGCGGTGCGTGGACGCCCGTAACTAAAAACTGGTCGGCGGTACTCGAATCTTTGCGGCGTTGATAAATCGCGTCACGGCCGCCGAAGGTTCATCGGCCAACAACACAATTACAATGAACTTCCAGAACGATTGCCGCACTCCAAGAGTCCGGAACCGAAATCTCAGACGTCGATCAGATTCTTGCGATTGCTTCGGACTGGCGCCAGCGGCTTGCGTCCGAAACCGAAGCTCCAGCGGCAATCGGCGAATTGATCGCAAGCGTGCAACTCATCGACAAGGGCATTCGAATCGCGCTTAAGGTATCGATTCCATCGGGCAGCGGAGAGCAACCATCCACTTCGGTGCTTCGCCTCTCTCACTTTGTTTCGATGAAAGTCAAACGCCGTGGTGTCGAGATGCGGATC